>JACZJI010000047.1 GCA_014860665.1 Bacteroidales bacterium | reverse complement strand
ACAGGGGGAAGCAGTTGTTGAGTTATATCAAACATCACCTGGCGATGAAATTCATTTCTTCATTTTCTTCCAGGATGTAGACCAGAGTTTTCGCAGGAAAAATCCCAGTAATATCTCATCCAGTCAGTGGGTTGGGAAAGTTGTTATACCGGGATAAGAATTTCAGGGTTAGGAAAACTCATCCCGAATTTCTCTGCTGTGAGGGGATAAAGTAAGTGTTTATACTCTCTGGTCCCATATGGGATTTGTTCATGGATCGATAATCAGCATTCTTCCATGTACATTTGCATAACACTGCCATTAAAGGGTCTTCTCCTTATCCAGATCAATTACTTTATCAAAATAGGACTTTAAACTTTGCCTGTGGGTTACAAAAATAATGGTAACCTCTTTTTTCAGTTTCACCAGGCAATCCATGATCTGTGCTTCAGTGTTTACATCCAAAGAAGAAGTCGCTTCATCCAGTAATAACAACTTTGGTTTTCGAAGCAAGACCCGGGCCAATGCCAGCCTTTGTCTTTCGCCACCTGAAAAATGATACTGGTAATTCACAATCTGGGTATCCAGTCCGTTATTCTGGCTTAATACAAACTGATCGGCTTCCACCTGTTTTAGGACGTTCAGGATGTCTTCATCAGTCGGAATTTTTGATGAATCCCATACCAGATTTTCGCGGATGGTACCTTCCACAAAAAAAGCATCCTGAGGCAGGTATCCCAGTTCGTTTTTCCAGGCAGGGAGCATCTCCCGGGCAAGCTCTTTCCCGTCGATAAGCAAGCTCCCTGAATCAGCTTTCAGCAAGCCGGATAAAAGATCGATAAGCGTAGTTTTTCCCAGTCCGGATTTTCCGAGTATACCGGTTATTTTATAAGCTGGAATTGCTTCGGAAAAATCATTGAAAATTGTCTTATTGCTTACGTATGAGAAATTAAGATTTCTTATCTCCAACTGATGATTCAATGGGATCTGTCCTTTAAATTCAGCACCATTGACTTTATTGTTCCTTATTTCCTGTTCTGTCTGCATTACCAGTCTTACGGAAGGGATATTGGAAACCATCATGTTCAAATCACTGTTGACGCCGGTGAACTTTGGAAAAATTCTGGAGAACAGTAAAATCAAAACAAACAAAGAAGCCAGTGGAATCTTTAAAAACCTGTAGGAAATATAGACTATAAAAATCAAAGCAATTACTCCTGCAATATTTGAAAACAGGTTCGGAACAGCACGGTTTTTTGATTGTTTTACCTGAAATTCCAGCATCCGGGTGTTGGAATCATCAAACTTATTGTAATAAAAGTCTTCGGAATTATGAACCTTGGCCATTTTTATCATGAGCCAGAATTCATCAATTTGTTTCAGCATTTTCCTGAAAGCCTGAATGTTTGCATCTCCCAGAAATGCTGCTCTGTTTAAATTCTTTCTTAAAAGCACAAAAACCAATAAGCCGACAAGAATTATAAAAAGGGTGAACTTTACTGAAATTAAAAAAGCGAGGGCGATGTGTGTTACAATGAAAATAATCTTGGTTACAAAATTCAAATAAGAAAAGTAGTACAAGGTCATTTTTGGAATCTCGGTTGTGAAAACCTGGATATGATTATGCTTGCTTTTCTGATTCAGAAAACTCCAGTCACATTTGATAATTTTACGGAACAGCCTTTTTCTTGTCTGATATGAAAATTCCTGCTGATAGGTAGCCTGCATGATAGACTGAACATAATTAAGCAGTGCTACAGAAATCAGTAAAATCGCAAAAAGTACCAATATAAACGTCAAACTAACCTGATATCCGGAATGCTTCAACAGGGAATCCATTATTTGCACTAACTTGCCCTGTGAACCGGAAGCCGGGACAGGGGTCATTAATCCCAACAAGGGGATTAACAACATTATTGTCAGTCCCTGATTGAAACCCAGGAAAAGTGTAATGAGGAAAAGCAGAATTAATTTTCCAGGTTTATGCCTGAAGAACTGCCCGAAACTTTTTATGATAAACTTATTATCCAGCACGTAAAATTCTTCTTTTAATAAGACTGTAAGGCCGATAGAGATAGTACACCAATTTGGACGACGAGTTAATCACCTGAAGATCACCATGTCGAAAGAACGCTCCCCAGATGATTTTGCTTTTATATTTCAGACCCGGAAACATTAAATAATTGTTTTTGAATACAATCATTAAATCAGCAAATGGTTTCTCTACTTTGATCTCGCTATTAACTGCCTGAATAGAATAATCAACAAGTTTTGCAGGGAAATGTCCATTTCGGGAAAAAGGTAATGATTCGTTAAAGAATTTCTTCAACATGAAATCAGTTTGTCCTACAATTCGACCAGCCCTAAATTCTTTTACTAATTTATTAAACTTTTCTGCATTAACCTCTTTAAAAGGATAATGCCTGATATCGGCCAACCATTTCAGTCGTTCCCACCTGTGGCTTACACCGTGGATCATCAAATATAACAATTCAAGTTCCGGCTTCAGGACGCTGTGCTTTTGTCCGCCAAATTCAATTTCAGTGAGATTATTTGCTAAGATTTCTCTCTGCCTTTTACGTGACAATGGCAGTTCTTGCATTAATACCCAATGAATCTCAACAACAAAATTTGTCCTGGGATTGATAAAACTCAAATGACGAACAGCACGAATCAACAGCTCCTGCTGGGCTTTTTTTTCGGGCCAAAATGCGTGTTCAGTAAAATGGTATCCATTTTCGAAAAGGATTTTAACGACTTTATCAATATCATCCATTTTGATCAACAAGTCAACATCATGTGAATATCTTACTGATGTGTCACCATAGATACGATAAGAAAGCAAAGGACCCTTAAAGCTTACAAAATCAACCCCATTTTCCTTCAGTAACCTACTTACATTGAGAAACATTTTGACGCGCTCTAATTGCTTCAGTTTTTCGTCCAGAAACCGCCCCTCACTATTTTCTCCCAGCCAACGATCGATCTGCTGATGGCTCAGGCGATGTCTTTCATGCAATTGCTCACGGGTATAATTCATAAATCGGTTTTTTACATTCAAAATTAAAATATTTGAGAAAGGTTACAAAAAGGCTGTGTTCATAAATAGATCAAAATTAATTTCAACGATTAAAGTTTAACCTGACCAATCAATTTTTCTTTTGACAGCCAATCGACAATTTGCTGCACCGTTTCTTCAGGGGCACATCCCTTTGTCTCGACATGAATATCAGGTTTTTCAGGCAGATCGTACGGACTGCTTATTCCGGTAAAATCTTTTAATCCTCCCTTTAACGCTTTTTTATACAACCCTTTTGTATCTCTTTGAATACAAAGCTCCAGAGGAGTATCTACAAAAACCTCGATAAAACAATCCTCTCCAATCATTTCCCTTGCCATAATCCGGTCTTCTCTGAAAGGAGAAATAAATGCTGTTATCACTACAACACCGGCATCATTCAGTAATTTAGCGATTTCAGCTACCCGTCGAATATTTTCGTGTCGGCCTTCCGCTGAGAAATCAAGATCGTGATTAATAGTCATACGAGTATTGTCACCATCCAAAATCAAGGTCCTGATTCCGTTTTCAAACAAACTAGCTTCAAGGTTTCTAGCAATAGTTGATTTCCCGGCACCTGAAAGCCCGGTAAGCCATATAACAAATGCCTTTTGCTTATTTAGTTTTTCCTTTTGCCTTCTTGAAATAAAGCCGGATTCAAAACCCAGGTTAGTTTCTTGTATTTCATGCTTCATGTTGTGAACAGCCTGTTACCTGATTAAAATTAATTTAGTGAATTATTTCTTTTTAGTTGCTTACTATATAGACTTCAAATATCCGTGTTTTATTTCCCAATTCCGAAAAAATTTTATTAAATCTTTTGCCAGGGACATATATAATATCCTTCTTTTGACCTTTGTTTCAATTCATTAATTTCTAAATTTGCTGCCTTCAAAAACAGACTATGACTCAAGCACATTTAGGAGAATTCTTTGCACTGGGAACAGCTATTTTCTGGACAGTTTCGGCATTGGCATTCGAAAGTGCCACCAATCGCGTTGGCGCTTTTGCTGTTAACCTTATCCGTTTATGGTTTGGTTTTGTTTTTCTGAGTATCCTCTCCTATTTTGTAAGAGGACTTGCGCTTCCGGTGGATTCCACACTTCACAACTGGATATGGCTGGGATTGTCGGGTGTGATAGGCTTCATAGCCGGTGATTACTTTCTTTTTTCCTCCTACCCGCTTATTGGCTCGCGCATGGCCATGCTGATGATGACACTGGCCCCTCCTGTTGCGGCATTTTTTGGATGGATTTTTTTAGGTGAGACCATAAGTCCGAAGGGACTGGCTGGCATGGTGCTTGTTCTTTCCGGAATTGCGATTGCTATCTGGAATAAACCCAATAGTCAGGAAAAGATAAAATTGAAATATCCTGCGAAAGGATTACTTTTTGGATTTTTGGGTGCTGTGGGACAAGGTGGCGGCATTGTCCTCAGCAAATACGGCATGGGGAGCTATAGTGCTTTTGCTTCAACACAAATCCGCATTATCATTGCCATGATAGGTTTTACATTAATTATCACTTTCCTTAAACGCTGGAAAAATGTTTCCAATACCTTTAAAAATCTACCGGCCATCAAAGGGATTGTAACCGGTTCCTTTTTCGGACCGTTTCTTGGGGTATCTTTTTCATTACTTGCCGTTCAAAACGTCAGTGCCGGTATTGCTTCCACCATCATGGCGATGGTTCTGGTTTTCATCATTCTGCCATCTGTAATTCTGTATAAACAGAAAGTAAATTTTACTGAGATTGCGGGTGCATTTTTAAGTGTAATCGGGGTGGCGATGTTTTTCGTCTAAAACTCTTTTCCCCTATAGAGGTGTAAATTTTTCGCCTTTTTGTTTGATCAGTATAAAACCGGAAAATTGATCTTTTTACGCAACCATTATAGCGTATTTTTTACACTAACCCCATGTGTTTTTGAGTAAAATATTACAATAATCATTTACATGATTACACGAAGTACTATGTAGAACAAATCTATTTTTGCAATTTGTGGAGAAAAAGTCAAATGATTTCACTCGTTTGCGATAGGGAAATTTGGGCAAAAGTTTCAATAAAAACACGAGTGAACGATTCATGGTGGTTTTATTTCCACAAATAATTGAAATTATTTTCAACTTTGCATACTACTAAAAACGTAAAAGATATGCCCCAATACACCTTCGAATCCGTGGTATTCGATTTGGACGGAGTCATTACCCAAACCGCGAAAGTCCATAGCCGAGCCTGGAAAAAGATGTTCGACAATTATTTGAAAACCAGAGAAAAAGAGCACAACGAACCTTTTAAACCATTTACACAGTCAGATTATCTGGCTTATGTCGACGGGAAACCGAGATATGACGGTGTAAAAAGTTTTCTCGAATCACGAAATATTGAGCTCCCCTTTGGAACCCCTGACGACGGGCCAGAAAAAGAGACTGTCTGCGGACTGGGAAACAAAAAGAATGTTGCTTTCAATGAAGTGTTATCTACCGAAGGTGTAGAAGTCTACCCTTCCACTGTGGCTTTTATGAAAGCCCTTAAAGATGCCGGAGTGAGAGTCGGAGTTGCTTCTTCCAGTAAAAACTGTGAATCTGTTTTAAAAGCTGCCGGCCTTGAAGATTTAGTGGAAACCCGTGTAGACGGAGTTGTCTCCGCTGAGTTAGGACTGAAAGGGAAACCGGCTGCGGACATTTTCCTTACTGCTGCCAAAAACCTGGGAGCTAATCCTCACAATTCGGTGGTTGTTGAAGATGCTGTTTCTGGTGTCGCTGCTGGAAAGAACGGCAATTTCGGACTCGTGTTGGGCATTGCCCGCGAAGACAATACCGCTGAACTCAGAAGGAACGGTGCAGACATCGTAGTAGCCGATTTGGAAGAAATCGACATGAATGATGTAGAAGAATGGTTCCAGCAAAGTTTGGATGACGATAACTGGAAACTGGAATATCATGACTACGATCCGAAAAAAGAACGTTCACGCGAAGCCCTGCTGGCCATTGGAAATGGTTATTTTGGTACCCGCGGCGCCATGGAAGAATCCGTTGCCAACAAAATCAATTACCCGGGAACTTATATTGCCGGGATTTATAACAGGCTGATTACGAAAATTCAGGATCGCGACATCGCAAATGAAGATTTTGTCAATTGTCCGCAATGGTCAAGGGTAAGATTTAAAATTGATGATGGCCTGTGGCTTGATATTAATAAAGTTGAAATTCTTTCCATCCTTCGCCGGCTGGATTTTAAAACAGGCCTGCTTCATCGTGAAATGACCATCAAGGATGAAGAAGGAAACATCAGTTTGATAGAATCCGGTCGCTTCGGCAGCATGAGCCAGCCACACCTTGCCGCCCTGCGTTACAAGATTACGCCCATTAACTATTCGGGCAATATCAGCATTTGCACAGCACTGGACGGAGCTATTCAAAACGAGGGGGTGGAGCGCTATAGAGACCTGGAATCAAAACATCTGCAACCCATTGATCAGGGCGGAGAAAGAAACCTGTCCTGGTTGAAAGTGAGAACCAATCAATCGCACATTGATATTTGCGAGGCTGCTAAAATCAGCTTAAAAAGAAATGACCGGGAAGTTGAGACAGAAATTGCACATACCACTGATGAAGGTGTTGTTTATTCTATCCTGGAACAGGAAGTGGTGGCTGGTGAAAGCCTTGAGCTGGAAAAAGTAGTTGCAATCTTTACCAGCAAAGAAGAAGAATATGCCATGACTGAAGCTCTTGGTCTGGCGAGCACAGCCGGCACTTATGATGCCATCCTGAATGAATCAAACGAAGAGAGAAAGAAACTCTGGAACGAAATTGACATCCGCCTGGAGGGTGACAGACTTTCTCAAAAACTGCTGCGTCTGCATCTTTACCATTTGCTGATCTCCGCTTCAAAAAACAATGAAAATCTGGATGCCAGCGTTACCGCCCGTGGTCTTCACGGTGAAGCATACCGTGGCCACATTTTCTGGGATGAGTTGTTTATCCTTCCTTTTTACGATATTCATTATCCCAAAACTGCACGTTCATTGCTCATGTATCGCTACCGCAGGCTGGAAAAAGCACGTGAGTATGCCAAAGAATATGGTTTCAAAGGCGCTATGTATCCCTGGCAGAGCGGAAGCGACGGCAGTGAAGAAACCCAGGTAGTCCATCTGAATCCGGTTTCCGGTGAATGGGGTCCTGATCATTCATCCCTGCAAAGGCACGTTTCGCTGGCTGTAGCTTATGACATCTGGGAGTATTTCCACATTTCACAAGACAAAAAATTCCTCGAAAAATACGGCATGGAAATGTTTCTGGAAATCTGCCGTTTCTGGGAAAGCAAGGCCCGTTGGAGTGAAGAAAACCAGCGTTACAGCATTGGTGGTGTAATGGGGCCAGATGAATTCCATGAAAAATATTCTGATACCGAAGAAGGCGGAATAACGGACAATGCATATACCAATATCATGGTAGCATGGCTGTTCAAAATGGCCGAAAGCATGCTTTCACAGATGGATCCCCAGTCTAAGGTCGATTTGTTCAAGCTTTTGAACATGAATGATGAGGAAATAAATCACTGGCAGGATGTCCGCAAAAAACTCAGACTGGTAATTTCTGAAGAAGGAATCATAGCACAATACGACGGATATTTTGAACTGAAAGAACTGGATTGGGATTATTACCGTCAGAAATACGGCAATGTTTACCGGATGGACCGCCTGCTGAAAGCAGAAGGAAAATCTGCCGACGAATACAAAGTAGCCAAACAAGCCGATATGCTCATGACCTTCTACAATCTCAACAAAGAAGAAGTCGATGGATTACTGTCTGAGATGGGCTATCATTTGCCTGAAGATTATCTCCAGAAAAATCTGGATTACTATCTGAAACGCACTTCACACGGGTCAACGTTGAGCCGCGTGGTTCATGCACAGCTTGCCCAGATGATCGGTGATAAGGACTTAAGCTGGGAATTGTATTCGGATGCGCTTTCCAGCGATTTTAACGATATCCAGGGCGGAACTACCGGAGAAGGTATTCATGCAGGTGTAATGGCAGGAACCATTCTGATCGCGCTTTCCACTTATGCCGGAATCCAGCTCAGGAAAGAAAATCTGGAAATAAATCCTTCTTTGCCTGAAGACTGGAATAAATTGTATTTCAACATGAATTTCAAAAATGTTTTCTATTCCTTCTCCGTCAATAATGGTGACGTGTCTGTAAAAGCAGACCAGGATGTGAAAATCAAAGCTTTTGGCAAAGAAGTGTCGCTGAAAGCAGATGAAGAAGTTTTGATTTCCAAATAATTAAGACAAATATATCCCTTTTCTATAAAGGTTTAAAACAATTTTAAAATCAATATCTTAAAAATAAAGAACATGCTTGAAGATGTTTTATTGATTGAAGACAAACACCGGAAAGTAGGTGCCGGGATTGTGGAAGAGATTCTCAAAAATAAAAAGGACAAATATATTATTGCCATTTCAGGAGAATCAGGCTCCGGTAAATCAGAGCTGACCCATGTTGTGGCCAAAGAGCTACGTAAATACAACATTTTTGCCAAGCCGGTGCACCTTGATAATTTCTTTAAAACCCTGCCGCTGGAACGCAGAGCGTGGCGGGAAAAGAATGGGGTTGCCAATGTTGTCGGCCTGGGAGAAATCAACTGGGAAGGTGTTCAAAAGACCGTTGACGATTTCAAAAATAACCGGAAATCCAGTATGCCCTGCGTTGATTTGGTGACCGAACATGTGGATACTTTAACCACTGATTTTGATGGGATCGACATGCTGGTGCTGGACGGATTGTATGCGGTGAATACAGAAGGCGTTGACTTGCATGTTTTCATTGAACTGACTTACCACGAAACCAAAAAAGCACAAACCTCACGTGGCAAGGAAAAAACCGATGAACTGCGCATGCAGACACTGGAAGCAGAACACAAAGCTGTGCAATCGCTTAAATCGAAAGCAGATTTATTCGTGAATATGGATTACGAGCTGGTGAAGGCCAGATAACAAAATCAAGCCTGACTTAAAAAATCAGTTATATTTTTTACGACCACATCCTGATGGTCGAAATGCGGATGGTGACTGCAATCATCGAGAATAATTATCTCCTTGGGTGCAGTCACCAGTCTTTTTATATTTTCAATTTGTTGAAGGCTGGTATACTGGTCATTTTTTCCATGAAAAGATTGAACGGGAACTTCTATTTTGGTTAATTCATCCAAAATGTTCCAGGAATGAAAAAACGGGGCTGTCCAGGTTTTGCTCCAGGCATAAAACACATCATCAGTCTTTTCACCATGATACTTTGTCAGAGCAATTTTAAGCTTGCTTTGCGGCGCTTCATAAGTTTTTATCACTTCCTCTATTGACGGGGCTATCTTAGGTTCATTGAATGAATTTGCAGAAAGTGTAACCACTTTCAACAAATCTTTTGGATGATTCGAAGCATGGATTAACCCTAACGACCCTCCTTCACTGTGTCCCACCACAAAATAAGAATTAAGATTAAGTGCTTCTATCAGATTATGAAGGAATTTTTCTTCTTTGTGAATATAGTCTATTCCCCTTTTTTCGGTTAGCGGACCGGATTTTCCATATCCCAGCCTGTCGTAAACAACGGCATCAAGGCCGGTTGCACTCACCAGCTTCTCAGGAAAATCTTTCCATTGTTCCACAGAACCTAATCCTTCGTGCAAAAAAACAATGACAGGCGAACCGGCATTGATCTTTTTCTCCCGGTGTATCTTCCTGACAAATAATTTTATCCCCGAAAGGGTAACCCATGTATCGTGATAAAACATCTTAGCTTTGACTATCCCTCACAAACAAAACAAGGGCGGCAGCTATAAACATGGAAATTCCACCCAGAATCAACGCATAAACTGCATCACTGTGGAAGAATTTATCAAGGAAGAAACCTAAAATAGCAGCAGCTACTATCTGAGGAATCACAATGAAATAGTTGAAAATCCCCATGTAGATTCCCATCTTGTCATGAGGCAATGCATTGGTAAGAATGGCGTAAGGAATGGAAAGAATACTCGCCCAGGCTACACCAACTCCAAGCATGGAAACCAGAAGCAAATACTGGTCTTTGATAAAATATATGGATAAAAGTCCCAGCCCACCCAAGATCAGGGAAATCGAGTGAGTAATCTTTCTGTTTGTAAGTCGGGCCATCGGTGTAAGAAACCAGGCAACGAGAGCAGCAAAACCATTGTAAACCGCAAATAAAATAGAAACCCAGTCTGCTCCGTTGTTGTAAGCTGCAGAGGCAGTATCAGAAGAATGGAAAACATACTGCGTGATGGCCGGTGTTGTGTAAATCCACATGGCAAAAAGGGCAAACCAGCTAAAAAACTGGACAAATGCCAGTTGCCACATGGTTTTCGGCATACTGAACATATCATTCATAATCACCACCAATGCCGACTTGTGACTTCTTTTTAGCTGGAGACCTCCAGAAATTATCATAAGGACCCCAAACGCAATAAAGCCAAAGGAAAGTACATACAGATCTTTTGTGAGTTTATCATAATAGAACCAGTATGTCAGTATAGCACCAGCCAAAAGCCAAAAGAATCCATTAACAAACTGCTTTTTCCCTTTCTTCATGACAGCTTCAAAATCGATAGTTTCTACAGCTTCCTGTTTCTGAATATCCACCTCGTTGAAAGAATCAAGTTGTTCAGGAGTATATTCTTTTGTGGTGATAATAGTCCACAGAACTGAAATGAAATAAATAACGCCTCCTATGTAAAACGACCATCTGACAGATGGAGGGATAACTCCTTCGGGTGCAGTATTACTAATATGGAGCCAGTTGGTCATCACCCATGGTAAAACGCTGGCAATAACCGCACCAGTGCCGATAAAAAAGCTTTGCATAGCAAATCCTCGCGTACGCTGTTCATCGGGAAGCATGTCGCCCACAAAGGCACGAAAAGGTTCCATGGAAACATTAATAGAAGCATCCAGAATCCAGAGCATTCCTGCAGCCATCCAAAGTACCGAAGAGTGAGGCATTACCAACAGAGCCAACGAAGCCAAAAGCGCACCGGCTAAAAAATAAGGCCTTCTTCTTCCTAAACGGCTCCAGGTTTTGTCGCTGTAATGCCCGATAATTGGCTGGACCAGAAGTCCTGTCACAGGTGCTGCAACCCACAAAATCGATAAATTACCAATTTCAGCGCCCAATGTTTGAAAAATTCTACTGACATTGGCATTTTGTAATGCGAAACCAAACTGGATCCCGAAAAACCCGACGCTCATGTTCCATATCTGCCAGAAGCTAAGATGCGGTTTTTTAGTCATTTCTTCCTACGTTTTTTGAACGCCCGAAAGTAGGGCATTTTTCGTTAACTACCAAACAGATTAATGATTTAGAACGTTTATTCTCCTATTTTTAAAACGATTATAAAAAATAAAAGCCAGACAGAATCCTGCTGGCTTTTACATCGCAACTAAACAAAAAACTATTTTGAATTCTCACCCGTTGGTATCTTGTTGCTTAACGGAAAGAAGTGTTCGCCGGGATGAGCCGGATCATATAACAGGAAGCGAATTCCGGGAGTTATCATCCTGTGGTTTCCGTTGAAATTCATCATTCTGCCCCCACGATTCATCATTCGTCCATAGCCATGTCTCATGGGACAATCAAAACCTTCCTTCTTCATATTCTGAAAAACAACCTCTCTCATGCCTTCTCTCCATGTCGGCATGTGTTCTTTCAAATTATCAAGGTTTGCATGCAATTCAGTGAAATGATTTAGAACTATTTCATTCAGAGCCAGCATATTTTTTTCCATCCGGATTCTTAAAGCTAAACGAGTAGAATCTCCCCTACCTGGTCCGGCAGGTTTGTTTTCCCAATATTTTTTCATTTGCCCTCTTAAATCAGCAATATTTTTCCTTGCATTTTCAATCTCTTTTTTCTCTGAATTCTTCAACACCTTATCAAATGCTTCTCTTTCTTCGTTTAACACCGGAAAAATATTTTTCTCAGCATAAGCCAGGACTTCTTTTTTAGTTTCAGGATTCATGGCTCTCATCATCCCACCGAAATTTCTGTGCATGGCATATCTATCATTCATCCCATAGCAGTCATAGCAACCGCGACCAAAGTCACGACCCATTCCCTGATGACGATATCCCATATTCCTTCCCATTCTTCCGTAATCGCACATCATTCCTCCATACATGGGACCATTGAATGTTCCTCTGCGGCCATAGTTTCCATATCCCATTCCAGGCCTCATCCCCGGTTTCATATTCATTGGAAAAAGGTCACCATTAAACATTAAACCAAAAGCCGGATCACTCAATCTGTCAAGAATAAACGGAGTTTTGTTATTGCGATTCATACCACGGCCATAACCAGGAGCATTTTCGTCCCTTATGGCGTTTATATCTTTAGTCCATTTCTCCATCATTGCCTCGATTGCATCTTTGTAAGCAGCAGCAGCTTTTGGATGAGCATCTGCAATTTTCTGTGCCTGATCAAGAAGACCATGAACTTCAGCTCTGTCGTTTCGCATCATAGGGCGTTCAAAATTTCCACGCATCCCTGCTCCAGGAGCGCCCATAGGTCCCGGCCTTAAATCTTTAAACTGGTCCTTAATTTTTGTAAGTTCTTGTTTTTCTTCAGCAGTTAATGCGGCCATCAACTTACTTTGTTCTTTTTCTACAACCGGCAGCACATTTTTCTGTATATATTCCCTGACCGGGGATACTTGTTGTGGCTGCTGAGGTGGTTGCGGATTCTGTGGCTGTGCCATGACGAACTGCGTCCCGGCAAAGATCAGCACTACGATAAGCATTCCTAATTTTTTCATTGTTTTTAGAATTTAAGTGTTTGCCTTTTTGACAATACGATCGTTGTAAATATTCCCGTCGGATGATATTTCTCGACAAATTAAACCAGGAGACAGACAAACCTCAGTAAAGAAACTACGAATTAATTGTGCTGGATTGTATAATATTGAATGCAATATCATAAAAAAAGAAAACCCCGCATGATGCGGGGTTTCTTTATAAGAAAAACAAAAGTTATCAGATTCCTGCAACTTTTTCCAACATATCTGTGGTTAATGATTTCGGTCTTTCGATAGGATAACCTAAAGCCCTGTCCCAGGTAATATTTGCAAGAACACCCATGGCTCTTCCAACACCAAACAGAACAGTATAGAAATCATATTCACGCAGACCATAGTACCATTGGATAACTCCAGACTGAGCATCAACATTCGGCCATGGATTTTTTGCTTTACCTTGTTCTCTCAGGATATCAGGAACGACATCATACAAACGGGAGACGAAAGCAAAAATCGGGTCGTTGGGAAGATGTTTCAGACAGAACTCACGTTGTGACATGTAACGCGGGTCGGTTTTACGCAGCACTGCGTGACCATATCCCGGAATAACCTGACCACTGTTCAAAGTATCCCAAACGAATTTCTTCATTTCTTCTTCTGAAGGAAGTTTTCCGTCCATCTTTGCCATCACATCCTGAATCCAGCTCAAAACTTCCTGATTAGCCAGTCCATGCAAAGGACCTGCCAAACCATCAAGACCAGCAGAAAGTGAATAATAAGCATCGGAGAGTGCTGATGCAACAAGGTGAGTTGTGTGAGCCGAAACGTTTCCTGATTCATGATCTGAATGGATGATGAAATACATACGAGCCACATCATCATAAGGTTCAGGAATTCCCATCATATGAGCAAAATTGCCTCCTAAATCCAGATTGTCATCCGGAGCAATAATATCTCCGTTTTTGTATTTCAATCTGTAGATAAAGGCTGCAACCACAGGAAGTCTTGCTATCAAATCGGTAGAATCTTCATACATGGATTCCCATGCGATCATCTTGTTAAATCCTTCATTGTAGAATTTAGCAAATTTTGATTCGTTTTGCATGGAAAGTACTGCTGCGGAAAACATAGTCATTGGATGGGTATCCTTAGGCATAGCCTTCAGGATATCAAAAACATACTGCGGAACTTTTCTTCTTTCCTTGAATTCTTCAACCACGTCCAATGTTTCCTGCAACGTCGGCACTTCTCCTGTCAACAGGTAGTACCAAAAACCTTCAACATAAGGATAATCTTTGCCTTTCGGTTTTGGCAAAGCTGCCATCACTTCAGGAATGGTTTTTCCGCGAAAACGGATACCTTCGAACGGATCGAGATAAGAAATATCGGTTACAAGGCTTTTTACGCCTCTCATTCCACCAATACACTGTTCAATCGTTACCTCACCGACTTTAACGTCGCCAAATTCTTTCAAAAGGCGAGCTGTCCTTGGACGATGGGCTTCAATTTTTTCTCTAAGTTTGTCTTTTAATGTTGCCATAATAATATTTTTTGAGGTTAATAATTATTTCAAACCCAGTTTAATCTGGAGGTTCTGATCTAAAGCATCCAGGAACTTCTCTGTGGTAAGATAATCTTTATCCGTCAATTTATCCCCTTTAATTAACATGGCGAGATCTTTGGTCATTTTACCAGATTCAACAGTTTCAACACAAACTTCTTCCAAAGCAGTTGCAAAATCCATCAGTGCCTTGTTGCCATCGAATTTTCCACGATAGTGCAAACCACGGGTCCATGCATAGATAGAAGCGATCGGGTTGGTAGAGGTTGCTTTTCCCTGTTGATGTTGGCGATAGTGGCGAGTAACAGTTCCGTGTGCAGCTTCTGCTTCAACAGTATTTCCGTCAGGAGTCAATAAAACAGAAGTCATCAGGCCTAGTGAGCCAAAGCCCTGTGCCAGAACGTCTGACTGCACGTCACCGTCGTAATTTTTTGTAGCCCAAACAAAGCCACCTTTGTTTTTGATTACCTGGGCAACCATATCGTCGATCAGGCGGTGTTCGTAGTAGATACCTTTATCTTCGAATTTCCCCTTGAATTCGTTATCATAAATTTCCTGGAAAATATCTTTGAACCTGCCGTCGTATTTTTTAAGAATTGTATTTTTTGTGGAGAGGAAAAGTACTTGTTTTTTTTCCAGTGCCATATTGAAGCATGAGTATGCAAATCCGCGGATAGATTCGTCGGTATTATACATAGCCATTGCAATTCCATCACCTTCAAAATCATAAACATCATGTACCTGAGGTTCACTACCATCTTCCGGTGAAAATGTAATGGTCAGCTTCCCTTTTCCTTTGGTTACAAAATCAGTAGCTCTGTATTGATCGCCAAAAGCATGACGGCCGATGATGATGGGTTCTTCCCAACCTGGCACGAGTCTTGGAACGTTGCTCATCAAAATTGGTTCACGGAAAACGGTACCGCCTAAAATATTTCTGATAGTACCATTGGGAGATTTCCACATTTTCTTCAAACCAAACTCTTCGACTCTTTGCTCATCCGGAGTGATGGTAGCGCATTTTACACCAACACGGTACTTTTTAATTGCGTTAGCAGCATCAACAGTAATCTGATCATCAGTCTCATCTCTCTTTTCAATACCAAGATCGTAATATTTCAAATCAACATCCAGATAAGGTAAAATCAGTTTTTCCTTAATCATTGCCCAAATAATCCGTGTCATTTCATCTCCATCAAGCTCGACTACCGGATTTAGTACTTTAATTTTCTCCATCGTTTTAAAATATGTTTAATATAATTTAAAATTAATTTTTTGTGCCCGTAAAATTACAATATCTTAGGCTATATCAATAAATATTTTATTTACGCCTGTTAATTTAAAACAGGTACAAATTACGCGAGCGTAGCATATATACAATTCACTGTAAAATAGTTAATCCAACTGAGGTTGTTAGTTAAGCACAGTGATACCGCGAATATTTAACATAATTTTAAGGAAGTTTAACGATTGGTAAAGGGACATTGTCAGCTTCGGGAATAAAAGCTTCAAATACATGAAAACTATTACCCCTACTGCAATTCTCCGTTTACCGACAAAACACCCCCAGTCGCCGAATTTTTATTTTCGCCGGGTGACGGATAGCATATTTTTGCATCACAAACAAAAAATTCATCATCATGGGAAATTCAAAGAAATTATACCGGTCACGAAGAGACAAAGTCATTGGTGGAGTGGCTGGAGGACTTGCAAACTATTTTGAAATTGATGTTGTCATAGTCAGACTACTCTTTGTTCTTGTCTTCTTCCTGGGAGGCGGCGGACTTTTAGCTTACATCATTATGTGGATTGTGATTCCTGCGGAACCTTATTTCACACCATACACTGAAGCAACTCCTGGGCCACAACAAAATCCCGGAGATGCGCAACAATCCAACACAGAGGGATCTAATCCCGCCAATCCAAATGCAGATACTTCTGAACCTGTAAGTAGTGACAGAAAATCAAATACCAGCCTGTTGGCTGGTATTATCCTGATCGTTTTGGGATTTGTTTTTCTTGCCAATCATTTAGTACCCTGGTTCCACCTGAGTAATTTCTGGCCAGCCTTGTTAATTATAGGAGGAATCTTTATTATTGAACCGAATTTATTCAACTCTAAAAAATAAAGCCATGAAATATAAAAATGTATTTTGGGGTCTAATTCTGATAATCATCGGTGGATTAGCCATAGGACGGAACCTAGATCTTATCTATTTTGACTGGTACAGCTTCCTCAAGTTATGGCCTGTAATTTTCATCCTCTGGGGGATTTCCGTACTACCTATGCGCGACCCATTCAAAATAGGACTTTTGGTTCTTGTCCTTGGTGGAGCAACGTGGTTCGTTACTCATGCCCCTTCCAATAGAGACCGCTCTGGCTTTGAATACCTTTTCGACTATTCTGTTCATGATTCCGACTGGTCATCATTCAAGGGAGCTCAAACGTTCAACATTCCTTTTAACGACAGCATTGAAACTGCATCAGTAAATTTTGATGCTGCAGCAGGAAGTTTTTATATGAAAGATACGACCAATGATCTTCTTGACCTGAGACAGACCGGAAATCGTGAGAATTACAAATATTTCGTCGAACAGAAAGGGACACATTCTAAAATTGAAATATCGGAAAGGCGTAACCACGTATATCTTTTTAACTCAAAACACAGAGAAGTTTATATTAAATTGAATTCGAAGCCTGTTTGGGACATCAATCTGAATGCAGGTGCAAGTCAGCTCAATTTCGACCTCAGTCCTTATAAAGTAAAAAGTTTTGACATGGATGGTGGTGCCGGTTCCTTTGATGTAACACTTGGAAATTTATATCCTGACACCCGTGTAACACTTGATGCCGGAGCTTCTTCTATCACATTGCGTGTTCCTGAGTCATCCGGATGTGACCTACAGTTAAGCTCAGTACTTTCTGATAAAAATATGAGTGGCTTCCATAAATTGGGCGACGGGCATTATCAAACGGACAACTATGATTCTGCAAAAAACAAGATCCATCTGAATATTGATGCTGCAGTTTCCAGCTTTACAATAATTAGATACTGACAATCCTAGTTACTCCATATATATTTCAAAGGCGGCTTTTTAAGAAAGCCGCCTTTTTTTTCATGAAATTTTCGCATTGCATATCTAAGACATCTCAGGTTGGAATATGTATTTTTGCGAAAAAAAATTATGCGTATAGGGTTCGATGCCAAAAGAGCTTTTCTGAATGCAAGCGGGCTGGGAAATTATAGCAGGAACATGATAAGCTATCTGGCAAAACAATATCCCGCAAACGAGTATATACTTTTTACACCTAAGACTTCTGATCGCTTTCATTTTATTGACAATAAGTCCGGGCAAACGGTTCAACCGCATAATATTTTTCAAAAAGCGTTTCCTTATTACTGGAGAAGTTATCGCATTAACAAAGAATTACAAAAGCATCGTTTGGATATTTATCATGGATTAAGTAATGAGATTCCTTACAATATTCATAAATCATCTGTCAAATCTGTTGTTACAATCCATGATTTAATATTCCTGAGATTTCCTGAACTCTACAAACCCATAGACCGGAACATTTATAAGAACAAATTCCGTTATGCATGTAATCACGCAGATAAAATTATTGCCATAAGCGAACAAACCAAACAAGATATCATCACTTTTTTCGGTATTGATGAAAAAAGAATAAGTGTTGTTTACCAGGGATGCAATCCTATTTTCTATCAAAAATCGAGTCAGGAGGAAAAGAAAAGTATTAAAAAGAAATTTAATCTTCCAGATCAATTTATTCTTTCAGTGGGAACTATTGAAGAGCGGAAAAACACGTTGCAGATTATCAAAGCAATTCATGATCATCATATAGATATTCCATTGGTACTGGCAGGAAGGCTCACTCCCTACGTGGAAAAAATTAAGGCCTACATTAGAGAAAATAAAATGGAAAAACAGGTCATACTTCTTCATGAAGTAGAAACAGATTCCCTGCCGGCTTTGTACCAGATGAGTGAAATTTTTGTCTATCCTTCCATTTTTGAAGGTTTTGGAATCCCTATTATTGAAGCATTAAATTCCGGGATTCCGGTAATCACAACTGAAAAAGGATGTTTTAGTGAAGCAGGCGGCCCCGACAGCTTATATAACGATCCTAAAAATTCAGATGAAATAGCAGAAGCCATTACTCGTATTCTTACAGACAATAATTTGAAAAACAAAATGATAGAAAGCGGTTATCAATATACTATGAGATTCCGGGAAGAAAAAATCGCTCAGGATTTGATGAAAGTTTATGAGGAGATTTTGTAATAATCTGTGACAGGAAAAAATCCCTTAAAAGGGAAAAAATAATAAAAAAAATCCGAACTTTTGCAAAAGAGGGTTTCAAATAGCAAAAAAATAGAGAAGAAAGTTTTTAAAACTTTGGTTAGTTGGAAAATAGTTTCTATTTTTGCACCCCGATTTTCGGTTTAAAAAGCAAAAAGACTTAAGAAACAAATAGATAGATGGATACTTTAAGTTACAAGACAATTAGTGCCAATCAAAAGACTGCCAACAAAGAGTGGATTTTGATTGATGCGGAGAATCAGGTGTTGGGAAGACTCGCTTCCATTACTGCCAAATTTCTCAGGGGAAAATACAAAACCAATTTCACCCCACACGCTGATGCTGGAGATTATGTTATTATCGTAAATGCTGATAAAATCAGACTTACAGGTGACAAGTGGGAACAGAAAGAATATGTTCGTCACACAGGATATCCAGGTGGTCAGCGCATCACTTCTGCCAAAGAAATGATGGCTAAAAAACCTACTGCTATGGTCGAAAAAGCAGTCAAAGGTATGTTGCCTAAAAACAAACTTGGTAGCCAGTTGTTCCGTAACATGCATGTATATGCAGGAGCAGAACACAATCACGAAGCCCAGAAACCGAAACAAATTAATTTAAATTCAATTAAATAAGAGATGGAAGTATTAAACGCACTCGGTAGAAGAAAAACAGCCGTTGCCAGAATTTACGTAAAAGATGGTGATGGTAAAATTGTCATCAATGGCAAAGATTTTAAAGAGTACTTCCCAACGGCAAACCTCCACTACGTTGTCGAACAACCTCTGATGCTTACAAAAAATACTGGAAACTACGACATTAAAGTAACCTTAAAAGGTGGTGGAATTAATGGTCAGGCTGAAGCTGTCAGACTTGCCATTTCAAGAGCCTTAGTAAAAATAAACGAAGAATACCGTCCTGTATTGAAAGAAAACGGCCTCATGAAAAGAGACCCACGTATGGTAGAGCGTAAGAAACCAGGTCAGCCAAAGGCCCGTAAGAAATTCCAGTTCTCCAAACGTTAGAATTTTTCCAGCTGTCGGATTGAGTTTAGTATCCAAATTATCGAAACCCGCAATTGTGGCTATTCGATAATTGATTTTAGTGAATGTAAACAAATTAAAAATCAAAAAATGATAAAAGTAAGCTTTGAAGAAATGCTTGAGGCTGGTGTTCATTTTGGCCACCTCAGACGCAAATGGAATCCAAACATGGCTCCTTATATTTTCATGGAGCGTAACGGTATCCACATTATCGACCTTTACAAAACACAGGCAAAAATGGAAGAGGCCGCTAATGCAATGAAACAAATTGCTAAGTCAGGTCGCAAAATTCTGTTTGTTGCCACAAAAAAACAGGCTAAAGACATCGTTGCTGATACAGTTAAAAAAATCAACATGCCTTACGTAACAGAACGCTGGCCTGGTGGAATGCTTACCAACTTTGCTACCATTCGCAAAGCTGTAAGAAAAATGAACAGTATCGATAAGATGATGACTACCAGCTCATGGAAGAACCTTTCAAAACGTGAACGCTTACAGGTTACCCGTGAAAGAGCAAAACTGGAAAAGAACCTGGGTAGCATTGCTGATATGAGCCGTATTCCTGCAGCTTTATTTATTGTAGATATCAACAAAGAAAAAATCGCTGTTGCTGAAGCAAGGAAATTAAACATCCCAACTTTTGCTATCACTGATACCAATACAGATCCTACTTTAATTGATTTCCCGATTCCGGCAAATGATGATGCATCAAAATCAATTTCTTTAATCTTGAATGTTGTTGTCTCAGCTATCACTGATGGTCTTTCTGAACGTCAGGTCGAACGCGAAAAGAGTTCAGATAAGAAAGACAAGGATGAAGATGATACAATGAAAGAAGCTCGTTTGAAAGCTGATATCAAAACTAAATCAGAAAACTTAAGACTGGCTGAAGAGCAAGCTGATATTGAAGCTGAAAAAGAAGCTATCAAGAAAAAAGCTAAAGCTGTGAAAAAACCAGTTGCTAAGAAAAAAGATGACACCGAGGATTAATTGAAAAAAATACTGAAATGAAAATTACTGCACAAGAAGTAAACGAACTGAGAAAGACCACCGGTGCCGGGATGATGGATTGCAAACAGGCACTCATGGAATCAGATGGCGATATGGAAAAGGCCATTGACTATTTGCGTAAAAAAGGCCAGAAAATTGCTGCAAAACGTGCTGATCGTGATGCTAGTGAAGGCGTTGTTCTTGCTAAAATTAGCCAGGATAAAACTTTTGCCGCTGTAGTAATGGTAAACTGCGAAACAGACTTTGTTGCAAAAAATCAGGATTTTATCAGTTATGTAGAGTCAATTATCGATCTTGCTGTCGCTAATAAAATTCAATCAGCAGATGATCTGAAAGCTGCCAAACTGAATGATCGGACCGTTGGAGAATCTCTTGTTGACAAAACAGGTGTTATCGGAGAAAAAATAGAGCTTGGCAAATATGAAACTTTGGCCGCTGACAGTGTTTATTCATATATTCACCCGGGAAACCGCATTGCAAGTATTGCAGGTTTGAATAAATCGGGAGACAATTTGGAGACAGCAGGTCATGATGTAGTTATGCAGATTGCCGCTATGGCTCCTGTAGCTGTTGACAAAGACACTGTTCCTCAGGATATGATTGACAGGGAAATTGAAATTGGCAAAGAGCAGGCACGTCAGGAAGGAAAAGCTGAAGATATGCTGGAAAAAATTGCTTTGGGTAAACTTAACAAATTCTTTAAGGAAAGCACTTTGTTAAATCAGGCCTTCATTAAAGATTCTAAAAAATCAGTTGACCAGTATTTGAAGGAATACAATAAAGAACTTACCGTTACTGACTTCAAACGTGTAGCGTTGGCATAAACCTACAAAATGTTATAATAAAAAAAGAGCGCAGGAATGTCCTGCGCTCTTTTTTTGTCTTTAATTTCAATTAACCTAACAAGGAACGTACAATTCCGGAAATGGTTTTATTATCAGCCTTACCAGCTAATTGCTTAGAAGCCTCTCCCATTACACGTCCCATATCTTTTATAGTACTGGCACCTAAATCAGCAACAATCTTTGATATAATTGCTTTTACTTCCTCTTCCGACAACTGCTGAGGAAGATATTTCTCTATGATGGAAGCCTGGTATTCTTCCTCTTCAGCAAGATCAGCCCTTTTCTGCTCATTATAAATTTTTGCTGCATCACGTCTTTGTTTTACTAGTTTTTGAAGCAATTTTAATTCAACAGCTTCCGGAATTTCAGCACTCGTAGTATCAGCACCTGTTTTTTCAAGCAACAAAGCTGCTTTTATGGCTCTTATGGCCTCAAGTTTACGACGATCTTTTGCCAACATAGCCTCTTTTAGATCGTTGTTTATAATCTTTTCCAGTTCCATTTTTATAGTGTTTCTATTTTTCAATTCAATATTTTTTTACACTAATCGACATTGTCGTGTAAAAATGAATTGTCTGATTTAATAATTGGATTCTTCCTGCTGTCTTCAGACAAAATGTAATGAGAAACCTGGGATTCACTTGAATAGTTCGGCTCAGAGAGTTGGACTTTCCTTCTTAAATATGCAGGTGTTTCCTCCTCCTTAAATGCATCTGTCGGCTTCAGAGCACTTAACTCGGTCAATCTTTGAATACGGACTTTTGCCTGCGCATTGAGTTCTGAATTATCCTTTGTTACAGGGACAGGTTCATTTACCACCTTTGGAGTTGGTTTTGGTACTGCAGGTTTGGTATGTTTCACCATAAGCTCATCTTTGTCCAAAGGAAGGAAAAAGTCACTTTCGCTACCAGATGAATGATGCTCATTTCTATCATCATCCACATCCTGATCTAAAGAATAAACTTTCCTGGTATCTGGATTAATTGAAGAATCAGATTCCATAATATTGTCTTCATCGTGAGACACTTTCTTTACCACACGTATTTCTTCCTCAGGCTCCTCCTGTTTAGCTGTATTCGGAGTATAACTATCGCTTAGATTGAATATACTTTTCTTCAGATCAGAAGTATCATCCTTGAATACTATCTTGGGGCTGGGTTGTTGTTCTGCTTGTATTTCTCTTAACTGATTTAACTGTTCCTCTTCATCAAAACCAGTAGCAATAATGGTCACTCCAAGCCTTTTACCCATATTTTCATCGATACCACGGCCCCAGATGACATTGGCTGAATCTTCACCACATTTATCAGAAATATAGTCTGTTATAACAGTAATTTCATCCATGGTAATATCATCAGAACCAGCTGTCATATAAAGAAGTATATTCTTAGCGCCATAGACATTGTTGTCATTAAGCAACGGTGAGCTCATTGCATCCTCTATAGCTCTGATGGCACGATCTTCACCTTCTTTAATTGCAGATCCCATAATGGCCTTACCGCTGTCTTTCATCACTGTTTTGACATCGTTGAAGTCAACGTTAACGTAACCATGGACAGTGATCAACTCTGCAATACCTTTAGCCGCTGTAGCAAGAACATTATCTGCATGAGAAAAAGCATTTCCCAAACCCAAATCGCCATACAAACCACGAAGTTTATCATTACTGATCACCAAAAGCGTATCAACATATTTCCTGATTTCTTCAATTCCCTGTTTTGCTTTCAGCATTTTGCGTCTTCCTTCGAAATGAAAGGGAAGAGTTACAATTCCAACCGTCAAAAGCCCATTTTCCCTTGCGAATTTGGCAATAACAGGTGCTGCACCGGTACCGGTACCACCACCCATTCCCGCTGTGATAAAGACCATTTCCGTATCTTCATCCAGTACGGCTTTAATCTTCTCTAAAGAATCCAAAGCTGCTTGCTCAGCTACTTCAGGAATTGAACCGGCACCTAAACCGGATTCTCCAAGCTGCACTTTGACAGGAACAGGGCTGGCCGACAATGCCTGCATATCGGTATTGCATACCACAAAGTCGACTCCTTCAATTCCTTGTTTGAACATATAATTCACTGCGTTGCTGCCGCCGCCCCCCACTCCGATAACCTTGATGATCGAAGTCTTTTGTTTGGGAGTAAATTTTATAATGCTTTCCATGGCTATGTGTGGTATTTATGATTAGGGAAATGAACTTTTATTTTTACTAGAATAAATTTATTTAATAGATATGTAACGATTTTTTATCACTCGTTTATTTATAAACAATATGAAGTTAATTCTCAGACCTCTTCGGCATCATTTTCGAACCAATCTTTTATGATGCCCAGAAACCGTTTAGAGCCCAATTCTGGTTTCTCAATTTTTTTCTTTTTACTTTTTCGGGAGGCGTCTTCCTTTTCTTCCGGACGCTTGGTTTTAATTTCCATCTCGTAGCGCTTAATTCCCTCAATAACAAGACCAATACCGGTTGCAAACATGGGGCTTGCGATCTCATCACTGACCTCCATTGCAAGATGTTCATTGGGATAACCGATACGGGTTTCCATGCCTGTTGTGAATGCTGCCAACTGGTTAATATGCCTCAGTTGAGCCCCACCCCCGGTAATCACAATACCTGCAATTAGTTTCTTTTCAAAACCGGAATTCTTAATCTCATAGTAAACGTGCTCCAGAATTTCTTCCATACGGGCCTGAATAATGGAGGCAAGATTTTTCAAAGTAATCTCTTTGGGAGTTCTCCCACGCAATCCGGGAATAGCTACGACTTCATCATCTCGGTTTTCGCTGGCCAAAGCAGAACCAAATTTAACTTTCAGCTCTTCAGCATGCCTGCGAATGATAGAGCACCCCTCCTTGACATCTTCCGTCACAATGTCGCCTCCAAAAGGAATCACCGCCGTATGGCGGATAATATTATCCTGGAAAATAGCGAGATCTGTCGTACCACCACCAATATCTACAAGCACAACACCGGCTTCTTTTTCTTCTTCACTTAATACAGCTTCAGCAGAAGCAATAGGTTCCAGAATCAGCTGTGAATCTTCTAGGCCTGCTTTCTTAATACACTTATAGATATTTTTTGCAGCAGCCGTCTGTCCAATTATAATGTGGAAATTAGCTTCCAGCTTACTTCCGAGCATACCGACGGGGTGCCGTATACCATCTTCATCATCAACGATAAAATCCTGCGGAATGACATCGATAATCTCTTCGCCAGGAAGCATATTCAGCTTATACATGTTATGAATAAGCTGTTCAACCTCTATATTAGAGATTTCTTTATCGGCATCTTCACGAATGAGTGTCCCACGATGCTGCAGACTTTTAATATGTTGACCAGCAATACCTACATTCACATACTTTATATCGACGCTTGATTGTTGTTCTGCAAGAGCAACAGCCGTCTGTATGGAACGTACTGTATCTTCAATATTTGTGACCACACCACGTTTTACTCCGATAGATTCGGTTTTTCCGTATCCAAGTATTTCGATTTTACCAAATTCATTTTTCCGTCCTACGATACAGGCTATTTTAGTAGTTCCGATGTCTAATCCTACGATAATTTCGTTTTCCATGTTCCTATTTTTTTGTGCAGATTACCTGATTTGTAAAAGCCAGATTAATACTCTTATATTTATTCCAGCCTTCCTTAACAAGCGCTTGCTTGTAAAAGGCTTCTAAGTTTTCAAGTTTTATTTCTTCTTCGTCAAGGTCGCCAAAATGGATAATAAAGTTGCCCAGTTCAGGGATCAAATCTACCTTGCCCTGACTGTTAACGAATATCTGGCTGACTTCAGAATTCAAAAACGGGTCCGAATGAATCCTCATTGCCAAATCGTACAAGCCGGGGAGCAGGGATTTTGAGTAAACACTGTCCTGAACATTTTTTCCCATCACCAATGCGGCATGAATATATCCGTTGACAAAAAGTGCCCGTTCTACATAATCCTTTCCCAAAGGGAATAAATTGCCTTTCAGATCGATATAACAACTCTTTTCCTTATAATTAACCAGCCGCAAAAGTGCTACTTTCTCTTTTACATTTATTATTAAATTTCCTGAAATATTTAAAAATGCATCGGCATTTTCCACATAAGGATTTTTCGATATCTCAGATTTTATCTTATTCAAATTCAGATTTTTAATTTTTATTTGAAGGATACTGTCACCCACATCAAACAACGAACGGACCTCTTCTTGAGTCAGAAATCCTTTGCCGTTCTTTTGGTCAATTCTTATCTCAACTTTTTTAACATCCTGGTTTCTGAAACGGTTATAAATATAACCTGCCAGCACCATCACCAGCACTGCAAAAAGTGAAACAACGATTATGGGTATTTTCTTTTTCATCTGTTTCTTAAAATCCTTTCAATATCTTCTACCATCACCCCAATATCTCCTGCACCAAGACTTATTAGTACTGCCGGTTTATCTTCTTCGAGAAATTTCAAAAAAGACCTCTTATCCATTAAATATTTCTCTTCAATATTGATTTTATCAAAGATTATTTTTGATGTTACATCCGGAATAGGCCTCTCCCTTGCAGGATAGATGTCAAGTAAAAACACACGGTCAACACTGCTTAGAGCGATAGCAAATTCATCAGCTAAATCCCGTGTTCTGCTGTACAAATGCGGTTGGAAGACAGCACTAATTTTTTTATCGGGATACAATATTCTTGCGGCATCAATGGTTGCCTGAATCTCAACTGGGTGATGACCATAATCATCAATATAAATTAAATCCGGCTTCTGAATTCTGTAATCAAATCTTCTTTCCACGCCAGTAAAACTCTCCAACGCTTTTTTTATAATCTCTGGATCAATTTCAAGCTGAAGAGCAATAGAAGTAGCTGCCAGAGCATTCTCAACATAATGAAGGCCAGGAATGTTCATCTTAACATTCATCAGGTGTTCTTTTTGCCTCCATACTTCAAAATGAAATTTGCCTTCTTGGACCTTTATTTTAGAGGCATATACTTTAGATTCCTTCGATAGTCCATAAGTAACTCTGTCGGGAAATTCATTTTCAAAAATAGTCAGACGTTCATGTGCCACCAGCTTTCCGTTCTTTCTGATCTGCTTTGCAAAAAGCAGAAAAGTTTTATGAACCTCACTCAAATTCTGATAAATATCGAGATGATCGGCATCCATGGACGTGACTACAGCCAAATTTGGGTCCAGTTTTAGCAGAGAACGGTCAAATTCATCAGCTTCCACGACCAGGTATTCAGGTTTTTCCGAGATATAAATATTTGAATTGAGATTTTTACTGATGCCACCGATAAAAGCCACTAAAGGTAAATCGGCCATTTTCAGAATATGGGCAATCATCGCAGTAATGCTGGTTTTCCCATGCGTGCCGGAGACAGCAATAGTAAACAGCTCATGGCTGATTTCTCCCAGTACTTCGGCTCGCTTATGCAGAGGAATCCCCCTTTCTTTAAAATACCGTCTTTCAGCATTTTCCTCAGGAATAGCCGGCGTATAAATCACCTTGTCGACAAAAGCCGGGATCAGTGAGATATCATCAGTGTAATGAATATGCATTCCTTCTGTTTCAAGTTGTCTGGTAAGTAATGAAGGAGTGAGATCATACCCATAAATCTCGCAACCCTGTTTATGGAAATACCTCGCCAAGGCACTCATTCCAATACCTCCAATGCCCAAAAAATATAATATTTCTTTCGGCTTATTCATTACCTTTTTTTTGCCTTATCAATTTAACAACCTCGTCAACAATTTTTTCTGTAGCGTTTCCATGTTCGAATTGATGAAGATTAGCTTTTATTTCATCTCGTTTTTCAGGATTTCTGATCAGTAATTGAACAGCATCCAGCAAACTGTTTCCCAGATCTTTTTCGGGAACGATCAACGCAGCATTTTTATTCGCAAGCGACATGGCGTTATGTGTCTGATGATCTTCAGCCGCCGAAGGAAGAGGAACAAATATGGCAGGTTTGTTCACCTGCACAATTTCAGCAATGGAAATAGCTCCTGCCCTGGAAATTAAAATATCTGCTGCAGCGTAGGCTTTATCCATTTCATGAATAAAATCCACCACTTTTACTCTTTTTCTGAATTTACTCCCGACAACTGTTTTTTCAACCATTGGAAGCGAAATCTTCCCGGTTTGCCATATCACCTGAATTCCAAGGGAAAGCATCTTATCTATAAGCTCACTGATGACGGTATTCATATTTCTTGCGCCCTGACTTCCCCCGAGAATCAACAATGTCGGACGATCTTTTTCAAGATCAAAGAACTTTCTGGCTTCTTCAGGATCTGTACTCATCTTCATAATATTCTGCCTGATGGGGCTGCCTGTGAGAACAATTTTCTCAACCGGAAAATATTTTTCCATTCCTTCATAAGCAGTACAGACTTTATCAACCGATTTCCCGAGTAGCCTGTTTGTAACACCCGGATAAGAGTTCTGTTCAAGAATAAGCGTAGGAACTTTCTTTGCAGCCGCAGCTTTCAGAAGAGGTGCGCTTGCATAACCTCCGGTTCCCACAGCAGCGTCAGGGTTAAAAGATGTTACAATTCTCCGGGCTTTAATTAAACTGCTTGCCAGTTTAAACGGCACCGAGAGATTTTTCATAGTCAGTCTTCTTTGAAAACCACTGATCCAAAGCCCCTGAATCTGATAACCGGCCATGGGAACTTTTTCCATCTCCATTCTGCCTTTGGCACCAACGAACAAGATCTCAACATTTTCTAATCTCTCTTTTAAACCATTGGCTATAGCAATAGCAGGAAAGATGTGACCTCCTGTACCTCCTCCACTGACCAGTATTTTATATGTTTCAGGCGTTTTCATTTTGTAGTTCTATTAGTTCTGTTTCATTACTTTTTTCCACATCACGGCTAACGCTGAGCAAAATTCCCAAGGATAAACTGGTAAATAATACAGAGGTTCCACCCATGCTGACCATTGGTAATGGTTGCCCCGTTACAGGTAATAAATGGACAGCGACCGCCATATTGATCAAGGCCTGAAAAACCAGACTGAAGCTTAAGCCGATAGCCACGAACACCCCGAAGTTCCTTGGAACTTTGGTAACAATTCTTACCGCCCGAAAGAGTAATATCAAATACAAAAGGACGACAATAGTGCCTCCAACCAGACCGTATTCTTCCACAATGATGGAGAAAATAAAATCTGAATACGGGTGTGGAAGGAAATTTCTTTGGGTACTCTTCCCGGGCATTTTCCCGAAAAATCCGCCTGTCGCTATCGCAATTTTCGATTGTTCAACTTGATAATTATCTTTCTCTCCACCTTTCGAGAAACTTTCTATTCGCGCTTTCCATGTATCAAGACGGAAATTCTTTCCGGTAGGCATCATGAACAAAATGGCGAAAAAGATTGCTGCTCCTGCTATAGCAATTCCAACAGTAGTAGCTATATAGGCTATTTTTACTCTTCCAATAAAAATCAATACCAGACTGGTAGTAAATAAAAGAGCTGCTGTTGAAAGGTTTGCCGGCAGAATTAATCCACAAATAACGAAAACAGGCAGAATAAGATAAAGGAACACTTTTTTGAAATCATTGATTTCACTGTACTTTTTGGTCAACATGCGGGCAAGATAAACCACCAGAGTAAGCTTGGCTAAGTCGGAGGTCTCGAAGCTCAATCCGAAGGGTAATGGCAATGAACGACGGGCATCGTTAAGATTTAATCCGAAAACCAGGGTGAGCAGAAGTAAGGGAACTGCAATATAAAACAGTATTTGAAAGATTCTGGAATAAAAAGTATAACGCACCAAATGAGCAAAATACATAATCAACAACCCCATCAGCAAAAATATGCCATGACGGATCATGTAATGGGCCGTATCACCACCCTGATATTTGTAAGCAAGGGTTCCTGTTGAGCTGTAAACGGCCAAAAATGATAAAATGGTCAGGAGAAATACAATCGCCCAAATCACTTTATCACCTTTTATATTGCTCGTTAAATTATTCATTCCACTTTCCTTTCCAGATTAATTCTTAAATTTTGAAAGTCTATAGCTCGTTGACAGCCTGTTTGAATTGGTTGCCACGGTCCTCATAATTTTCAAAAAGATCAAAACTGGCACAAGCCGGTGACAATAAAACGATATCACCTTTTTCTGCCAGATGATAAGCAGCTTCTACGGCTTCTTTTGCTGATTCTGTATCAACGATCACATCTACAACATCTGCAAATGCTTTGTGAATATTGGTATTGTCCAAACCAAGGCAAACAATGGCTTTCACTTTTTCCTCTACCAGGAGTTTGAGGATTTCATAATCATTTCCTTTATCTACGCCTCCTACAATCCAAACTGTCGGTTTATCCACGTACTCTAAAGCATACCACGTAGCATTAATATTTGTTGCTTTAGAATCATTAATAAAGCTAATACCATGAACACTTGCCACAAATTCCAGCCGATGTGAAATGTTTTGGAAATCCGAAAGGCTTTGCTTGATGGTTTCTTTCCTAATCTCAATTAATTGAGCGCCGATACCTGCTGCCATCGAATTTCTTTGGTTGTGTTTTCCCTGTAATGCTAACTGCTCCAGTGTCATACTAAATTTAATTTTGTCGTTTTTAAAAACAATTTTATTCTCTGTTAAAAAAGCTCCAGCACTTTTGCCTTCCGGCAGAAAACCGAATGGGACAGCTGTTGCTTCTATTTTTCGCTTTTTCATTTCGTTTAAAATCACCGAATCTTCTGCCCAGTAAATGAAAAAGTCGTTTTTGGTTTGATTTTGAAGAATCCTGAATTTCGAATCCACATACTTCTGAAAATCGTAGTCATAGCGATTCAGATGGTCGGGTGTGATGTTCAACAGAACAGCAACTTCCGCTTTGAAATCATACATGCCGTCCAGTTGAAAACTGCTTATTTCAAGCACGTAATAATCAAAATTGTGAAGAGCTACCTGCATAGCAAAACTATCACCCACATTTCCGGCCAGTCCAACATTCAGTCCTGCATTTTTCAGGATGTGATAAGTCAAAAGCGTGGTAGTGGTTTTTCCGTTACTTCCTGTGATACAAATCTTGGTTGCATTGGTATACCGGGAAGCAAATTCTATTTCCGAAATAACCCCGATCTTTTTCTTATGTAATTCCTTTATTAAAGGAATATTATCGGGGATTCCCGGACTTTTCACCACCTCAGCGGCTGACAATATCTTCCGGATGCTGTGTCCGCTTTCTTCAAATTCAATCTCAAAATGTGTAAGAACGTCGCGATACTTTTTCGGTATCTTTCCTTTATCTGAAACAAAAACACTCAGATTCCTGGTTTTGGCCAACACAGCAGCGCCAACCCCGCTTTCGCCAGCTCCGATTACTACTATATCGTATTTTTGTTTCACGTAACACCATGTATTTATCTAATTTTCAATGTTATAACTGTCATAACTGCAAGAGTAATCCCTACGATTAAAAAGCGTACAACTATTTTTGGTTCTGAATATCCCAACTTCTGGAAGTGGTGATGTAACGGTGCCATCTTTAAAATTCGACGGCCTTCTCCATACTTCCGGCGGGAGTACTTGAAATAGCCAACCTGAAGCATTACCGACAGGCTTTCTATCAGGAAAATCCCGCACAAAAGCGGGATGAGTAACTCTTTTCTGATGATGATGGCAAAAACAGCAATAATACCGCCTATGGAAAGGCTTCCCGTATCACCCATGAAAACTTGTGCCGGATAAGTATTAAACCACATAAAACCAACAGTGGCTCCAACAAAAGCACTGATATACACAAAAAGTTCACCAACGTTTGGCAAATACATGATGTTCAGGTAATCAGCGAAAATGATGTTACCAGAAACCCAGGCCAGAATCCCTAATGTAGCTCCTATGATTGCAGAGGTTCCAGCCGCAAGGCCGTCCATTCCATCCGTAAGGTTAGCGCCATTTGAAACTCCGGTTATTATCAGGATTACTATTGGGATAAATACCAGAAAAGCCCATTTTTTATAGCCAGGTCCCATCCATTTCAACAATACTGCATAGTTGAATTCATTGTTTTTTAGAAATGGAATTGTTGTTTTCGCAGCATGTGAATCTTCAATAGCAAACCGTGCAGAAGGGCTTGGCTGACCATTTACATTATAAACAACATCAGTTGATGGCTGGATTTTTTCACGGATGACCACGTTTTTATTGAAATACATCACCAAACCTACAATCAGACCAAGAGTTACCTGCCCCAGAATTTTATATTTTCCACGAAGTCCTTGCTTATCCTTTTTAAATACTTTGATATAGTCATCAATAAATCCTATAGCACCCATCCATACGGTTGTAAACAGCATAAGGAGTATGTAAACATTATCCAGTTTTGCAAAAAGCAATGCGGGAATCAGAATGGAAGACAGAATGATCAATCCGCCCATTGTTGGAGTTCCCTGCTTTTCCATCTGACCCTCCAGGCCAAGGTCACGCACAGTCTCACCTACCTGTTTCTTTTTCAGAAAACGTATCCAACGTCCACCGAAAACCATACCAATTAAAAGAGATGTTATTAAAGCCAAAGCAGCCCGGAAAGACAAATATTGAAACAGTCCTGTTCCCGGAATGGAGTAATTATCATGAAGAAATTTGAATAAATGATATAACATATTCTTTATGCTTGTTCAAACAATTCTTTTAATATTTTTTTGTCATCAAAAGGATATTTCACTCCCTTGATATCCTGATATTTTTCATGTCCTTTACCTGCAACTAAAATGATGTCTCCTTTCTCAGAAAAGTTTATCGCGGCTTTGATAGCTTCACTACGATTGCTTATCACAATCGTGTAGCGCTTTTGAACAGGGTCTATTCCTGCCATCATATCTGCAAGGATAGCCTCAGGATCTTCTGTTCGAGGGTTATCAGAAGTCAGGATTACTCTGTCACTATATTGGGCTGCAATAGATGCCATGACAGGTCGCTTGGTTTTATCGCGATCACCGCCAGCCCCTACCACGGTTGTAAGCCTAGAATCCCCTGAACGCACAGTTTTAATGGTTTCAAGCACATTTTTAAGGGCATCAGGTGTATGTGCGTAATCCACAATTCCCGTTATTCCTTTCGAAGAGCGCAATACTTCAAAACGTCCTTCAGCACCACGCAACGTACTCAACACCGACAGGACTTCTTCCTTTTTCTGATCCAATAAAATGGCGACCGAATAAATCGCCAACAGGTTTGATGCGTTGAATCCTCCGACGAGCAATGAATACAACTCCTCATTATCGATTCGCATCTTTAGTCCTTCAATTTCATTTTCCAGTACACGACCTTTAAAGTCAGCCATGGTTTTTAATCCGAAACTGTACTTCTTTGCTTTCGTATTTTGAAGCACCACTTCAGCATTCCGGTCGTCAACATTTACAAGTGCAAACGCACTTGCAGTCAAGTCATCAAAAAATTTCTTTTTAGCCCGGATGTATTCCTGGAAAGTTTTATGGTAATCAAGATGATCATGGGTAATATTGGTGAACACAGCACCGGCGAATTCCAAACCTGCAATTCTTTCCTGCACTACTGCGTGCGAGCTGACTTCCATAAAAGCGAATTCACAACCTTCATCCACCATTTCCTTCAACACCTTATTTATGGTAATTGCATCTGGTGTGGTATTTTCGGTTTTTATCTCACGATTCTGAACCTTATTTACTATCGTGGAAAGTAATCCTGCCTTATATCCTAAATTAATAAACAAACGGTGGAGAAGCGTTACTATGGTCGTCTTGCCATTTGTTCCGGTAACTCCCACCAATTTCAAAGATTTAGACGGATTTTCATAGAAATTAGCGGCAATCTGTCCCACAGCAAATGATGAATCCCTGACCAGAATGTAAGTAACCTGTTTTTCTTTTTTCTGCGGCATCTCCTCACAAACCACTGCCACGGCCCCTTTTTCAGCGGCCATCCCAATAAATTTATGACCATCAGTTTGAGTGCCGGAAATAGCGACAAACAGAGCTCCATTTGAAACTTCTCTTGAATCAAGTACAATCGATGTTATAATAACCTGCTCAGGACCTTCAACCTGCAGGATTTTAACACCTTTCAATATCTCGTCTAGCTGTTTCATTTCCTGTTTGTCAAAATGTTGATAATAAAATATTTATGGTCTGGCCTTTTTGAAAACGAGTACCCGGACGAAGCGACTGTGATATCACAGCTCCCCTTCCATTCACGTCCACATTGAAACCCATATTTTCCAGCAAATAGATAGCATCTCTGGCTTTCATACCTCTTACATTTGGAACAAGTCCATTGGAAAAGTCTTTCACATTAAAGACTGCAGTGTCATTCTCATCCTTTGTTTCAGCCCATTTTTCTTCACTCAGATAATCTTTTTGATTAATTCCGAGGCTTTTATAAATCGTCTTTAAATCGGGGTACCAGACAGGATGATCCGCAAGAGGCAAAGCACTTAATGTGTCTGGAATTCCGGAACCCATATTAATTGCCAGAGATGTAGCATAGACTTCGTCAGCAATCTCCTTAAAAACAGGTGCGGCAGCTGACGCCCCATAATATCCATTTTTAGGCCTGTTGATTACCACAATACAGGAATACTGTGGATCATCTGCAGGAAAGTAACCTACAAACGTGGCATTATATTCAGAAATATATGTCCCATTCTTAGCAATTTTAGCAGTTCCTGTTTTCCCAGCGATTTTAAAATGTTTGTTTTTCAAAATCTGGCCAGTACCATTTTCAACCACTCCTACAAGAAGTTTCTTTACCTGCTGTATCACTCTTGGAGGAGCGATCATGGAATCTCTTATCACGACCGGGAATTTCTTTATGACATTCCCTCCCTCTGTAATCGCCGATACAAATCGTGGTTTTACTTCCACACCATCATTAGCAACTGCATTGTATAAAGTCAGAATTTGCAATGGAGTTAACTCCAATCCATATCCCACAGACATCCAGGGCAAAGAAGTCAGGTACCAAACTTTTTTATCAGAAGGATTTTTAATATATGGCATTGCTTCACCAGGAATTGGCAAACCCAATGGTTTATTCAGCTTCAATGCATAGAGATGATCAATAAATTTTGAAGGATCGTCTTTATAACTTCTGTAAATGATCTTTGATATACCAACATTAGATGATCTTTCAAAAGCTTCTTCAACTGTTAAAATTCCATGACCTACATCATGCACATCGCGAAGTACTCTTCCATAATAATTAACAGCACCTTTACCAACAGAAACAGTATCGGTCAGTGTCACCTTATGATCATCCAAAACGGCAATCATGGAAGCCAGTTTGAAAGTAGAACCCGGTTCTAGCTTTTCTCCAATTGCCATGTTGTAATTTTCTTCATATCTGCCATCCGTAGAATCGTACTTGAGATTAGCAATTGCCTTGATATCACCTGTTTTTACCGACATCAAAACCGCGCATCCCATCCGAGCCTCGTGCTTTATCATCTGCTTCCTTAAAGCTTCTTCAGCAACATCCTGTAAATCCACATTAATTGTGGTGACTAAATCTTCGCCATTATGTGGGTCGACCTCCATATCATTATGCACCGGAAGCCACGCTCCATGATTAATTCTCCTTCGGAGTTGTTTGCCATCCTTTCCGCGTAAAACCTTGGCAAAAGCTCCCTCAAGGCCCACACTGATGTGTTCTTCAGGAATATCATATCCAATTGTTCTGGCAGCAAGCATCCCATAAGGAAGTTCTCTTGTGGTTTTCTGAAATGTAATCAGACCACCATATGCTTTTCTTCGTAAAATCGGAAAAGTTTCTATTTTCTTTAGCTGATCATAAGTCACCCTCCGGTGAATCAGTAAAAAACGGTTCCCCTTTTTTCTGCCTTCAACAAGCATCCGGCGATAGGTATTAGCAGACTGATCCTGAAATAAATTAGCAAGGCATCTGGAAAGCGAATCGACTTTTGAATTGAATAACTCCTTAGAAATATATTCACTCCCCACATCCATACGAACCTCAAATACAGGAACTGAAGTAGCAAGAAGGTCTCCCTCATCAGATAAGATGTTTCCGCGGGAAGCTTCCAAATCGAATATCCTGATTTCCTGCTTTGCAGCTTCTTTGGTTAATTCAGGTCCCTCTTTTACCTGTATGAAGACTATCTTACCAATGACAGCCACACCAAACAAAAGCATAAAGCCGTAAATGAGATAAACCCGCCATAATATGTCATTCTTGTCTTCTGTCACTTTTCTCCTTACTCGTTAACTTTTATCTTAATAACCTTAAGAGGTTCTTTGTTTTCTTTGATCCCCAGCTTTTCCAACCTTTTTGCCAGCTGTGATTGCTTGCTAATTGTGATAAGGTTCGATTTAACGGAGATATATTCATATCTCAGCTCTTTCACATCTTTTTGAATCTTACTGATTTCTCTAATTTTACTTTCCAGCGTGAAGTCGTTGGTGATATAGATAAATGCCAGAAAAGAGAGAAAAAGAAGGAAAGGAAACATGCGAAAAGTCCTTTCTTTTTCAAGAACTCCACCGCTCAGAACTTCCTGAGTAGCCTTTCCAAATCGCCCTTTGGGTAATGGAAGGTTCTTTTCCTTTTTTTTCTTTTGAGGTTTCAGGTTATTTGTTCTCATCATGCAACCACTTTTTCTGCAATTCTTAGTTTAGCCGAACGTGCGCGGCTGTTCTCACTTAGCTCCGCTTCATCAGGCACAATTGCTTTGCTGAATATCGGCTTCAGATTCACCAGTTTGTTTCCATAAAAATCTTTCTTAAGCTCACCTTCAAAATTTCCTGTCTTCATAAAATTCTTCACCAACCTGTCTTCCAACGAATGGTAAGAAATCACCACGAGTCGACCACCGGGTTTCAAAACCTCTGCTGCTTGCTCCAGAAATATTTTAAGAACGTCCAGTTCTTCATTTACTTCAATCCTGATGGCCTGGAAAAGCATGGCCAGCAATTTGTTTTTTTGTTTTGCCGGAATGCATTTCTCAACCGTTTTCACCAACTCCAACGTAGTCTTTATTTCACTAGTTTTCCGCTGTTCAACAATCATCTTTGCCATGCATCGGCTATTTTTTATCTCACCATACAAGCGAAAAATCCGATTCAAATCTTCTTCAGGATAGGTGTTAACCACATCTGCAGCACTTTTCCCCTGATTTTTCGTCATTCGCATATCCAGCGGCCCGTCGAAACGAGTCGAAAATCCACGCCCGGGTTCATCAAACTGATAAGAACTCACACCTAAATCAGCCAAAATCCCATCAACTAGAGGATTTCCGTAAAGTGTCAGGAAGTTTTTCAGGTATCTGAAATTCTGATTAACAAACTGCATTCTATCGTCATCCGGCAGATTAGCTGCTGCATCAGGATCCTGATCAAAGGCAACCAGCTTACCGTTTTCCCCAAGATGTTCCAAGATTAAGCGTGAATGGCCGCCACCACCGAAAGTAGCATCGACATAAACGCCATCAGGAGAAATTTTGAGCCCCTCCACACTTTGATGAAGCAATACCGGATTGTGATACATTTTTATCATTCAGTTTCAAACTCACCCATAACTTCTTCAGCGAGGTTTGCGAAGTCATCCGGGTCATAATCCACAGCTGCTTCATAAACCTCCTTATCCCAGATTTCAATTCTGTTTACAACTGATGTGAGAACGATATCCTTCTTAATTCCGCAATAGTTTAGGAGGTCCTTAGGAAGTAACAACCTTCCATTACCATCCATCTCGACCGGCTTGACACCAGCCATAAACTTGGTAACAAAATCTGCGTTTTTCTTCTTGAACATATTCAACTTTCTAACCATTGCACTCTCCTGGTTCCACTGCTCGATCGTGAAAAGCTCAAGACATTTTTTGAAAATGCTTCGCTTTAGGACAAAACCGTTTTTTGACTCAGAGCCCAGCTGAGCTTTGTAAGGCGCTGGAAACATGAACCTCCCCTTGGTATCGATTTTGACTTCGTATGTTCCTAAAACGTTGAGCATTAAATGGCGCTTTTATGGCTCAAATATACATCTTATTTACCACATTTTGACATTATTTACCACTTTTTACCACATTGTTGAAAAATAACACTGCTTTTTTAATAACTTTGCCTCATTAAATCATTATATCAAACTGTATTTCAGATATTAAAAAATAACGGGTCAAATTAATCTTGATTTATTAACAATTCATAATTTGAAATTTTGTTAATAACTCCAATTACACTTCAATCATTGATAAATCTCATTTCTATCAATGTATAAATTCATTAGTTTTGTGATGAAAAAACAAAGGGAAAATGCAGGGAAACAGCATGCCTGAAGGGAACTTTACTCCGGAATATATTAACATAGAAGAAGTTATCAGAAAAAAGAGTCCGAAACTTCGCAAAGCTCTGCCTGGATTTATTATCCGGTATTTAAGACACATTATACATGAGGATGAGCTAAACGATTTCCTGAAACAATACGGACACCTTACCGGGCTAGCTTTTATTGATGGCGTCCTCGAGTTTATGAACACTACTTTAGAAGTTATTGGTATTGAAAATATTCCGAAGGACAAAAGAGCCATCATTGCGTCCAATCATCCACTGGGAGGCCTTGATGGTCTGGCACTAATGGGAACGGTAGGAAAAAAGAGAAAGGATATCGTTTTTCCGGTAAACGATATCCTGATGAATGTTAAAAACCTGGAGCCTCTGTTCGTTCCAATTAACAAGCATGGATCGAATACAGAAAACATTAAAATTATCAATGATACTTTCGCTTCAGACAAGCTAATTTGCTATTTTCCATTTGGGTTGGTTTCGAGGAAAAAGAATGGGGTCATTAAAGACTTAGTATGGCATCCCACCTTTATCACAAAGGCTAAAAGATTTAAAAGGGATGTCATTCCGACGTTCATTAGCGGAAGAAACACTAATTTCTTTTACAACCTGGCCAGACTCAGGGGGTTATTAAAAATCAAAACCAACATTGAAATGTTGTATCTGGTTGATGAATTTCATAAACAAAAAAACAAAACCATCACCATCACTTTTGGTAAACCCATTCCTTATCAGACCTTCGATAAAAGAAAGTCAACCCCACAATGGGCTAGCGCAATAAAAGATTACATTTATTTACTTAAAGATAATCCAAACCAGGAATTTATTACAGATTGATTATTGTATCTTTGTCAAAAGATTTATTGTATATGGATAAAATTATCTCGCCGGTTGTTAAAGAACTTTTGGTCGCAGAGTTGACCAAAGACAAGCTTTTACGGTTAACAAACAACAAGAGCAACGAGATTTATATCATTACAGCCGAGAACTCTCCGAATGTAATGCAGGAAATAGGCCGTTTGCGGGAAGTAACTTTTCGTGATGCTGGAGGCGGTACAGGTAAAAGCATAGATATCGACGAATTTGATCTTGGCGATAACGGATTTAAACAGATGATCGTGTGGGATCCGGAAGAGCAGCAAATCGTAGGCGGATATCGTTATATCGACTGTGGGAAACTTCCCGTTGTTAATGGGGTTGTGGCTTCACCCACCTCCCGACTTTTTTCGTATTCACACAAATTTATTGAAGAATATCTACCCCATACCATAGAATTAGGGCGCTCATTTGTGCAGCCATTTTATCAGCCTACGTATAACTTAAAACGAGGATTGTTTGCGCTAAACAATCTCTGGGACGGAATAGGAGCTTTGATTGTTGAACATGCAAATACTAAATACCTTTTCGGGAAAGTTACTATGTACCCCCAATTCGACAGGCTTGCCCGTGATTTAATCCTCTATTTCATGCAGAAGTATTTTCCAGATAAAGAGAAACTCATTTTTCCAAAGAAACCTCTCATTATTGACACAGATTCTAAGACATTGGAAAACTATTTTAAGGGTTCCAATTATGATGAAAATTACAAGACCCTGGTAAAAAATGTCAGGAAACTGGGAGAAAATGTTCCTCCGCTGGTAAGTGCTTACATGAGTCTTTCTTCAACTATGAGGACTTTCGGGACCAGTCTGAACGATCATTTTGGAGATGTAGAAGAAACAGGAATTCTGGTGACCATCAAGGATATCTACCATCAGAAAAAGGATAAACATGTTAATTCCTACGTAAAACCTAAATTTGATTAATAAACAATTTGTCTTTTTTGTTGGCATCTATAAACCCGTTCATTCTATTGAGCGCTAAATCTGATTTTCTATGAAGATTCAAAACGCTGAATTTATTACCAGCTCCACTCACGAAAAGCAATGTCCCAAACCCGACAAGCCTGAATACGCTTTTATAGGCCGTTCTAATGTTGGGAAGTCATCTTTGGTTAACATGTTGACCAACCGAAAAAAACTTGCTAAGATCTCATCTAACCCAGGGAAAACCATAACCATGAACCACTTTATCATCAATAAAGAATGGTATTTGGTAGATCTGCCAGGTTACGGATATGCTAAGCGTTCGAAATCTGAACGGGCCAAGTGGGAAAAGATGATAAAACAATATCTTTTGACACGGACAAATCTTTTAACAGTTTTTCTGCTAATTGATTTACGCATTGAGCCTCAGAAAATTGACCTTGAATTCATGGAATGGTTAGCCACTTCACAAATTCCCTTTGTAATCACTTTTACAAAAGTAGATAAAGTGGGGGGAATGGCAAAAATAGATGGCAGTGTGGAGAAGTACAAAAACACACTCTTGGAAAACTGGGAAGAAGTTCCCCCTATGCTGGTGACATCATCACAGACATCACTTGGCAAAGAGGAACTTCTTTCTTATATCGAAAAGACCAATAAAGTTTTCGGCCTTTAAAACATTTCGATCATCAGTTGGTTTTTAACAACTATTTCATTTTCTTTAACCCAGATATGTTTTATTTTTCCATCGAAAGGTGCGGCTACCACATTACGCATCTTCATGGCTTCAAGAATCAGAAGTTGCTCCCCGGCTTTAACACTACTGCCCGGTTTTACATACATTTCCACAACTGTTCCGGGAATAAAAGCCTTTAACAGTTTTGGATTGTCTTCTTCATAACGTTTCCTTTTTTTAAAATTCTCTGTAGGAAGCGTTTTAAAGTACATTCCTCCAATGGAAAACTCCATCATTTCATTATTTCTGTTTTCATCCATGATCATCAAATATTAAAATGGTGGGATTCCGTGCTTTTTGTGTGGCAGTTCAACTGACTTATCCGCAGAAATTACCAGAGCTCTGGTCAACATTTTTCTTGTATCTTCCGGCTCAATTACAGCATCGATATAACCATAAGCGGCAGCAACATAAGGATTAGCAAATTTCTCTTTGTACTCTTCCACCTTCTGTTTCCTGTACTCTTCCGGATTTTCAGCAGATGAAATTTCCTTTCTGAAAATAATATTAGCAGCTCCTTCAGGACCCATGACCGCAATTTCAGCTGTCGGCCATGCGAATACGAAGTCCGCACGTAAATGATGAGAACACATAGCTATATAACCACCACCATATGCTTTTCGCATGATAAGGGTAATTTTTGCCACGGTAGCTTCAGAATAAGCATAAAGCACTTTAGCACCGTGCCGGATAACTCCTGCATGCTCCTGATCAATACCTGGCAAATATCCTGGTAAGTCTACCAAAGTCACCAACGGAATATTAAAGGCATCGCAATAGCGGATAAATCTTGCTGCTTTATCTGAAGAATCAACATCTAGCACACCGGCAAGATAAAGTGGCTGATTTGCCACAAAACCTACTGTAGCACCTTCCATTCTTCCGAAACCAATTACCATATTCCGTGCAAATAATTCCTGAACTTCAAGAAACTCTGAATCATCTGTGATCGCTTTAATTACATCCCGCACATCATAAGGCTCACGAGGATCGGATGGAATAATATCTTCTATATTATACTTTCTGGTATTGGGCCTTTTCGTTGGGAAAGCTTCTGCTTTCCTTAAGTTACTCCATGGAATATAACTAATCAGGCTTTTGATTTGGCTAAAACATTCATCTTCTGTTCTGGCAAAAAAATGGGCATTACCCGTTGTTTCGCAATGAACGCGGGCTCCACCCAGGGCTTCCATAGAAATTTCTTCCCCTAAAACAGTTTTGATAACTTCAGGTCCGGTAATGAACATCTTTGAGATGTTTTCCACCACAAAGACAAAATCAGTTAAGGCTGGAGAATAGACAGCGCCACCGGCACAAGGTCCAAGAATTACTGAAATCTGAGGAATGACTCCCGAAGCCAATGTATTTCTGTAGAAAATTTCGCCGTATCCGGCCAAAGAGTTCACCCCTTCCTGGATACGGGCACCGCCTGAATCGTTAATCCCAATTAACGGAACTTTCAACTTCAGGGCATGATCCATAATTTTGGTGATTTTCTTTGCATGCATCCAACCCAAAGAGCCACCAGCAACGGTAAAATCCTGAGCATAAATACAAACAGTGTGTCCCATTATTGTTCCAGTACCGGTTATCACCCCATCTCCCGGAAGATACTTTTTGTCCATATCAAAATCCCGACCCGCATGCTCCACGAAAAGATCATATTCATTAAAAGAATTGGGATCGAGAAGTGCCAAAATACGCTCACGGGCGGTAAGCTTACCTATGGCTTTTTGTTTTTTGATGGCCTTTTCGCCACCTCCCATCAGCGCATTTCGCATACGCCTTCTGAGATCAATCGATTTTTCCTTAAGTCCCATAATTTAAGTTTTGTAGACTAAAATTTACAAGAAAAAAAAGAGATAAGTCTTGTGGGTCAGCAACTTCAAACCCACCAAATATACTTATCTCTGAGCTGCAAAAGTAATTAAAAACCGAAACAAAATCTGATGTTCTTGAAAAAAGCTATCTGTTAATTATTTACATTTGTTAAATAACTATCAATCATTCGATGAATGTAGAAGAAATCAGAAACTATTGTTTAGAGAAAAGTGAAACTACCGAAAGCTTTCCATTTGGAGAGTCCACACTCGTTTTCAAAGTGGCTGGTAAAATGTTTGCGTTACTTAACTTGCACTATCCCCTTAGTGTAAATCTAAAGTGCAATCCTGAAAAGGCCATTGAACTACGAGAGCATTATTCTGATATAACTCCCGGTTTTCATATGAACAAAAGGCATTGGAACACGATTGATATCGAACAATTATCCGATGATACGTTACTAAAATCATTAATTAATCATTCTTATAATCTAGTATCAAAGAAGAAAAATAAAAAGGACAAAAGTTCTCTATGAATTGACAAACGGACTTAGTGTATAAAAGTGATAGAAGTACCGCCAATAAAGAGTTTCTTAGCCCAAAGCCTCAATTTTTCTTAACTTTTTCTTAACTTTGGCACAAAGCAGCAAAAAAATGGCATTTCAATCGTTTGCAACAATTCAAAACATAGCATTCAAACGTTTTCAAAGAAATCAAAAAGCTGACACTATTTAATTATTTTTCAAACGGTTGCGCTCATATGGAAATTTCGCAATTAACCATTAAAAATGGTGAAAAAGAGGAAAGATAAAAAAAAATATACATTTGCAAGTGCGTGAAATTAACATACTTTAACTCAAAAAGAGTATTGTATAATAGTACGTTTGTGATAATTACGGAAAAATGTTTATTGAACAACAAGCTGTGTTAAAAATATGTAAATTTAAAACCTAAAAAATTCAAAGAAGAGATTTCATTTTTTTATTTTATAAACAAAACACGTTATGATAAAAAATTTTATCCCAAAATCAATGTTGTTTATCCTTCTATTATTTGGAGGATTATCAACGGCTTTCGCCCAGACCGGCATGGTTAAGGGCGTTATAGTTGATGCATCGACCGGCTCACCATTACCTGGAGCTACTGTCCAGGTAAAAGGGACCACCAGGGGAACAGTTTCGGATTTAAACGGAAATTATTCAATTTCCGTGAATGCGAATACGACTCTGGTATTCTCATATGTGGGCTATGTAGTGCAAGAAATAGCAGTGCAACCGAACACTACTGTTAAAGTTGAACTGAAACCTTCAGCTGCCAACCTTAATGAATTAGTGGTTATCGGTTATGGTACCGTTAAAAAAAGTGACCTGACCGGGTCCGTCACCGCGGTAAACACTGCAACACTTCCTCAAGGTTTAGCTACCTCTATGACGGATATGTTGCAGGGACATATTGCCGGTATGAATATCACTTCAGGTGGTGGTGCTCCTGGTGCCGGCGCAACCGTTCGTATTCGTGGAGGTTCTTCTATTTATGCTAACAATGATCCTTTGTACATTGTTGATGGAGTTCCTTTGAGTTCCGGAGCGGTTGATGGCCAGGCTAACCCGCTTTCATTCCTGAACCCGGAAGACATTCAAACAGTAACCGTTTTGAAAGATGCTTCGGCAACCGCCATTTACGGATCACGAGCTTCTAACGGTGTTGTGATTATTACCACTAAAAAAGGCTCTTTAAATCAAAAGATGTCCATTTCGTATAGCGGAAACACATCTATTAGTACACTTCCAAAGATGGTTGATGTGCTGAGCGCAGATGCATACCGCAGTTTCATCAAATCCTACTGGGGTGCTAATTCATCTCAGGCAGGCATGCTTGGAACCGCTAACACCAACTGGCAGAAAGAAATTTATCAAAATGCCATTAGCCAGAACCATTATTTGAGTTTGAGCGGTGCTGCAGGTAAACTTCCTTACCGTGTTTCTGTTGGTTACACCGACCAGAATGGTATTTTGAAAACGACTTCTTTCCAACGTACCACTGCTGCCTTGAATTTAAGCCCTACTTTCCTGAAAGGAGATCTGCAGGTGAATTTCAATGTGAACGGAGCTTATTCAGTGAATAGTTTTGGCGACAACGGTGCCATTGGATCTGCTTTAGCTATGGATCCTACACAACCTGTTTACTCGCAAAACGGGGGAGATTTAAGCTTCAATGGTTCACCATACGGAAACGGGTATTTTATGTGGATGCAGAACGGAAAACCCGTTGCGCTTGCCACAGCAAACCCGTTGTCTGTTTTGACACAAAAACAAAACGATTCATGGGTATATCAGAGTACAGGTAGTTTACAATTAGACTACAAATTACACTGGATTCCGGAATTGAAAGCTCATTTGGATATGGCATATGATATATCTAATTCAAACGGGGCCATTAATATTGCTGCAAACTCCCCTATGTCTTATGTCTGGGGATCAGACAAAACAGGTTCTGCTGAATACAACCCTTACTATCAGGCCAAAACCAATGCCTTATTGAACTTCTATTTGAATTATAACAAAACTTTTGGTGTAAACAACCTGAATGTGATGGGTGGTTATTCCTGGCAACATTATTTTGTGAACTCCTGGAACTCTGCTACCTATGCAACCAATCCTGGACAAGATGTTCCAAGAGTTGATTATCCTGGAGAATATTACCTGATTTCATTCTTTGGTCGTTTGAACTACACCTTAAAGGACAAATATCTGTTAACAGCCACCATTCGTGACGACGGTTCTTCTCGTTTTGACCCAAGTAATCGTTGGGGATTATTCCCGTCAGTTGCTGCTGCATGGAAAATTAATGATGAATCTTTCCTGAAAGGTGTCAAATGGCTGAGTAATTTGAAACTCCGCTTGAGTGTTGGGGAAACCGGTCAGCAGGATGTAGGCTCAAACTACTACACATACCTGCCAAACTACACTACCAATGTTGCAGGTAACGGAGCTTCCTACGTATTTGGAAACAATTGGTATCAGTTAATTCGTCCAAATGCATACAATACCTCTTTAAAGTGGGAATCAACTACTACCTATAATGCGGGTTTGGATTTCGGCTTCCTGAATGAAAGAATCAGAGGTAGTGTGGATGTTTATAAACGTGTTACAAACAACTTGTTGAACACGATTCCAGTTGCTGCCGGAACTAACTTTACGAACAACTTGTTAGAGAACATTGGCAGCCTTGAAAATACAGGTGTTGAAGTAACTTTGGGTGGAACGGCTATTGCAACTAAGAACTTCACCTGGAATGTTAACTACACCATGGCATACAATCAAAATAAAATTACGAAGCTGACCCGCGGTTCCAATGCTGACTATCCTGGTGTTCCGCAAGGTAATATCAGTGGCGGTACAGGAAATACCATTATGATAGACGCGGTGGGCCATCCATTAAATGCTTACTATGTATATCACCAGTTGTATGATGCAAACGGGAAACCAATTGAAGGAGCCTATGCATCGGGTGGCAAGTATATAAGTAAACATAGTGCTACAGCTCCATGGACCATGGGATTCTCTTCAAGGATGAATTATAAAAACTGGTACATGAACTTCGCAATGCATGCTAATATTGGCAACTACGTTTACAATAACGTTGCTTCAGGACAAGATGGGTTGACCTATACTTATGTAAATGGCTACCTGACAAACACCACTCCTGGTGCTATTTCAACCGGATTTAATGTTACACAATATCTTTCTGACTACTTTATCCAAAATGCTTCATTCCTGCGTATGGATAATATAACTCTTGGCTATAACTTAAACAAGTTAGTAGAAGGTAAGCTGCGAGCCAGTATCTATGGCACTGTTCAAAATCTATTTGTAATTACCAAATACAAAGGATTGGATCCTGAAGTGGCCGGAGGCATTGACAATAATGTCTACCCAACTCCACGTATATTTATTTTGGGTTTAAAAGTTAATTTTAAATAAGAATACGACAATGAAAAGTTTAAAATATATAGTCTTAATTTCAGCGGTTGTAGGAGCTATGTTTTATCTTAGCTCGTGTACAAAAGATTTGAACGTAAAGCCTCTGGATCAGAATATTTCCACTTCGGCAATATTGTTCAAAAACACAGCGACCCCTTATCTTGAATACCTGGCAAAAATCTATGCCGGTTTTTCAACCGGTGGTATTCAAGGTGGTGATAACCAATTGGATATTAGCGGATATGATGGCGGTAGCCAGGCTGGTTACTTGCGCCCATTATGGAACCTTGAAGAATTACCTACAGAAGAAGCCATGTGCTGCTGGAATGATGCTACTATTCAGAATTTCCACAACATCGCATGGGATCCTACAGACGTTTTCTTAAATGGTTTCTATGCTCGTTTGTACTATCAGATTACTATTGCAACATCTTTCTTACAACAGACAACTGACGCTCAGCTGCAGGCACGAGGATGTTCGACTTCTTTGGTTGATTCTATACATACAATGCGTTCAGAAGCCCGCTTCTTACGTGCGTTGTGCTACGATAATGTATTAGATTTATTCCGTAACGGACCACTTATTACCGATCAAAGTCCTATTGGTTCATCTACTTTGCCTCCTTATGCTACAGGAAAAGAGATTTTGGATTATATCACCTCAGAACTGAGATCATGCCAGGCTGATTTGATTCCCCCTACCGTTGGATATGATTCAAAAACTTATGGTCATGCCAATCAGGCTGCAGCATGGTCATTGCTGGCTCGCGTTTATCTGAATGCCAATACCTATCTTGGAACAAATAACACTGCTTATTATGATTCCACTTTAATGTATTGCAACAAAGTAATTGCAGCCGGTTATCAGTTAGAGCCTGTTTATCAGAACCTGTTTACAACGGATAATTATAAATCAAAGGAAATTATTTTCCCGAACATTTATGACGGAACCAACCTGACAACCTGGGGTGGATTAATGTTCCTGGAATGCAGTATGGTAGACAACAACAACCAGTCCGTCACCAAAGCACCTGCTGCCTGGGGAGGAAACAGAGCCGTACCTCAGTTCGTAGAAAAATTCACAAATGGCGAAAACAATTATACTCTGGACTCAAGGTATAAGATGTTATACCAGGATTTTAATCATCCAAGTATTGATGACAATGCCCTGTATGAACAAGGTACTCCATTGTTGAAATTTGTTAACTACGACAGTCAGGGTAATGTAAATACAGCTTCTTTTGCTACAGGTTCATTCCCAATCTTCCGTTTAGGAGATATCTACCTGATGTATGCTGAAGCAGTTCTGCGTGGTGGACAAGGTGGCGACCTCAACACTGCCCTTGGATACATTAATGCATTGCGCGACAGAGCTGAAGGTAATGGGAAAACTGATCTGGAAATTACCTCATCACAGTTGACACTTCCATTTATTTTGGAAGAACGTGGACGTGAACTGTTTGCAGAAGCAACCCGTCGTACAGACCTGATCCGTTTTGGAATGTTCAATTCGGCCAATTATCTGTGGCAATGGAAAGGCGGCGTAAAGAATGGAACCGGGTTCGACTCTCATTGGAATATTTACCCAATACCATCTACAGATATGGGTGCTAATCCAAACTTAAAACAAAATCCTGGTTACTAAAAACTAATTTTTTATTCGACTAAGAGTTTGTGATTGTTTTAATTACAAACTCTTGGCCGGGTAATGAAATTAAAAAATAAAAAATCATGAAAAAAATAAAGATATTTTTACCACTCTTGGCAATCGCACTACTTGCTGCTTGTAGTAACGATCCAAAAATGATGATTTCACCCAATCCTGTGGCACCTGTCTTAAGTGAACCAAGTCATGCAACTGCTGCTTATAATGCAGATTCAGCAGCGTATGTATTGAACCTTGATAGTACCGGCGTTGCAGAAACCTTTATTGGAACTCCCGCTAATTATGGTCAGCCTACAACTGTGACTTACAGTTTACAGATCGATAACAGTGGTGATAATTTTGCCAACGCTCAGACTATTGCTACCTCTACAAAAGATACCATTTCTGTGACCATACCACAGTTATATCTAGCCGTCACTGGTGACGTGCTTAATGCTCCTCTTGGTGTACAATCAAGTTTTGATGTTCGTGTTATGACGACTATCGGATCAAATTTGATAACTACTTATTCAAATACTGTTACCATTAAAATTAATCCATTGCCAGCTCTTAAATCTTATGATTTGGTTTCAAAAATTAATATGTGGTATATTATTGGATTAGCTGATGGAAATTGGAATTATTCAGCAGCCGGAATAGGTTCATCTATGATACCGTTAAGTCTGGTAACTGGCAAAGCATACAACAATGCCGGTGACGGAACATTTACCTATACTGGGTATTTCCAAGCCAGCAGAGGGTTTAAAATTGTAAGTGGTGCTGCCAGCGACATGGGTACCTGGTCTAATCAATGGGGAAGCTCTGACGGAGGTTTGACTCCTGTTTACAAAGACGGTGGTTCAAAAAACTTCACTGTACCTTCTGATGGGTATTACACCATTACCCTGAATTCAATTAAAAATTCCCTCTCTATTGTACCTGCTGCAAGTGCTCCTTCCAACAGCTATACTTCAATGGGTTTGATAGGTGAATTTAATAGTTGGGCTACTGATGTAAATCTCACTCCTTGCGATGCCTCCTTGGGAACTAACAACCATGTTTGGTATACAACTTACACATTCACCACCGACTTTACTCCTCCTGTTGGAAGTGGTGGATGTAAATTCCGTGCTGATGGATCCTGGAACAGTAACTGGGGTGCTGGTACCTGGCCTTATGGTCTTGGTACAAATGGCGGAACTAACATTCCATTCATGTCTGGCACCTATACAATATTGTTCAACGATGTTGATGGTTGTTTCTATTTTATTAAACAATAAATAGCAAAAGCAGTTCTGTTGGATCAACAGAACTGCTTTTCATTATGATTGCCAACTTAATTTTGCATTAAATTTTTTAATGAATAGTTCTTTTGAGGAAGGTTAAATTAAAATCTATGATTTGAATATTGAGCTTTCCTCATAAATAAACGCAACAGTAATTTATCTCATAAAACCCGGTAAAAGATTCATTTCATGCTTTTATCGGGTTTTTTATTGATTGACAACAGTACTCCATTTTAAACAATTGGTATTAGCTATCACTTTTTCAATGATTAAATCAACTCGTAAATCAATGAACAAAAAAGCCAATTCATCATACTCACTACATGAAAGAAGTTATGGTCTGTTAATTAGGAATATTTCTATCACAATTGCTATATTTGTGACAATTGCAGTCACAAAACTAAATGCAGCTCCACGTTACCAGAGTAAAGCAAATGAAAAGCATATTCTTTATGTGGACCATTCCGGCGTTCTTCTGTGGAAAGACACTCACAAAGCACCTTCTTTTTTCGGCGTAAACTATACACTCCCCTTCGCCTTTGATTTCAGGATGATGAAGCAAATGGGAGTCAATTCTGAAAAAGAGATCGACAATGATGTCTACCAAATGTCACGATTGGGTTTTAACGCATTCCGGCTCCATATTTGGGACACTGAGGTCAGTGATAGTCTGGGACAGTTTGTGGATAATGAACACGCCAGGCTGCTTGACTATTTGCTCTGGAAGCTTAAAGAACATGACATCAAGGCCATTTTAACTCCAATGAATTTATATGATAACGGATATCCCCAGCACCCTACCAAAACCCAGGGTTTTGCCAATTATATCTCAAAAGGCGCAGCCCCAAATAATCCCAAGTATTGGCCTGTTATGGAACGTTATCTGAAAGAATTTGTGAACCATGTTAATCCATATACTCATTTATCTTACAAAAACGATCCGGATATTTTAGCCATTGAAATTCTTAATGAGCCAGACAATGCAAAAACCACAAAGCAAACCATTCAATTTATCAATGCTATGGCTGAGGCAGTGCGCTCAGCAGGATGGAAAAAACCAGTCTTCTACAACCTTTCTCAGGCAAACGATACCTATGCCGTGGCCATGACGAAAGCAAAGATTGATGGCGCCAGTTTCCAGTGGTATCCGGCCGGTCTGGTGAGAGGACATCAACTAAGAGGCAACTATTTACCCTATGTTGACAAATACCTTATCCCTTACAGGAATAATAATAGATTTAAAGAATTAGCCAAAATGGTGTATGAATTTAGCTCAGCCGATGAACCAAATTCTTATATCTATCCAGTAATGGCCCGCAGTTTCAGGGCTGCAGGATTTCAGTGGGCAACACAATTTACCTACACTCCTACCGCCATCGCATATTGCAACACCGATTATCAGACACACTATCTCAACCTGGCTTATACGCCTTCCAAAGCCCTCAGTATGCTGATTGCTGCAAAAGTTTTCCATGATACCCCGCTGTACAAGAATTACGGCTCTTACCCCGAAGATACCATCTTCGGCAACTTCTATGTGAGTTATAAGCAAAACCTGAGTGTAATGAATACCGATACAGCCTTTTATTACACAAACAACACAAGTACCAAACCTGACCAAATCAAAGACCTAAAACATATTGTTGGTTTTGGAACATCACCAGTAGTACAATATCATGGCTGGGGAGCATATTTCCTTGACCAACTTCAGGATGGAATCTGGAGGCTGGAAGTAATGCCGGATGCCATTCCCGTCCGCGATCCTTTTGAACGTCCTTCTCCCAAAAGATATGTCACATACATAGAATGGGCCAATCACAAGATGCAACTTTCATTGCCTAATCTGGGGACTTCCTTTCAGATAAAAGCATTAAATGAGGGAAACAGTTACAACGAAGAAGCTCAAAATGGCTCATTTAAAATAACTCCGGGTACTTATTTGTTGACCAGAAAAGGCGTAAATAATAATAACTGGAAGGCAAACAGTCGCATGGGCGTTATTAAAATCGGGGATTTTGTTGCTCCAAAAGCTTCTCCGGAAATACCCATTGTCAGACATACTCCATATAAATCAGTAACCGCAGAGAAACCGGTTGTTATTTCAGCCATTGTTGCAGGAGTCCAACCTGAAAGTAAAGTCTGGTTGCTGGTAAGCGGGGGATTCCGCTTTAAGCGTATTGAAATGCAGCAAAAGGACACTTACAACTATTTTGCTGAAATTCCGGGTGAGATGGTACGTACAGGCTTCCTCAGATACTGGATTGTCGTAAAAAACGGCAAACAGGACGTCACTTTTCCGGGCGATCATGCAGGCTCTCCCTTTGAATGGGATTATGCCCACAACGATAACTGGGAGGTCCCGGTTTATAGCAGCAATGCTCCCATATTACTTTTTGATGCCCGTAAAGATAATGTCGATTTCTCTTTCAATCCATGGAACAAAGGATATCACAGGGCTTTAATTTCGACTCAAGATCCCGGGGAAATGGCCATTCAAGTGAATACTGATAAATTGGATAAGCGTCCTTATGTAATTGGATTCCAAACCTATGTAGGAGATAACTTATCAGGAAGAGTCGATGAAATTAATTCAAATATGGAACTTGCAATTCGCGCTTGTTCTGAGAGTCAAAAACCGGAATCATTAGGTATTATCCTTGTGGAAAATAATGGTCAATCCTACCGGGCCAATATCCAGTTGAGCGAGGAATTCAAGGATTATAAAATTCCGATTTTTGCCTTTCAACCCGACTCCATGTTGCTTCTGCCAAGACCTTATCCGGGATTCCTCCCTTATTGGTTTAAAGATGATGAGAATAAACCAATAAATCTTAAGAATTTGCAGAGTGTACAATTTATAATGGGCCCGGCAAAGGCAACCGATATGACTCAGCAAAAATATGGTTTTGATATAGAGTCGGTGTGGGTAGAAAAGAAGTAATAATCTGAGTACTGAAGCACTGACCCCATAGGGTGGGAAATCTGGTTTCACAGGCACAATTTTCAATCCTTCTAAGCAGGATTTTCCTAACTCATGCTCATGAGTTTGAAAAATGATGCGCGTGAAAATTAATTTTAATGCAGCTTGAAAAATAATTTGACGCACGTTAAATTTGAAAAGTATGTTTATCTCTTTGATTTTTAACACTTAAACCATCTCCGACTCATAAGAAAGAGAAATATAAAGTCAAAGCAGATGATTAAAATTGTTCCGGTTTTGGTGAGCCAGCCTGGTGCAAGACGTGGGAAAATACATGTATTGTGGTAGAATCTCGGGCAGGAAACAGGTTAATTTCCGACAAATTGCCAGCACACCATGTGGAAGGACTGCCATGAGTAAGGCATATGTTGCCGACGCAGTTGAAGGCTTCCAGGAAATTATATTGGAAGAATTGATGGCAGGCAACTGCTATTATGAAAGCTCTATATAAAAGTGCGTCATTGAGATGACTAGGTACGAGGAAGAAGCAATCTCAGAAATAGACAATAATAACCTGAATTCGATTTAAAATTAATTTTTTTTACTCATCACTTCTATAAGGATAAGTCCACCTGACTGCTGTCAGTCAGGCTTCCTGTCCTTAGCAAAGATATAGTAAGGCAATATTTAAGGCAAAGTTAAACCGAGGTTCATTCGTTTTTATTCGAAGGAACTTCGAAGGAACCTCGGCTAAACCTCGGTTTAATCATAGCTTTACTATGGCCCTTCTTAAGAGCAGAATCCTATGAAAATAGGTGCAAATTCTAATAACCAGAGGGGAATATCAAAAAGTTGCAGGAAAATTATTGGTTGATAAGAGATCGGGTTCCAAAAATTATTTGAAAACCTGTCTATTGATGGAATTCAACGCATCACAGGAATTCGAAACTATATGGGAAATCAGATAAATACCCTGTATGACAACATTACACTTCGCAATTTTCTATAATAGAAACCATTTGTCAGATTGAACACTCCGGGCACAGGAGTTTTAATAACTTCTTATCAAAAGAGAGCTATGGTCCTTTGGCCCGCTCTTTTATGGTAAAAAAAACAAGAATTCAATACAAAACGATTCTGGTTATATCTCAACTTGTTATTTTTTAATCCTTTGCTTATATCGAACTTAGGTTAACAGGAATAAAAAAGAAATTGCTTTGTCGCTCGGTCCAGATGGCTTCACAGAGCTCCGCGCAATGACGCACGTTTTAGGATTATGTTCTAATATACGGCAATTTTACACGTTGCTATTATTGGTAACGAAGTCAAGAATCTATTACTTCAGACATTCAGCTATTTAGGAGACCCCTGCCAGCAGGCAAGCTTCGATTAACTCAGGGCGACAAAACAACAGTTTTGTAAAGATCTCAATCTATGTTAGAAATAAGGAAATATTAAAAAAGAAAGATTATTTATTCCCGGATGTATTCTTAACGGTTAAACTCAAGTCGTTCCCCCTTTACATCTTCATAAAATTTACCCTTGTCATATACCAGGCTACCATTTACAAAAGTCTTCAAAACCTGAGAATTAAACACCGTTCCTTCAAAAGGAGACCACCCACATTTGTAATAAAGGTTGTCCTTTTTCACCTTCCACGGCCTGTTCACATCAACCAAAACCAAATCAGCAAAGTAACCTTCGCGGATAAAGCCTCTTTTTTTCACGTCGAAAAGAATGGCCGGGTTGTGACACATTTTTTCAACCACCTGTTCCATGGAAAGCTTCCCTTGTCTCACAAATTCCATCATAATCACCAAAGAGTGTTGTACTAAAGGTCCTCCTGACGGAGCTTTAAAATAAGGCCTCTCCTTCTCCTCCAACGTGTGAGGAGCATGATCCGTGGCTATGACATCCAATTTCCCACTCAACAAAGACGCCCACAAAGATTCCCGGTCCGATTTTGCCTTGATTGCAGGGTTCCATTTGATGAAATTTCCTTTTTGCTCATAATCCTCGTCAGAGAACCACAGGTGGTGCACACAAACCTCTGCAGTTATTTTCTTTTCGGTCAGAGGAATATTATCATCAAAGAGCTCCATTTCCTGAGCAGTTGATAGATGCAATACATGCAACCTTGCTCCGTATTTCCTCGCAAGTCGAACCGCCTTAGATGAGGAAAGATAACAAGCTTCAGCAGTTCTGATTTGTGGATGCAAAACTGCTGTTCCTTCTAACCCGAACTTTTTATAAAAGGCTTCATTATTTGACCTGACAGTCTGCTCATCTTCGCAATGGGTTGCGATAAGCATGTGAACTTTTGAAAAGATTTGTTCCAGTACCATCTCATCATCTACAAGCATGTCGCCTGTAGAAGAACCCATGAAAACTTTAAGTCCGCAAACCTTTGCGGGATCGGTTTTGAGCACCTCATCAAGATTATAATTCGAGGCTCCCATATAAAAAGAAAAGTTGGCAAGAGACTTCTCTTTTGCCAACTCATACTTATCTTCTAACAGTTCCTGAGTAAGTGCGGGAGGATTGGTATTGGGCATTTCCATAAAACTGGTAACACCTCCGGCAACAGCAGCCTTACTTTCAGTATAAATCTCGGCTTTATATTCTAATCCGGGTTCCCTGAAATGAACCTGATCATCAATTACACCTGGAAACAAATATAGTCCCTCGGCATTTATAACCTTATATCCATCAGAAACCGGCCTTGAACCAACTTTCTCCTCAATTCTCTCAATGATCCGGTTATTCAGGTAAACATCACCAACAAAAGATTTTCCTTCATTTACAATTGTTGCACCTTTAATAACCCATTTTTCAGACATGCTTATTAATTTTTTGATTTTCGTGGTTTAATTTTCCCCATCAACCCCTTTTTTCGCAAGTATATTACACCCAAAATAGCTTCACGAAAAATGGTCTTATTCATTTTTGACTCTCCCCGCGTGCGATCGGTAAAAATGATGGGAACTTCAACGACATTAAAACCCAGTTTTACAGCCGTATATTTCATTTCTATTTGAAAGGCATAACCCACAAACTCCACATTATCAAGGTCGATAGTTTCCAGAACCTTTCTTGTCCAGCACATAAAACCAGCAGTAGTATCCCTGATATTAAGGTTTGTAACAAAGCGAACATAAGCTGAAGCAAAATAGGACATCAGAACCCTACCCATAGGCCAGTTCACGACGTTAACTCCGGTAATATATCTGGATCCGATAACCGCATCAACACCGTCTTGTTTAGCTGCAGCATAGAGCTTTACTAAATCTGCAGGATTGTGTGAAAAATCAGCGTCCATTTCAAAAACATACTGATAGCTTCTTTCAAGCGCCCATTTAAAACCTGCTATATAAGCAGTTCCCAGTCCGTTCTTACCTTGCCTTTCCAATATGTTTAACCTGTCAGGAAATTCCTTCATCAGGGTTTTAACAATGCGTCCGGTACCATCAGGACTGTTATCTTCAACTACCAATACATCAAAACTTTCTTCCAATGCAAAAACAGTGCGAAGAATACTCTCAATATTTTCCTTCTCGTTATATGTGGGTATGATAACCAGTCCTTCGTTCATAAAAATACTTTTTTGCGAAATTACGAGAATTGCTTGTTTTCTAAAATCAAATATTTCTTAAAAATAATCTGATTATCACTATCTCCGGCACTTTAGAAGCAGATATTTTCAATTTTATTTCAATCTTCGAATAAGATATCTTAATACCCCTCCAATTCTTTAGATGGATCCCAAAAGTAGTGCTCCATATTCATAATCTGGCCTCCTTCAACAGTTATCCCCTCGCTTCTCAGGAGCTCTTCCATGATATCCTGTCCTCCGAAATGCCTTTTCCCTGTAAGTAACCCGGCCTGATTTACAACACGGTGTGCCGGAATACTCACTTTACTGAATCGTGAGCTGTTTAAAGCCCAACCCACCATCCTTGCAGAGCCTTTACTTCCCAAATATGCTGCAATGGCGCCGTAAGAAGTAACTCTTCCGTAAGGTATTTGCAGAACAACCTGATAAACCTGCTCAAAAAAACCGTTTTTGTTTTCCATCTTCAGGCATATTTGCTGAAAATAATTCCGGGTTTAACTGAAATTTCAGATATCTTATTTTTGTCTGATAAGAAAGCCACTTCTTTTCATAAAAAGTCTGTATCCCGGTGACTTCATTTTTTAGATCAGAGCCATAGATATCTTCATTTGCATACAAAAGCATGTGCCCACCTTCTTCAATTACTTCCCTGGTATAGTCGTATAGTAATATCCCATCTGTTTTCAGATGAATTATTCCTTCTGGTTTGAGAAAATTAGTGTACAATTTAAGAAATTGTGGTGAAGTGAGTCGCTTCTTTTCACGGCTTTCTTTGACTTGTGGATCAGGAAAGGTAATCCATATTTCATCTACCTCGTTTTGAGCAAAGAAATACTCTATAAGATTGATGCGTGTCCTGATAAAAGCTACATTTTTAAGACCTTCTTCTTGTGCTGTCTTTAAACCACGCCACATCCGGGCACCTTTGATATCAACACCAATAAAGTTAGCATTTGGATATTTCCTGGCCAGTCCAACGGTATATTCACCCTTTCCGCAAGCCAGTTCAAGAACTATTTTATTATTGTTCCCAAAAAACTGGTTCCATTTTCCCCTGTAAGGAAAACCCTTGATTACTTCCTCGTATGAATATTGAAACAGATTATCAAAAGTGAGGTTTTCAGCAAAACGCTGGAGTTTATTCTTTTTTCCCAATACTCTGCAGTTTTATGTTAGTTCTCAAAGATCCAAGCCGAAGGGTTCTCTTTTTCTCTGATTGCAAGCAATTGCTGCTCGGCCTGCACTTTATTATTATAATCACCAAATGCAACTCTGTGTAGTCCGGATCTTGTGATTCCAGCTTCAACAGCCGGATAACCTTTTGCTCTAAGTTTCTGGATCAGGTTAGCTGCATTGCCTTCATCTTTAAAGGCACCGGCAATAATATAAATATGTCCGCTGGCGGAGGAATTCTGAGTTTGCTTTACATTATTTGATGAGGGAACAGAATTCGGGACTTCTTTTTTCTCCACAGGATTACTGTCAGAAACAACCTTGTTCTCAGTTGCTGGTTTATTTTCTGCAACTTTAAGTTCATTTGTTGGCTGAACAGTTGTTTTTATTGCAGATTCAGTTGCTGTCGTATTACTCTCAGGTGAACTATTTGACTTTTTAGCAATTATTTTTTTACTACTTGTATTGTCATTGTTCTTATCAAAAAGCGATACTATCCACAGACCCGTTTTGCTTTTACTCATCTTTGCAAATGGCTCATGGTTAATGTTATCAGCAAGATATGCATTTGGACTGGAATAAATCCAGGGAATTACCGAAGTATAATTATTGTAGTATTTTGTTACTTCTGTTTTGTGCATAAATCCCCAACCAACCAACATGAGCAAAATCAGAATTGACATAAGAGTCATCTGTGTTCTATAGGGAGATATTCTCTTGCTGGCAACCAAGTGAGTTTTCACAACTTTTTTTTGTGGTTCAGCCACCGGGGAAGCCGGGCTTTTTTCACTCTGGTTGTGAGATTTTCTCTCCGGCACCGGTTGTGAACCCACCTTCTCTCTTAATATTTCTTCGGGAGTAACCTTATAAATTGCCGGAGAAATAAAACTGGTCAGGCCAAAAGCATCTGGGTTGTAATTAACAGAATTGTCCTGTTCAAACGCAATTTTCTGGTTTTGATTCAGATATAAATACCCAATTCTATGGAAATTAATTCTTTTACCTTCTCTTAAGGCGCTATCGCATAGTAAAACAAAACGATCAACCTGCTCTTTTGCTTCTTTATATTCAACACCTTCCTCTCTTGCTATATAATTAACCAGTAATCCGTCATTGGTTTTTAAATAAGCATTAAAATGTATTTGCTTGAAAGGTGGTTTAAAAAGGTTCGAAGAAGAATTAATCGTTGCTGATTTATCACTGGTCAAAAAACCTCCCAAGCCTGGAATGACCACGCATTCATAATTATACAATAAATCACCAACGTATTTTGCTATCTTCATTTGTGCAGGTTTATGGATACTATAATAGCACGGCTAATTTACGGACACTTCGGTTTAATCGCAAGAATTGTTAATAAGTTTTGCAATATCTTCAGGGGTGTCGATGCCAACCCCTTTATAATCGGTAATTCCAAGCCTTATCACCATGTTATTTTCTAACCAGCGAAGCTGTTCCAGTTTTTCAAATTCTTCCAACGGAGTTGGTGTTAAATCATTGATTTTCTTTAGAATAATTGATTTATACGCGTAAATGCCAATGTGCTTATAAAATAAACCCCTTTCTAACCAGGTTTCTTGTGCAATTCCTCTTAAAAATGGAATTGTCTGACGGCTGAAATAAAGTGCATTTCCTTTTGGATTCATCACTACTTTCACCACATTGGGATCAAAAAGATCTTTTTTTGAGGTAATTTTTGAGGCAAGACTTGCAATTTCTGTCACTCCGTCAGAAAATATATTAACTAACTGATCGATTTGTTCAGGTTGAATAAAGGGTTCGTCTCCCTGAATGTTCACAACTATATCAAACTCCTTCCCCATTTTATTTATAGTTTCCAACACTTCCAAACAGCGGGAAGTACCGTTTGTGTGATTTTCGGATGTCATCATAACCTTTCCACCAAAGCCTCTTACATGACTGGCAATACGTTCGTCATCTGTAGCAACAATCAGCTCATCAACAGAATCCGCCTTGGAAGCCTGCTCATAAACTCTTGAAATCATGCTTTTTCCCATAATATCAGCCAATGGCTTACCAGGAAAACGGGTAGATTGATACCGAGACGGTATGACACCGAGAACTTTCATAACCAAAATTGATTAAAACAATCCGTTAATTTCAGCGTCAACCTTTTCAATGACGACACTGATATCTTCCGGGTTCATGAAATCCATACTATCAACATTGATAAAAAGCAGTTTGCCCAATTTGTAGTTGTTAATCCAGGCTTCATACCTCTCATTAAGCAACTTGAGGTAATCAAGTCTGATGGATTCTTCATAATCACGGCCTCTTTTCTGAATCTGTTCTACCAAAGTAGGAACCGAGGCCCTCAAATAGATCAGCAAATCAGGGGGTTGGATAAAGGAGCTCATCAACTCGAACAGTGAAATATAGTTTTCAAAATCACGGGTTGACATAAGGTTCATGCTGTGCAGGTTTGGCGCGAAAATATAAGCATCTTCATAGATACTACGATCCTGAATTACATTTTTCCCGCTTCTGCGTATCTCTACAACCTGTCTGAATCGGCTGTTCAAAAAGTAAACCTGAAGATTAAAGGACCAACGCTGCATGTCTTCATAGAAACTTTGCAGGTAAGGATTATTTTCGACGTCTTCAAAAAGGGGTTTCCATCCATAGTGTTTGGATAAAACGCGAGTCAGGGTAGTTTTTCCCGAACCTATATTCCCTGCGATAGCTATATGCATTCTATTAGATATTTAGATTAAAATTATTTTCTGCTAAGTTGCTATTTGCCAAAATATCATCAACAATCACTCTTTGATTCATCAAGCGAGGCACTTTATGCTGCCCGCCCAGTTTATTATTTCGCTTCAGCCAACTGTAAAAACTACCTTCTTCCAATGCCTTGAGCAATGGCGGTTTTAGGACCAAATCGTGATATCTCTTCGCCTCATAATCTGAATTCAGGCTTTTCAGCGATTCATCAAAAACCTTTGAAAATACCTCAAAATCAGAAGGAGGAGTCGCAAATTCTATCAGCCATTCATGCCTGATTTTATCATCCTGATAAAGCGGTGCAGCCGTATAATCTCTCAACTTAGCACCGGTTTTAGATGCTGCCACAGTTAAAGCTTTTTCCGCATTATCCACCATTAACTCTTCCCCTACAATGTTAATAAAATTCTTCGTTCTTCCGGTAACCTGAATACGGTACGGTTTTTTTGAAGTAAACTGAATGGTATCACCTATCATATAACGCCAAAGACCTGAATTTGTGGAAATTACCATAGCATAATTGGTAAAGAGCTCTACCTCATCAAGGGTAAGAGATTTTGGAAAACTTACACCAATATCCTCGACCCGAATGAACTCATAGTAAATACCATAGTCAAGCATCAGCAACATATCCGATGCATTAGGCCTGTCCTGGATAGCAAAGAAGCCTTCCGATGCATTGTAGGTTTCAAAATAGTGCATATCGCTCTTTGGAATCAACGACAAATATTGATCCCTGTAAGGCGTAAAACTTACACCACCATGAAAAAATACTTCGAGATCAGGCCATACTTCCGTGATATATTTCTTGCCTGACAACTCAAGAATTCTGTTCAACAAGACCAGAGTCCAGGAAGGAACCCCCGAAATACTTGTAACATTATGATTCATTGTGGCTTCAGCCATCAATGTAAGCTTACTTTCCCATTCATCCATCAAAGCAATGGATTGAGAAGGTGTTCTTAAAATTTGCGCCCAATAAGGCATATTATGAATCAAAATTGCTGAAAGGTCCCCTTCATAATAAGAGCTGTTGGTAACCTCCTGAATATTCTGACTCCCGCCCATGAGCAGTCCTTTTCCCTGAAAAACTTCAGATTCAGGAAAGTTATTCAAATACAAAGTCAAAACATCCTTACCGGCTTTATAATGACACTCTTCCAACGTAAACCTGCTGATAGGAATAAATTTGCTCTTGCTTCCTGAGGTTCCAGATGATTTTGCAAACCATTTTACTTCTCCCGGCCAAAGCAGATTTTGCTCACCATCTTTCAATCGTTCGATGATAGGCATCAAATCTTCATATGTACTTACCGGAACCCTTTCACGAAAAATTTCAGGATTTTTAATGGAACGGTAATCATATTTCTGTCCCCATTCCGTTTCTTCAGAATAGGAGATTAGGTGTAAAAACAAATCTCGCTGCACCTCATCAGGAAACGCTTTAAAATATTCAATCTGATGCATACGCTTCCTAACAAGCCAGTTGAGAACAGAATTTATGATTGCCATGGATTATTTTTTGGACTTAAAAACGAAATTCAAATTTAATAAGTTTTTGATAATATCAGACCGAGGAAAACTTAGAAGGAACAAAAAGAATGCAGTTTTATCCATGAAAAAAGTAAAGCATTAATTTTGACATCAACAAAGAATTTGGTTTAATGAAAAGAGATTCATACAAAAGAATAAAATGATATAAATCAGGATTTAGTTATTATGATCTTGTTCGCAAATGCCAAAATAAATTTAGGGCTTCATATTACACGAAAAAGGCCTGATGGTTTTCATGACATTGAAACCGTGCTTTACCCTATCCCCTTTTTTGATGTGATAGAATTTTATCCGGCATCACGGTTTGACCTGAGAATTTATGGGATAAATATACCTGGTCCGATTGAAGAAAACCTGGTATTTAAAGCATTCCATTTAATGCGAACCAAGTACTCTGTTCCTGAAATTGAAATCCATCTGATAAAAAATATCCCTACGGGGAGTGGGCTTGGAGGCGGATCGTCAGATGCAGCCTATATGTTATCGGGCCTTAATCGCTTTTTCCAGTTGGGTCTAAATAATGACAAACTTAAAAAGCTCGCCGGAGAATTAGGGAGTGATTGCCCGTTTTTCATTGAGAACAAACCTGTCATTGCTTTCGGGAAGGGAGATGTTTTTCATGAAATCGACCTTTGTTTAAAAGGCTATTTTCTTGTGCTTGCTTTTCCTGATTTCTCAATCAAAACAAAGGAAGCCTACTCGTTGTTCAAAGAGCCTTTCATACAAAAGACCAATTTGCATAATGTGATTAACAAACCAATTGAAAAATGGGATACGCTCCTGACCAATGACTTTGAAAATGTCATTTTTCCAGGATATCCTAAATTAGAGGTTTTGAAAAATGAACTTATAAAAAACGGAGCAATATATGCATCACTTACCGGAAGTGGCTCAACGGTTTACGGGATTTATAAAAACAAACCCCGTTTTACAACATCAAAACCTAACATGAAATATCAAATATTTCATCTTTAGGCTCAATATTTTCAACCTATTTTTTTCTTTAGCTTTTTTCTTTCTTTTTCCTGAAGTTCAATATACTCCTCTATAGCCATGGCCATTGACGGAGAAGCCTGTGTAGGTGCAGGAATATCGAGTCGCAAACCTGCATCTTTAATTGCCTGGTTAGTGGCAGGACCAAAAGCCGCAATCAGTTGTTCACCTTGCTCGTAAAGAGGAAAGTTCTTCAACAGCGATTCCACACCTGCCGGGCTAAAGAATATGAGCATATCATAACCTTTAATATCCAGGTCAGATAAATCACTGGGAACTGTTCTATAAATTACACCCTGTGAATACTTAATTTTTTCCTTGTCAAGCATAGAAAACATCTGCTGATTTGGAATATCAGATGTAGGGATTAGAAAATCTTCTTCACTATGTTTTTTAATCAATTCAAGCAGATCTGTGAAAGTTTGCTTTCCAAAAAATATTTTCCGCTTTCTGTATTGAACATACTTCTGAAGATAATAAGCGATGGACTCGGAATTGCAAAAGTACTTAAATGAATCAGGGATTTCATGACGGAGTTCTTTGGCAATTCTGAAAAAGTGGTCAACAGCGTGACGACTGGTCAAAATAACCGCAGTATGTCCATTAAATGAGTTTTTATTCATCCTGAATTCCTGAGAGGAAATTCCTTCAATGGTGATGAATTTCTTAAACTCAATATTCAAATTATACTTTTCACCTAATTCTCCATAGGGAGACTTGCTGATATCGGCAGGCTTCGGCTGCGATACAAGAATGTTTTTTACCCTCAAAGTCCCGTGTTTTTTAGTTTTAAAAATTAAAAAACCCTGCTACTACTGACTTATATACTCTATCATGCATAAATCATGCCCACTTTTATCAGTAGCATAATGGGTATTATTTCAAGCCCGCAAAGATACAAAATAATATGAAAAGGAGTATAGTGATTTAAGGAATAGCTATTTCTTAACAAAAGAATCCATTTAAAAACAGTGGCCACAACTATCAATACACCAGAAATATACAACAAAAAATCTAACCCTGTAAAAAAATAAAATAACAACAATGGAGTCAATAGAATTCCTAGGATATAAATAAGGTAGGAACCGGTTTTTGCATGTAATAATGCCTGTTTTGAAGTTCCAAAAAGGAGACCTACCAAAAGAATGGTAAACTCATTGAATAAATAATATCCTAAAACAAGAGCTCCGGAAAACAAAAAGAAATTAAAAACGGAAATATTAGCCGCATTTATCAAATGGAACTCTTGGTTTACTGCCATCAACAATATTCCCATGCTGATGAAAAAGTTAATAAACAGGAATATGGGGACAATAAATCCTGCCTTACTACTACCATCATTTTCCTGCCGAGACATATTTTTTCTCAATGAAGACATCAATGATCTCAAATCACTTGAGAAATAGTATCTGATAAAAGCGAAAAGTGCGATTAACCCAAAAAGCAAGTAAAAAATCCAGTATTGCCCGTGTAATGCCGTATAGTCCACTGACAAAACGGGATGTTGAGCATCAAATAACTTACCTCCTGTATGTAAAAAACTGCCTTGAATAACCTGATGAAGGCTATCCTGAGAAGTCGAATTCGTCACAGCTTTTGCAACCGAATCTGCACTAAAATTCTGATTGATAAGAAAAAGGTTACTAGTCACAAATCAAATAGTTATAATTCTGATAATAAATTTATTATGACTCATTCCAAATTGTGTTAGAAAAATCACAAGTTATATACCCGCAACAAAATTAGTAATACTTTTGCAGTGCGAAAATTTTAATTAAAGATGTCAATGAACTTAATTGAGAAAATTCATGAAATGGCCCGCCAGGCTGGAAAAACAATTGTATTGCCCGAGGGGACCGAAGAACGTAATTTGAGGGCCGCTGATTATGTTTTAGAGCATAAACTTGCTTCACTGATTTTGTTGGGAGACACAAACGAAATCCTTGAAAAAAGTAAGTCAATGGGTTTGAAACATATTGAAAAGGCAACTTTAATTGATCCAAAAGACCACGCTCAGAAAACTTATTATGCAAATATGCTTGCTGAAATCCGTAAGTCAAAAGGCATGACATTTGAGCAGGCAGAAAAACTTGTTGAAGATCCCTTGTACCTTTCAACATTACTTATCAAAGATGGCAAAGCCGATGGAGAAGTAAGCGGCGCTGAACACGCAACCGGTGATGTACTTCGTCCGGCTTTCCAAATCATCAAAACACTTCCCGGAGTTAGTGCTGTTTCGGGTGCTTTTATTATGATTCTGAAGGACAAAACTTATGGTGATGATGGCGTCCTAGTATTTGCAGACTGCGCTGTTAATCCGGATCCTTCGGTAAGAGAATTGGCAGAGATTGCTGTTGAATCAGCTAAAACTGCTAAATTTATTGCAGGAATCGAACCAAGAGTGGCCATGTTAAGCTTTTCGACCAAAGGAAGTGCTCAACACGAAAAAGTAGATAAAGTTGTTGAAGCTACCCGTCTGGCAAAAGAAATGAATCCGAATCTGAAAGTAGATGGTGAATTACAGGCTGATGCTGCTATTATAGAAGCAATTGGTCAGAAAAAGGCTCCGGGTTCTGAAATTGCCGGAAAAGCTAACGTACTGGTATTCCCAAGTCTGGAGTCCGGGAATATTGCATACAAACTGGTGCAGAGAATGGCAGGAGCAGAAGCAGTAGGGCCGGTATTACAGGGGCTTGCAGCACCTATCAACGACCTTTCCAGGGGTTGCTCAGTTGATGACATTATCAATATGATAGCCATCACAGCAAATCAGGCCAATGGTCTATACAGCGAATAAATCAACATAATAATTTAGTTAAAAATGAATCAATTAGCTCAGTTTGGATTGGGTAAGGCTATCAAACCTAAAGGCAGTTTACAGACGGTGGGGATCATAGGATGTGGTTCTGTAGGGCAAGTAATTGCACGATTGGTAGCCCAGTTTGGAATGGATGTGATTTTTTTGGATGTTTCTGAAGAAAGAAACCAGGAAATCATCAATGAAATTCAGGAACAACTGGACGATGTCATTGCGCACTGGGGAATTACACCTTCCGAAAAGAAAGTCATCATGGCTCATATCTCCGGAACAACAAGGTTTGAAGACCTGAAAGATTGTGATGTAGTGATCGAGACCATCAGTTCAAGACAAAAAGGCACCTTGCTTTCTTTACGTCAGGAACTGTTTCAAAAAGTGGAGGCTGTGGTCAGCGAAGATGCGATCATCTCTTCCGATTTGTCAACGCTCATTATTTCTGATCTTGCACGGGTGTTAAAACATCCCGAAAGGGCCATTGGCGTGCATTTTATAGAACCCATTGACAAAACCAATATCGTGGAAGTGGTGAAAGGTCGTGAAACTAACGAAGCTTCTTATGAAAAGGTAGTTCGGTTTGCACGGATGTTGAATAAAAAAGCCATCCTCATCAACGAGTCACCTGGAAATGTTTCCACAAGAATTCTTATTCCTCTGATCAATGAAGCTTGCGAAATACTCATGGAAGGAGTTGCTTCAATTGCAGACATTGACGAAACCATGAAAGAAACCACCGGATATATTTACGGACCCTTTGAGCTTGCTGATAAAATTGGTTTAGATAAAATCCTGAAATACATGGACAACTTGTATCAGGAATACGGAGACAGGAAATACAAAGCATCCCCGATCATCAAACGTCTTGTAAGAGCCAATTATTTGGGCCTGCAGACCAAGAAAGGTTTTTACAACTATGAAGTCGAAGGACAGCCAACAAGCAATACAGTTTCTTGTACCATTATTAAATAAAGAAAATCAAGAGAAAAAATGAAGATCATTGTATTAAATTGCGGAAGTTCTTCCATAAAATATCAATTGTTTGACATGCCCTCAAAAGAAGTACTTTTTAAGGGAATTGTCGAAAAAATCGGGTTACGGGGAAGTTTCATCAAGTTTCAAAAAGATGATGGTGAAGAATTTAAGCTGGAAGGCGACATTCTTGATCACGAACAGGGAATAGAATATTTACTTGGAATTTTGACAGATAAACAATATGGGTGTCTCGAAAACCTTAACGAGATTCATGCAGTAGGCCACCGTGTAGTTCACGGAGCTGAAGAATTCAGCGGTAGCGTTTTAATTGATGAAAAAGTTATTAATGCATTAGAACACGCCACCGAACTAGCCCCTTTACATAATCCACCCAACCTTAAAGGGATTTTTGCAATGCAAAGTCTGCTGCCTCATGTTCCTCAGGTTGGCGTTTTTGATACCGCTTTTCATCAAACTATGCCAGAGCATACTTATCTCTACGGTATCCCTTATGTTCTTTACGAAAAGTACAAAGTAAGACGTTATGGATTCCATGGAACCAGTCACAAGTATGTTTCTGCGAGAGCTTGTGAAATTCTGGGTGTTGATCTCAACAAACAAAAAATTATCAGCTGCCATTTAGGAAACGGAGCTTCGGTTACTGCAATTAAAGACGGAAAATCCTATGATACTTCTATGGGGATGACCCCAACCGAAGGCTTAATTATGGGAACCAGAACAGGCGATATCGACCCTGGTGCACTTTTGTTTATCGCTGATAAAGAAAAGACCAGTGTAAGTTATACCAGTACATTAATTAACAAGTTTTCAGGTATGCTTGGCGTTTCTGGTATTTCATCTGACATGAGAAATATTGAAGAAGCTGCTGCACAGGGCAACCATCGTGCTGAAGTCGCCCTCAAAATGTTCGCATACAGAGTTAAGAAATACATCGGCTCTTATGCCGCGGCTCTGGGTGGTGTTGACATCCTGATTTTTACCGGCGGAATTGGAGAAAATGACACTGAGACAAGAAAAAAAGTGCTTTCCAACATGGAATATATGGGCATTGAAATCGATCAGGAAAAAATTTCGACCCGCGGAAAAGAAATGATAATTTCCACACCGAATTCCAAAGTAAAAGTGCTTATTGTTCCAACTGATGAGGAGTTAATTATTGCGCAGGACACCTATTCAATTACATCGAATAACTAACCAGAACATATTAACCTGCATAAAAAAACCTGCCGGAAATTCCGGCAGGTTTTTTTTAATGTTATAGCATCTACATCTCAGCCATCATTTCATCAGTAAGTTCCAGATTATGGAAAACTTTTTGGACATCATCGTCATCTTCGAAAAGTTCGATCGTTCTCATGATCTTTTGAGCATCTTCCAGTTCAAGTTTCTTTGTATCGTTTGGAATACGCTGTAATGTAGCACTTTCAGGTTCTATTTCCAATTCTTCCAGCTTTTTCATCATGGCGCCGAAATCCTCCATCGAAGTAGTTACATTGAAAAAGCCTTCTTCATCCAACTCTATTTCTTCAGCTCCGGCATCAATAAGCTCCATTTCAAGCTCTTCCTGATTGAGATTTCCTTTAGGAATTACAAAGATTCCTTTCCTGTCAAACAAAAAGCTTAAAGAACCATTAGTACTCAGACTTCCACCATATTTATTAAAAATTGCCCTTACATTTGATACTGTTCTTTGCAGATTATCTGTTGTACATTCCAAATAAACTGCAATTCCGTGTGGAAGATATCCTTCGTAAGTTACTTCGCTAAAATTATTACCATCTTTATCAGCACCTTTACTGATTGCCCTTTCAATGTTATCTTTGGGCATACTTTGCCCTTTAGCATTGGCAATTACCATCCGAAGACGTGGATTTCCATCAGGATCTGCGCCACCTTCTTTCACCGCAACGGTAATTTCCTTAATAATTTTTGAAAAGATCTTAGATCTTTTAGCATCAATGGCACCTTTTTTACGCTTAATTGTAGACCATTTATTATGTCCTGACATATAACTTTCTTTTTGTTTTTCTAATGGGTTATGGGCTGCAAAATTAAAAAAAATCGATGAGATTTTTGCTCTCATCGATTTAAGATTTTTTTGGGAAAAGAGTTGCTGAAATAATTTTTACTTCTTGTAAAACACCTTCATAATGAGGATTATAGGCTACCACTTAACTAAAGTTATCCCTGCTGTCCATTGTCTTAAATCGGGACCTCTTCCAGCCTGGAACATCGGAGTTAAAGCATAAGTCGCGTAAAGTGATATTACCCTGAAACCAAGGCGGACTGTAGCATCGACTTTAAACGGGTTCAGATAGAAACTGTTTACATTCTTAACAATATTCCTGTTTTCACGATCAGGAGTACGGTAATTGTCAGCTACCAGGTTGCCTGTTGCAGGATCTTCCAATGAATACACCTTGTTTGCTTCGTTAAAATAAATTTTTGTATGACTTCTCAGCCTGACATTACCAATCACTCCAAAACCAAAAAAGAATCTTCTGCTCCTGTCCACATTATTTGACTGAAATTCCAAAATTAATGGAATATCAGCATAATAAGCTGATAATTTGGTCTTCTTGACAGATGCATTTACAATGTAATAACCTGTCAAACTGTTCTGAGTGGCATCCAGATAAACAGGGTTAGAAAAACGATAATCGTTAAAACTCAGGCCTGCGCCTGTAATCAAACCTATTGTTTTTGCTTTATTTAAAGCAATATTCTGCTGGTACAAATTCAGGTTTACGTTGAAAGATTTTTCATACTGAAGTGAAAGATAATTATATGCAGGTCCAAAGTTGGCATTATTACTTTTGTTGACATAGCCGTTCATACCAAAATCAACACCTCCCCAATGACCTTTAAAATGTTCATATCTGTAATTTCTTTTCCATCTGACATCTCCATGCGGTGTAACGACAAGTGTGTGATTACCAACATTTATTTTTGTTGAGTCGCCATCTACCACTTCAAAACGCATGGAGCCTATATTAATACGAGTGGTATCCTGAGGGAAACGAAATCTGTCAACTTTAAAATTTACATAATCATTCAAGCGCTTTGACATATCCTTAACTTCGGGTTCATAGTTCTCAGAAGTTGCCAGTTTTACATCAGCGACGCCTGATACATTTTTATTCAGATACTTAGAAACATTGACCCTTGCAGTGGCTGCCCCGGAAGCTTTAACATAAGCAGAATCCATTTTTATTTTTACTGCTTTCAGATCAGCGGCACCACTCAGTGAAGCGATTAATGTCTGACACGTACCTGTTAAGGACACATCAGCAGCACCAGATGCTTCAAGATTAATGTTCTTAAAATTAGTATTTAGTCTTATCTGCGAAGCACCACTTGCCTTGACTACAAAAGAATCTCCTGTTAAGGAATCTCCTGTTCTTAGTTCACTCGCTCCCGAAGCTTTTATTTCTTTTAATCCAGAAACCAATATATAAAACCTCAGTTTCGTTGGTTTGATATCTTTATAATAAAAATTCAAAACCCCATCTTTCACATTATAATGAATATAAGGCATAAGATTGTCATCAGTCTCAATAATCAGACTATTCTGTCCTTTGTCAGACTTTAAAATTGTAATATGATCAATTCCATGAGCTGAAATCTTATCAAAAGCCGGCAAAGATTGAGATGATTTAATAACATGACCGCTACCAAAAATTCTTGGCATGATCTCTTTTGCAAATATGTTGCCAGAGCTTATTAGAAAAAGCATGGCAGTCAACCAGATTAGTAAACTATTTTTTTTCATCGCTATAGATTTATTGATTTCCGTTTATCGATGAAACGTCTGTACTATTCGAAATGTTACAGATCAAAACCAAAAGTCCTTTGATAACCATTTTTCAGCCTAGGAACAGAAGTTGCCAGTCCCCAATAAAATTAGTAATGGCGTTAAAGAATATTAAATTTTCTTTAATCAAAAGCATTACTTTTGTTTCCATAGAAAGCAAGAAATGGAACAGAGTGCTGCGGAACAAGAAAGGCAGGAAATCCTGCGCCGATACCGAAATCTGATTGAGGTATGGACAACCCGGAAGACGACAAAAGATCTTTGGGATGTCAGGAGAGCTTTTCGTATGGCGGCTGACGCTCATAAAGATATGCGGCGAAAATCCGGGGAACCCTTTATTCTTCACCCATTGGCTGTAGCAACTATTGCAGCGCAGGAAATCGGATTGGGAAGAACTTCCATTATTTCTGCTTTGTTACACGATACAGTTGAAGACACTGATGTTACACTAGAGGATGTCGAAAAAATGTTCGGGGAAAAAGTTTCCCGCATTATTGATGGACTCACCAAAATCGATGAAATTTCTGACAACAACTCCACTGCACAATCAGCAACGCTAAAAAAAGTTATCCTTACGCTTTCCGATGATGTCCGGGTGATTCTGGTGAAACTTGCCGACCGACTGCATAATATGCGCACAATGGATATAATGCCGCGCGAAAAGCAACTCAGAATAGCTTCTGAAACGCTTTTTATTTATGCACCGCTGGCATATAAACTGGGGCTCTATTCCATGAAAAGTGAACTTGAAGATCTTTCCTTCAAATATTCGCAATCTGAAATATATGAGGAAATTACCTATAAAATGGGTGATATCCGGGAGGAAAGAAATCTTTTCCTGAAAACGTTCGGAGTTCCCATTACCAACAACCTGAATGAAAAAGGCATAAATGCCGAACTACTGGTAAATGAAAGGAAAGCGTATTCCGTCTGGAAAAAGATGCAACGGACCGAACTTCCTTTTGAGCAAATTTACAACTCTTACAGTCTGGACATTGTTGTAGACACAGAAGGTAAAGATGAAAGTCTACAATGCTGGGCAGTATATTCTACCGTCGCAGCGCTTTACAAACCTAATAATAAAAGGCTACGTGACTGGATGAATACACCTAAGGCCAATGGTTATGAAGCTATTCATACTACAGTTATGGGGCCTGGGGGAAGGTGGGTAGACGTACACATTCGGAGCAAACGGATGCAGGAAATAGCCCAAAAAGGATATGCTGCTTATCTGAAGTATAAAACCAACAAATCAGAAATAGGCTCATTGGAAGTTTGGCTTCAAAAAACAAAGGAACTCTTAGTTGAAAGCGACGGTGACGAATCGATCAGTTTTATCAGCGATTTTAAACAAGAGCTTTTTTCGGATGAAATCTATGTTTTTACGCCTGCAGGTGAGATGATTAATCTTCCAAAAGATGCTACGGTGCTGGATTTCGCCTATTCAATTCATACAGATTTGGGAAATCACGCTATTGGAGCAAATGTAAACCGGCGATTGGTATCTATAGACCATCCACTCAGAAGCGGGGATCAGGTTGAAGTTATTACTTCCAAAATACAAGAACCCGTTGAAGATTGGTACCAGACTGTAGTTACTGCCAGAGCAAAGGCAAGGATAAAGACTGCCCTGAAAAACAAACGAAAAAGTTACAGGGAAAAAGGAGAAGAAAAACTCAAGGAAATGTTCCATCAATTGAATCTGGAGTACCAACCGACCCTGGTTCAAAAGCTTATGAAAAGCACTAAACTAACGGGACAAATAGATTTCTACTACCAAATAGCTACTGAAAAAATTGGTTTCGAAGAAATTAAAAAAGCCTTACATATAAAAGAAGAAAGAACCGGCTGGTCAAAACTTAAAAACCTCTCATTCCCATTTAGCTCAAAATCACCAAAAAAGGAAACCAAAAAAAAGAACAAAAAACTTCCCGAAATTCCCATTATAGAAAATTCCGAACAAACAGATTATTTTATTTCAAAATGTTGTCATCCTGTTCCGGGTGACGATGTGCTGGCACTTCAGATTGATGATGGCCCCATCCAAATACACCGTACTGATTGTGATGAAGCCATAAAACTAATGTCTGTTTTTGGAAGAAACATAGTAAAAGGAAAGTGGAAACAGCAGGAAGGAATAGCCTATCTTGCAGGACTTAAAATAACATCTAAAGACAGGCTCGGGTTGCTCAATGAAGTGACCGATCTAATTTTTTCAAAATACAAACTCAGCATAAATAACATCCATCTCTCCACCAACGAAGGACTGGTTCAGATGGAAATCAAGCTTTTTGTGGACAATACCATGACTCTTAAAAAGCTAATTTCTGAATTAAGTAAGTTCCAAGACATTATAAAAGTGGACCGTACCACAAGAATTTAAAAATAATGTTTATACGGTGAAAACGATTGCAGAATTCTCAAATTTAAAGTAACATTAGAATGGGAATCCCTTCTTAATTAAGCCTTAGTAGAAAACATTTTTTATTTATATTTAAACTGCTTAAATTTTATTTTGTACTTTTACAGCTGAAAATTATCGCCAGGCATGAAACAAGAAATTAAAAAAGATACTTTCGAATCGGTAAAAAAAGTATTTACTGACTACCTTGAAAGTAGAGGGCATCGCAAAACGCCAGAGCGCTACACAATTCTTAAAGAAATATACGCCACCGAAGGCCATTTTGATATAGAAACACTTTATATCAGAATGAAAAACAATAAATACAGGGTCAGCCGTGCTACCTTATACAACACGATTGAACTTTTATTAGATTGCAATTTGGTGACAAAACATCAGTTTGGTAATAACTGCGCTCAATTTGAACGCTCTTTCAAGTATAAACAGCATGACCATTTTGTTAGTATGGAAGATGGGACAATTTTGGAATTTTGCGATCCGAGAATTCAGGAAATCAAAAAATCCATTGAAGAGATGCTCGGAGTTGAAGTTGCCTATCATTCACTTACCTTTTATGGTAAAGTAAAACCTGCAAAAAGCAAAGAAAATAATTAATTGATCTAAAGAAAATCAAATTTTTAGATTCATATTAAGAGGTTCTTTTTAACTTTGCCCTGAAATGATACGCCCTGTATTATTGCAGGGCATTTTTAATGCACTATTATGAAGATAGACATTCTGTTGGGCCTTCAGTGGGGAGATGAAGGAAAAGGAAAAATTGTTGACGTACTTACCCCCGACTATGATGTTGTAGCTCGGTTTCAGGGTGGCCCAAACGCAGGTCATACCATCGAATTTGAAAACAAAAAATTCGTCCTGCATACCATACCCTCCGGCATTTTTAACCCAAAAAGTATTAATGTAATCGGCAACGGGGTTATCATCGACCCATTTATTCTTGACAAAGAAATTGAAGATATCAAACCGACCGGTATTGACATTAAAAAAAAAGTGCTTTTATCAAGGAAAGCACATCTGATTCTGCCCACCCATCGTTTGCTGGATGCTGTATATGAAAAGGCAAAAGGAGATCGAAAAATAGGATCCACTTTAAAGGGAATCGGTCCAGCTTATACAGATAAAATTTCAAGAAACGGAATTCGTGTTGGAGACATTGACAATCCCAATTTTACAGAAAAATATCAGGAAGCAAGGGAAAGACACTTTAAACTTGCTTCTATGTATGATCCTGAATTCATTCAAACAAAGATAGAAGGATTAGGGTTTGAAGAATATGAGAGCATCTGGTTAAAAAAACTGGACTTACTTAGGGAATTTGAAAGAATCGATAGTGAATATTTTATTCATCAGGCAGTTCTTGAAAATAAGAAAGTCCTTGCTGAAGGTGCTCAGGGAACCATGCTGGATATCGATTTTGGCTCTTACCCATTCGTGACATCATCAAACACAACAAGTGCTGGTGTTTGTAATGGATTAGGCGTTGCTCCAGGCAACGTGGGCAAAGTTTTTGGTATTTTCAAAGCTTATTGCACACGTGTTGGTAGTGGTCCCTTCCCTACCGAATTAATGGATGCAACTGGCGAAGAATTGCGAAAGAAAGGGCAGGAATTTGGTGCAACAACAGGCAGGCCACGCCGTTGCGGCTGGCTTGATCTTCCAGCGTTGAAATACGCTGTCATGATAAATGGTGTTACAGAGCTGAAAATGATGAAAGTAGATGTACTTTCAGGTTTCAAGGAAATAAAAGTTGCTACCCATTATAAAATCAATGGGAAACTGACTGACCACGTTCCTTACGAATGCAGTGATGAAAATATCGAACCCGTTTATAAGACCGTCCCCGGATGGGAAGAAAATCTGGAGAATGTTTACACTTTCGATGATTTGCCACAGAGTTTAAAAGATTATATTCTTTTTATTGAAAAAGAGGTCGGTGTGCCGATAAACCTTGTTTCTGTTGGTCCGGACCGGAAACAAACATTAATGAGATAATTAAAAAGAATCAGGCAAAGTTGCCTGAAAAACGTCATGCCCCTAGAAATCGAAAAGAAGTTTTTGGTTGATGGTGAATTTAAAAACAGAGCCACCAAAAGTATTCGAATCGTTCAGGGATATCTTTCTTCATTACCTGAAAGGACAGTCCGTGTAAGAATCTGGAACGACAAAGCTTACTTGACAATTAAAGGAAAACCTAACAAAACGGGAATGACCCGATTTGAATGGGAAAAGGAAATTCCACATGATGAAGCACTTGAACTTCTAAAAATCTGCGAACCTGGTGTTGTCAATAAAACCAGATATATCATACCTACAAAAGAATATCTCGTTTTTGAAGTAGACGAATTTTACGATGAAAACGAAGGCCTTTTCTTGGCAGAAATAGAACTGCCACGAGAAGATTTTCCTTTTGAAAAACCTAATTGGCTTGGAAAAGAAGTAACTAATGATATTAGATATTACAATTCGTTCCTTGCCAAACATCCTTATAAAACGTGGTAAATTTTTAATTACGATTATTAATTTATTCAAAAAATAATGATAGAAGATATTATACTTCAACCTGTTGCGTATGTCAAAAATAGCAGGAAGGAGAAAATTGATGATAACTGGGGTAACATACTTTCTGAAATTGAATTAGCGGAAGGCATTCCCTCTGAAGCCCTTGACAGTATTGAGGCTTTTTCTCATTTGGAAATAATTTATTTCTTTGATAAAGCTGAGAAAACAGTAACAGGAAGCGAGCATCCAAGAGAAAACCCCGACTGGCCAAAGGTTGGGATTTTTGCCCAACGTAAAAAGGACAGACCAAATCATATCGGATTGACGACTGTGAATTTGATAAAAAAAACTGATCGCAAACTTTTTGTTACAAATTTTGATGCTATTGATGGAACTCCCATACTTGACATTAAACCTGTATTCGAGGAATTTCTGCCAAAAGGAAACGTCCATCAACCAGAATGGACAAGAGAATTAATGAAAAACTATTGGTCTTCAGAAAAATAGATTTTCCCAGAAAAGCATATTAATAAGGAAATTCCTTTCCTAGATGATGGTAAAAATCTCACCACTTAAATCCACTTTCATTTTCACCAAAACCGGAAGATGATCACTATAACCGCCAAAATATTTTCGTGAAGATGAAGTTCGATTAGGAACAGCCGGACCATTTTTAGATTGATATAGCATCCATTCCTTTTTGAAAATTTCTTCTGAATCCGAGTCGACTTTTATTCCATTGTGACCGGCAACCATGGAAGTAGAAACGATGATCTGATCAAACAAATCCCAACCTTTATAATACAAACTTCCTTCACCTTTGCTGTAAGGAATAGCCCCAAGATCAAATAATTGTTTCTTTTCAAATGGCTGTTTTGGTTCTACAGCTCCTAAAGATTTCTGAATACTCGGGTCAGTAGGATTATCGTTTAAATCACCCATAATAATAATGTTAGCATGCGGCTGCTGATTGAAAATAGAATCACAAATCAGCCTTTCAACATGGCCCGTATACCTACGGAGCGGATCTGTACGATCCTGACTTCCATATCTTGATACCCAATGATTTACAAAAACATGCACTGTATCTATTCCATAAACCAAAGCCTTTGTATAGATGATATCCCTTGTCACGAAGTCTGCTTCTGACGGAAAATGCAGTCTGATAAACCGGGTGACCAGCGGTTTAAAAACCTTTGGATTGTACAACAGGGCAACATCAATTCCTCTCTTATCAGGACTATCCTGGTGAATAATCTTATAACCTGCTTCCTTTAATTTACCCGTGTTAATTAAATCTTCAACCACCTGACGATTCTCTACTTCTGCCAAACCAAAAATTGTAGGGAAATGACCAGGCTCCATTGATGACATCACCTTTGAAATATGTTCCAGTTTCAGATCATATCTTTTGGTATTCCAGCTTACCTCACTTGTCGGAAGATAATCTTCATCCCGGGTCACTGGGTTATCAATAGTATCAAATAAATTTTCAACATTATAAAATGCAGCAGAAAAAGGTTTCAGCTCACTGTTGGTACATGAAGTTCCAATAAATACAAGAAAAAGGAGACTTATTACCGGAAGAAGTAAATATTTTTTCATAATACAGGGTTATTTTCAGGACTGTCTAAAAACGCAAATTTAAAGAATTCATGTGTGTTAACGATTAGAATAAAGCCATTTAATTTTGGCTTATCGTAAACAAAAATTCTAAAATTAGACCTGAAAGTAAAAGGTTAATGTCAATCGACACTTTTTCTATATTAACCATCAAGATTCTTTAACCGATCAATATTCCGGCGATCTTTTTTTGATGGCCTTCCCGATCCACGTTGGCGGCATTCGTAATTGATCTCACGTGCCATTTGTAGTTTCTCGAGTTCTTCTGGCGGTGTTAAATCTTCCATCAATTCAGGAACAAGTTTCGGACCCACCCGATTATTACCAATCTGTTTGATACGCACCGATTTTCGGATACCGCTTTGGACGATATCGATCTGATCTCCCACCCTGACATCTTTTGATGGTTTTGCGTTCACCCCAGCCATTTTAACTCTCCCGCCGTTGCAGGCTTCTGTAGCCTGAGAACGTGTTTTAAACAGACGAACTGTCCAAAGCCATTTGTCAAGACGAATGCTATCCATTTTCCTTTTTATTTTTCCCTGAAAAATAACTGCACAGGAACACCTGTAAAGTCAAATTTCTTCCTGAGCTGATTTTCAAGAAATCGCTTGTAAGGATCTTTTACTTCACTGGGAAGATTACAGAAAAACACAAACTGAGGTGTAGCAGTTTTAAGTTGCATCACATATTTTATCCTGATATAGCGACCACGAGAAGCCATAGGATGAGGGTTAGACTCAATAATAGGTAAGAAAATTTCATTCAGCACAGAAGTTGAAATGCGCTGGCTACGTTTCTGATAAACCTCGGCAGCAATATCCAGGATTTTTAGAATCCGCTGCTTCTCAGATACCGAGACAAAAACAATCGGGACATCATTGAAAGGTGCTATACGGTCACGAATAATTTTCTCAAACTCGAGATGTGTATTGCTTCCTTTTTCTACTAAATCCCATTTATTGACAACTATAACAATTCCTTTTCTGTTCTTTTCAGCAAGATGATAAATGTTAATATCCTGTTTTTCCATTCCCTGACTTGCATCCAGCATCACAATGCAGACATCTGAATTTTCGATAGCGCGAATAGTACGCAACGTCGAATAAAATTCTATGTTTTCGTATACTTTGCCTTTTTTTCTTAACCCAGCTGTATCAACAAGCATAAATTCGTGACCAAAACCTTTAAAAGGCGTATAAATTGAATCGCGGGTTGTCCCGGCAACCGAGGTAACAATATTCCTTTCGTCTCCCAAAAAAGCATTAACCAGAGAAGATTTACCAACATTAGGACGTCCTACCACTGCAATTTTTGGCAAATCAGGCTCAGGTTCCTTATTACTATCAGAAATCTCAAAGGATTCTACCACTTTGTCCAACAGGTCACCTGATCCCATTCCGGTTACAGCTGAAACCGGAAAAACATCGCCTAGTCCTAATGAGTAAAATTCTCCGGTCAATGCTTCGAGATTAGGCGTATCTATTTTATTAGCAGCCAGAAAGATCTTTTTTCCTGAACGTCTCAGTATTTCAGCAACTTCCTCATCAAGAAGGTTTACTCCGGCACGGGCATCCACCACAAAGACGATGGCATCAGCTTCGTCTACAGCAAACAGCACCTGCTTTCTGATTTCCTCTTCAAACACATCATCCGAACCTTGAACGAAACCGCCAGTATCAATCACAGAAAATTCAACACCATTCCAATCGCTCTTCCCGTAAATCCTGTCGCGCGTTACACCACTTTGTGATTCCACAATGGCAGAATACGATTGTGTGAATCTGTTAAACAATGTGGATTTTCCCACATTTGGCCTTCCTACGATGGCTAAAATATTACTCATCTCTGTTTTTTTATTGGATTTATACAAGTTTGAAGAACAATCAGTGGTCGTACCCAAAGCGTTCCAGAGTTTTATCATTGTTGCGCCAGTCTTTATTCACTTTGACGGTAAGTTGCAGGTAAACTTTCTTTCCGAAAAACTCTTCAATAGCTTCCCTAGCCATAGTTCCTGTTTTCTTAATAGCACTTCCATTATGACCTAAAACAATGGCTTTCTGGGATTCTCTTTCTACAAAGATAATGGCAAAAATCTTAATCAGCTTTTCTGTTTCCTGAAAAAGTTCAACTGCAACCTCTACTGAATAGGGCACTTCCTTTTTATAGTTCTGGAATATCTTTTCCCGGATCATCTCAGAAACAAAAAATCGTTCACTTCTATCTGTTAATTCATCTTTTGGATAATATGCAGGACTTTCGGGAAGTCTTTCCAGAATACTGTCAAACACTTTTTCAATATTAAAATGTTGTAGAGCCGAGACTGGCATTACCTCAGATTTAGGAATTTTTTCTCTCCAGTACTGAATCTGCTCTTCCACTATTTCCTGACTAGAAAGGTCAATCTTATTAATCAATACCAAAACCGGAACCGTGGATGAAATCACTCCCTGTAAAATCTTTTCGTCAGAAAATCTTAAGCCTGGTTCAGTCAAAAGAAGAATAACATCGGCATCTATCAATGCTGTTTCGATGTAATTATTCATCTTTTCGTGCATTTTATAGGCCGGATCGCGAACAATTCCAGGGGTATCAGAGTAAACTATCTGAAAGTCGTCACCATTCACGATTCCCAAAATACGATGTCTGGTAGTCTGAGCTTTAGATGTAATAATAGAGAGTTTCTCACCCACCAGGGCATTCATTAAAGTTGATTTCCCAACGTTCGGATAGCCAATAATATTGACAAATCCTGCTTTGTGCGACATTTTTTCTGAAAATAATTTGTTTGGCAAAGAAACAAAATATATCTTTGCACTCCCAAATTTAAAGAGGGTATATTAAGACGTTCATTGTAATCAAAAAATATATTGCGGGGTGGAGCAGTGGTAGCTCGGCGGGCTCATAACCCGTAGGTCGTTGGTTCGAATCCAGCCCCCGCTACTAAAAAGGGTTGACTTAAAAGGTCAACCCTTTTTCTTTTTATGTAATTTCGGAACCACTAAAAAGGAATAGCATGAAAGATTTGTTATTAGCGATCGATATCGGAAATTCGAATATCGTTTTCGGCGCGAATGAACATGGCGATTGGAAAAATCACTGGCGCATTCAAACCGACCATTTAAAAACGGCAGACGAATACGAAGTCATTTTTCGTTCGCTGCTAGATGGAGGAAAAATCAGCAACTCTGATATTACACAAACTGTTTTGAGTAGTGTTGTTCCGTCGCTTGTTCGTCCATTTTCAGAGATGTTAACTAGTTTGTTTCCAAAAGCAGAACAAATCATCGTTAATCCTGACATCTACAACTACTTGCCTGTGAAAGTAATGAATCCCTATGAGATTGGGGCTGACCTCGTTGCAAATGCAGTAGCGGCGATTCAAAAGTATGGAGAACTTACAACCGTTGTTGATTTTGGGACCGCACTTACTTTCACAACCATTGGACGAAATGCTGAGATTAAAGGAGTAGCCATTGCGCCAGGTTTGAAAACGGCTGTAAACGCCCTTGCCGGAAAAACTGCACAATTGCCAGAAATTCATCTGACACCTCCTCCTTCGGTTTTAGGAGAAAACACCATTCACGCTATTCAATCGGGAATTGTCTTTGGATTTACCGGATTAATTGATTCCATTATTGAAAGGACACAAGAAGAATTGCACGAAAAACTGACTGTAGTTGCAACCGGTGGATTAAGCTCTGTTATAGCACCACTTACTAAAAACATAAAGATTATCGAACCATTATTAACACTCGAAGGCCTTTACTATATTAATTCTATTGTAAATAGGAATCTTTGACTTTTAAATTCCTGAACAACACAAAAATCAGTTTTCAGATACTGTTTTTCATTTTTGTTGAAAGTAGCTATTTGTTGGTCATGAAAATAAAAAAACCCACAACAGGGACGTAGTGGGTTTTCTGGGCGGGAGTTGGGCATTCTGCCCGATTAAAGGAAAAAGGATCGCTTGTGAATAACTGAAAAAAGGCGATAATGGCTGGAATCCATTTCATCAAAAAAATAGACCTTATCACCTTTTTCGTAGATTTTTGCTGAAACTTCTGAAACATCCAACTTCTTCAAGCCCGCAATTGCGATTTCTTCAACTGAAACTGTTTGATTCAACTTCATTTCTTTCATCCTACTTAAGTTTTATGCTGTAACCATCTTTTATACAAATAGGGCAAAAAGAATCCTTTACAATTGAAACATAACCACAACGATTACACTTATAATATCTGCGTATCCTAACCTTCAAGTTCTTCTTACCTTTTATTAAATCTATGGGTTTCATGATTAGAAGCGCACAACAACAGTTATGCCATAACAAACAATAACATTCAACCACATCATAACTAACTAATATTATGTATTTTAATTTTTTGGCTTTTAATTGAATGTTTAAGTTATAGATTCCCGAAATCAGAGATTGGTTATTTTAATTTACATAAACGGAGAATTTCCGAAATCGGAAATCCTTTTCAGTGTTTGCAAGGACGTCTCTAGAAAACCAACTTTCCTAAACATATCATTATTTCTTTACTGTCCCCATTTTATGGGATAGTATCATATTTTATCCAATACGCAAAAAAGTAATTTTTTCTAAAATGAAGCATAAGATAAGTCCTCAAAAGAATGGAACATCTCAAAATTCAATTTGGCAGACAAAAACATTTAATTTTTTCGAACATTACAGTCAAAATCATCAAATCTATCAGATAAGTCAATTTACACACCAACACGGCTTAAAATTATGGAGTTGGATTTTTTTTAATTTTGCATGACAAATCCAACATAAAATACTGGATTAACTATATTTATATATATTAAAGCTTTACAATCTTCTAAAGAAATTGAAAGAAACAACATGAATAGAGAAAACAGTTATTCTAAGCCTATGACCCCCTTGGAGTTAGCCAGACACATTGATCATACTTTATTAAAACCCGAAGCAACACTTAAACAATTTGACAAGCTGTGCGAAGAAGCAAAACTCTATCAGTTTAAATCTGTGTGTGTTAACTCATCACAAGTTTCTTTGGTAGCTAAAAAACTCAAGGGAACTTCTATAAAAGTTTGTTCTGTAATTGGATTCCCTCTTGGAGCCATGGCCACAAAGAGCAAAGCTTTTGAAGCAAAAACTGCAATTGAAGATGGAGCCGATGAGCTAGACATGGTACTAAATATCGGATGGTTGAAATCAGGAAAACTTGATTTTGTTGAAGATGATATCCGCGCAGTTAAAGAAGCCTGTGGTAATAAAATAACTTTAAAAGTAATTATTGAAACGTCATTACTTACTGAAGAAGAAAAGATACTGGCTTGTGAGATTTCAAAAAAAACAGGTGCTGATTTTGTAAAGACCAGCACTGGATTTACTGGTAGTGGTGCTACAGTTGAAGATATTAAACTGATGCGGCGTGTTGTAGGACCTGATATGGGAGTAAAAGCCAGCGGTGGTATCCGGGATTATAAAACAGCTGTGGCCATGATTAACGCTGGAGCTAACAGGATTGGAGCCGGAGGTAGTGTGGCTATCATGAAAGGCATTGAAAGCGACGAAAATTACTAAGTAGTTTTAAAGCGAACAAAAGGGGGAGTATTTAATAAATGCTCCCCCTTTTGTTTTTTCAAATCTTAGTCAATTTAAAAAATCGGTTTAAAACTATATGGAATTGTACTATCTCTAGAATAAATCCAATGCTGTTTAAATTGCAATCTTAAGATACCCGTAGAATCTAATCTTTGAATTTGCCCGGCATTTTGTGTGACATAAAGCATACTTTCTTCTATAGAAAACTGTGATAATACTTTGTCATAAATGTCAGCCATGGGTTTACCCAACGAAATATAATAGCTCATACTCTGTCGAATCTGTTCTGCGGTAACACCATAATGTTTAAATAAGGCATTATAATATTCCTGTTCAGCTGATGGGCTTTTAATATCATGAGTACGGTTATAGCTTACGATACCCTGGATGACATCCATTTCTTTAATAATATCAGCAAGTTCATTTTCAGGAATTAAATCAGCCGGTTTTGTGAATTTTAATTTATTATCCTTATAACATCCTGATAATAATAATGTCATTAAAAAAAGAAAGAAGAATTTTTTTTTCATTCGACTAGTTCCCAACTTCCGATAAATACTTTATACGCATTAGCCTGATTTCCTCTTCATTATATTCGGCTTCACCCAACTCATTTAATGCTTCCTCTATGGAGTCAGTTTCTGCTTCAGCAAAATAGTCTAAAATATCTTCCTGATGATACTCATCCACATGCTCTTCCAGATAATAATTAATATCAATTCGAGTTCCTGATAAAACAATTCTTTCAATTTCTGTCAGCAACTCTTCCATCGTCAGGTTCTTGGCATGGGCTATGTCATTCAACGAAAGTTTTCTGTCAATACTTTTAATAATATAAACTTTCAGACCGGATTTATTGACCACCGATTTTACGATGATATCATTAGGCCGCGTAATTTCATTTTCTTCGACATATTGCGCAATCAGGTCAAGAAAGGGTTGCCCGTACTTTGCAGCTTTTCCGGAACCAACGCCTATGATCTGTTGCATTTCTTCCATTGTTACAGGATATTGAATAGCCATGTCCTCAAGAGAAGTATCCTGAAAAATCACAAACGGCGGCAAATTTTCCTCCCTTGAAATTTCTTTTCTCAGGTCCTTCAACATCGCAAACAGTGTCGCATCAGTACCACTTCCTGCTCCACCACCCTGCTTTACAAATACATCTTCTTCATCTTCCGAAATAAAATCATGATCCCTGGCAACCATAATACTATATGGTTCTTTGATGAATAATTTTCCTTCTTCAGTAAGCTTTAGGATACCGTAATTTTCAATTTCCTTGACTAAAAGGCGATGTATCAGCGCCTGGTGGATAATCATAACCCAATAACGCTTTTCTTTGTCATTTCCGGCACCAAAGTTACTGTTTTTGTCAAGTTTTACGACTTTTATGTCACCGCTTTTTTTCCCGGAAATCACATCGGAAACCATATCAATTTTGTACTGTTGTTTTAGGGATTTCACCACTTCTAGCACAAGCTTGATATCATCCATACCCTCAAATTTTTCCTTAGGATGGATACAATTATCGCACGCCTCGCAATTATCTTTTGTGTACTCTTCACCAAAATAATGCAACAACAATTTATGACGACAAATCGAGGACTCAGCATAAGTTACTGTTTCAGCAAGAAGCTCTTTAGCAATCTCCTGCTCTGCAACCGGCTTATCTTTCATGAATTTTTCCAGTTTCTGGATATCATCGTAACTGTAAAAGGTAATACAATTACCTTCTCCACCATCTCGACCAGCGCGACCAGTTTCCTGATAATAGCCTTCTATACTTTTAGGAATATCATGATGTATGACATAACGGATGTCTGGTTTGTCAATTCCCATCCCAAAAGCAATGGTGGCAACTATCACATCAACCTCTTCCATCAGAAACATATCCTGATTCCGCCTTCGAGTGGCGGCATCCAATCCGGCATGATAAGGTAATGCTTTGATTCCGTTCACAACCAGCGTCTCCGCAATTTCTTCGACTTTCTTTCGACTAAGACAGTATACAATCCCAGATTTTCCAGGCTGACCTTTTATATACTTGATCATCTCTTTTATGACATCTTTAGTCTTGGGCCGAATTTCATAATAGAGGTTTGGCCGGTCGAAAGAAGATTTATAAACAGTTGCGTCGGGGATTTCCAGAGATTTCAAAATGTCTTCCTGAACTTTGACGGTAGCCGTAGCCGTAAGAGCCATCACTGGAACATCTTTTCCAAATGCCTGAATGATAGGTCTCAGCTTCCTGTATTCTGGTCTGAAATCGTGGCCCCATTCCGAAATACAGTGTGCCTCGTCAATAGCGTAAAACGAAATATCTATATTCTTTAGAAAACTTATATTATCTTCTTTGGTGAGAGATTCAGGAGCCATGTACAAAAGCTTTGTCTTGCCCGATACCAAATCATTTCTGACCTGATTAAGTTCGGATTTAGAAAGAGATGAATTCATCACATGGGCAATACCATATTCAGAACTAAAATTCCGTATCATATCCACCTGATTCTTCATCAAAGCTATAAGAGGTGAAACAATGATTGCAGTCCCTGGTTGTACCAAAGCAGGAAGTTGATAGCACATTGATTTCCCTCCACCTGTAGGCATAACAACGAAAACATCCTTCCCTTCCAATAAACTGATGATAATCTTCTCCTGATTCCCTTTGAAACTCGAAAAGCCGAAAAAACTCTTCATAAAAGATCGCAACCCAACAATATCTACAGTGCTCTCCATTTTCAAAATGATAAATTATTATTTAGTACTTTTGGCCTGTTATCCATTAGTAAGAAATCGATAACAATTTATTAACTATAAGTTAATTGAACTATATACAAATATAATAATAATCTTTCGATATTGAATTCTTAATAAAGTTTAAAATTGAGCTCAGCAAACCAAATAAAACAATCTGCACTGAAGACAATTGCTCTGGAAAGCGAAGCAATTGAATCATTACAATCATCAATAAATCAAGATTTTATCGATACAGTTGAAATGATTTACAATTTAAAAGGGAGAGTTATAGTGACAGGGATAGGCAAAAGTGCGCTGATTGCAGCCAAAATTGTGGCGACCTTCAATTCGACCGGTACTTCCTCGGTTTTTTTGCATGCAGCAGACGCTATTCATGGAGATCTGGGCATTGTAGGCAAGGACGATCTGGTGATTGCGATCTCCAAAAGCGGAGAAACTCCCGAAATCAAAGTTTTATTGCCTTTAATCAAGGCAAACGGGAATACCGTTGTCGCAATCGTTGGCAACAAAGACTCCTATCTTGCCAAACAAGCTGATAAAATCCTAAACACAGAAGTAAAGCAGGAAGCCTGTCCGAACAACCTTGCTCCAACTTCAAGCACCACAGCCCAGCTGGTAATGGGAGATGCATTGGCAGTGAGCCTCGTAAAACTGAGGGGATTTTCCTCGAAGGATTTTGCCAGAATTCATCCGGGTGGAGCACTGGGTAAACGATTGTATATGAGAGTGGCTGATTTATTTGTCAACAACCAGGTTCCTAAAGTCAAAACTGATGAAACCATGCAAAACGTCATCATCGAGATTTCATCAAAAATGCTGGGAGCCACTGCTGTTATTGATGATGGAAAATTAGTCGGTATTATCACCGATGGAGATTTACGCAGGGCCTTCCAGAACCACGAAAACCTGAGAGAACTTAAAGCTGCAGACATTATGACTAAAAATCCCCGGAGTATTGATGAAGAAAACCTGGTAGTAGACGCTCTTACTCTGATGAGAGAAAACAATATTACCCAGCTTCCGGTCTTAAAGAAGCAGAAATATGTGGGAGTTATTCATTTGCATGATATTTTAAAAGAAGGAATAATATAATGAAAGCCGATTCTATAAAAGACTTTGATGCATATAGGGCAGCCATGAATGAGAAAATACTGTCTGCTCCAAACAATAAAATTATTAAACGGATTTTCAACGTTGACACTAATGCTTATTTACCTGGGGCGCTGGATTCTAAAACCAAAGAAATGTTGGGGCTCGTTGCTTCCATGGTTTTGAAATGCGATGACTGCATCTATTATCACCTTGAAAAATGTTTTGAAAACAATGTGAGTACGGAAGAAATGATGGAGATTTTTGGTATCGCAAATCTGGTGGGAGGAACCATTGTTATTCCGCACACAAGAAGAGCCATGGAATTTTGGGAAAATCTTCACCAACAAGACAAATAATTTAGGAAGTTTTTGCTTTTAAATAATTATAAGATGAAGCTTTGGACAAAAGATTTGGTAAAGAAATACAAACAGCGTACAGTTGTTAATCATGTTTCTGTAGAGGTAAGTCAAGGGGAAATTATCGGACTGTTAGGGCCAAACGGAGCAGGGAAAACTACCACATTCTACATGATGACAGGCCTTATAAAACCTTATGAAGGTCATGTTTTTCTTGACAATACCGAGATTACTGACTTCCCTATGTATAAACGTGCACAACTCGGAATAGGATATCTGGCACAGGAAGCGTCAGTATTTCGTCAGTTAAGCGTTGAAGACAACATTAAGGCTGTTATGGAATTTACCAAAATGAGCAAAAAGGAACAACGGGACAAGTTAGAATCATTGCTGGATGAATTTGGGTTGCAACACATCCGCAAAAGCAAAGGGATTCAACTTTCAGGAGGCGAAAGACGCCGTGTTGAAATTGCTCGTTCATTATCGGTAAATCCTAAGTTCATTTTGCTTGACGAACCTTTTGCAGGTGTTGATCCTATTGCAGTAGAAGACATTCAAAATATTGTTTCAAAACTCAAGGATAAAAATATTGGTATCCTTATCACCGACCATAATGTACACGAAACACTCACTATTACCGATCGCGCATATCTTCTGTTTGAAGGCTCTGTCTTACGATACGGAACTTCAGAAGAACTTGCCGCCGACCCACATGTAAGACGTGTGTATCTTGGGAGTAATTTTGAACTCCGTAAAAAAGGGAGAAAATCAAAAGTCGAGGAATAAATTTCTTAATCCTGATCTAACTCTGAATATCCGTTAGGTACACTATCAAGGAAAAAAACAGATAAAGTATAATTATAAATGGTACTGCTATTATATTCAGCAGAACAAGCAGAATTACTGAGATTGTCAGGAAGATATATTTTATCATGTTGGGTTTCCATGCAAAGCTGGTAAATTTAAGAGCAAACATAGGAAACCTGGAAACCAATAATAGAGAACCGAAAATAGCAATAGCTAATAAGAAGTAGGAATTCGTAATGACCATATAAAATAACTGTCTGGTCGGATATAATTCGGCACGAATAATCGGCAAAGAAGCTATTAAAAGAGCCAGCGCCGGGGTGGGAAGTCCCAGAAAAGAAACTTTCTGATTTTCATCAATATTGAACTTTGCAAGACGCAATGCTCCCATCCATGGAACTAAAATGGCAAAAAATGGAACAAAGTCGAACCCCTGATCATTGGCTGCCGGATTTCCATGGCTCAAAACCAACATTTGGTACAAGATAAATCCTGGTGCCACGCCAAAAGAAACCATGTCGGAAAGAGAATCCAGTTGCAATCCAATATCAGATTTTGCGTGCAACATTCGAGCTGCAAATCCGTCAAAAAAGTCAAATACCGCCGCAATGAAAATAAAAAGTCCGGCAATAACTAACGAATGAGGATCACCCTTGACTCCAAAATAAATTGACACAATTCCGGATGTAAGATTTAAAAGGGTAATAGTGTTGGGGATATGGTTTTTTAAAGCCATGGTTTCTTTTTTTGTCAAAATTAAAAAATAATAAACGTAAGCGCTGTATTCATAAATTATTTGTCCGTAAAGAAGTTATGTCTCAAAAGTAAAGCTCTGTAATTTGAATATAAACCTTAATTATCCATGACTGGCATGTTTTCGTATTTTTGCAGCCCAAATTATAAACATGGATTTTTCCACGATCAGAATCGAAGATTACAACTATCCATTACCGGATGAACAAATTGCCAAATACCCTTTAAGTCAGAGGGATCAATCAAAATTACTTTTCCTTAAAAAAGGAGAGATTTCCGAAAAGAGATTTTTTGAAATTTCTGAACTTCTACCTAAAAACAGTTTGCTCCTTTTCAACGAAACTAAAGTAATTCAGGCACGATTGATATTTAAAAAAACGACCGGTGCCAAAATTGAGATTTTTTGTCTGGAGCCTCTGGAGCCTGTCAACGATTTCCAATTAGCCATGCAACAAAAATCGCCTGTCGTATGGAAATGTCTGATTGGCGGAGCAAAAAAAATGGGAAACGCAAAAATCGCATCCGAAATAAAAATCAATGGAAAAGACATCATTCTTTTTGCTGAGAAAAAAGAAAAACTAAATGATTACTTTCTGGTTGAATTTTCTTGGACACCAAAAAACATACAGTTCTCTGAAATCCTGGAAACATCTGGATTGACTCCTTTGCCTCCTTACCTGCATCGCGAAGCAGAAGCATCTGATAAAGAACGTTATCAAACAGTCTATGCCAAGTTGGATGGTTCCGTTGCTGCCCCAACTGCAGGGCTGCATTTTACGGAAAATATTCTTGCTTCACTCCTAGAAAAAGGTATTGACTCAGATAAACTGGTCCTTCACGTTGGCGCCGGAACTTTTAAACCGGTTTCATCTGACACCATTGACGATCACGAAATGCACAAGGAAAAAATACGGGTTAAAATTCAAACTCTCAAACACCTCCTAAATTCCGCTGAAAAGATTATTATTCCAGTTGGGACCACCTCCATGCGTAGCCTGGAAAGCCTTTTTTGGATGGCACTGAATTATTTTTACGGAAAGGAAGATTACACAAAAGTGGAACAGTGGGATCCTTACCAGTTGGAAATTCCTGAGAGTTTTAATTCCAAGGTTGCGCTGGAACTATTAATAAAAGCGCTGGAACAGGAAGAAAAAGACGTCCTAGAAGGAGAAACTCAGATGATTATTGTTCCCGGATATAAGTTTCGCTTTGCGAAAGGATTAATTACCAATTTTCATCAGCCAAAAAGCACTTTATTATTACTGGTTGCAGCGCTGATTGGTGAAAAATGGAAAGAAGTTTATGATTATGCACTGAAGAACAGCTTCCGTTTCCTTAGTTATGGAGATAGCTGTTTTTTCCTGCCCTGAAATTTTTCCATCTCTGAAAAGAACTGCAAAAATTCACTCTAATGATTATCTAAACTCCTTTCTTTTGTAGCTTTGAAGCGATATTAACCGGTTGAGAAAAATCAATATCGATGTCACAAATTAACAAGAAAGATATTACCGGAATTATTCTGGCAGGGGGAAAAAGCAGTCGTATGGGCCGGGATAAAGCCCTTTTCGATTTTAAAGGAAAGAAATTAGTTTCGTATGCCATCGAAGCCTTGAAACCACTTTGTGGCACATTGATGATTTCGGCCAACCAAACTCTTGAGGATTATCGGACTTTCGGATTCCCGGTAATCTCAGATGAAATTAAAGAAGTCGGGCCTATGGGCGGAATTTTGACCTGCCTAAAGCATTCTCACACACAACGCAATTTAATTATCTCCTGCGATACTCCTTTTGTAGGAAGCGAACTTTTCAGACATTTACTAAGTGAGATTGAGAATTTTCAGATAGTGGTTCCTTCACACGAGACTTTCCTGATTGAACCTCTAAACGCTTATTATAACACCAATATCATTGGTGAAATGGAAAAATCCATTCGTGAAGGCAACTACAAGTTGATGGACTTTTTTAAAAAAATTCGGTTCAAATCAGTTGAGATAAATGAAAACCTTCCTTTTTACAACGAACATTTATTTACAAACATCAATACCCTGGACGATATGAACCAGGCAAAATCAATCAATCCATGAGTTCTGTGGTTGACAAGGAAGGACTTTGGTTAAGGGCCTCTGTGATTGGCGGACTTTGGGCTTCCGTAGAAATCATTATTGGAAGTTTTCTGCACAATACACGCATTCCTTTCGCAGGTTCAGTTCTCGCTTTTTTCGGAATAGTTCTGCTGATTGGTTTTTATCAGATCTGGCCTCACAGAGGTCTCATAATCCGTGCCGGACTTATCACAGCCATCATGAAGTCAGTATCCCCAAGTGCTATTATTTTGGGGCCAATGATTGGGATCTTTCTTGAAGCTGTATTGGTAGAAATCATCATCATTTTATTTGGAAACAACCTTATAGCTTATATGTTAAGCGGGGTTTTAAGCCTTTCAAGTGCGCTGTTTCACAAAATAGTCGGGTTGATAATTGTTTACGGATTTAACATCGTCAAGATATATGTCAATATTATCAACTTCGGACTTAAACAGCTGGGATTTCAGTCGGCAAACGACGTCCAGATTCTTTTGTTTTTACTGAGCTTTTATTTTGTTTTTGGTGTGGCTGCAGGTGGTCTGGGATATTTGATTGGCAAAAAAGCACTACGCTTTCAATCCCAGGAAAATAACTTCAAATGGAATGGAGGAAAAAATTCTAAAAATGATTTTTTCTCATTGGACTCGAATCGGACCAAGTCTATTCCTCTACTTATTTTCCACATCCTGAC
>JACZJI010000003.1 GCA_014860665.1 Bacteroidales bacterium | reverse complement strand
GTTCTAAGGAAAGGAAAGTGATTAGGTAACTTTTCTCTGATTTTAATAATCATTCTTTTTAAACAAAAGTGATAGTATTCTTGGTGATTTATTTATATCAAGTTCATGCCAAAACTCATTAAGCTTTAAGAGTTTAAAACCATTTTTATTAGCAGCGTCAAGAAAATCTGAAATATGATGGACAAATGCTTTTATCTCTGTTTTTATTCCATCACGTTCAAAGTTTGCTTTAGTACCTTCATATTGTCTGAATGGATGTAATTCATTTATAAAGAATTTCCCTTTTTCCTTCAGACATCTATTAGCTTCTGTAAAAATAAAATCTAGATTTTCTATATGTTCAAGTATTAGGTTACAAGTTACAAGATCAACGCTATTGATTTCAACTGGCCATTTACGAGTAATATCTGCTTGTTTAAAATTTACATTATGTGATTTTATTTTTTCCTTTGCTTTGTTAATCATTCCTTCAGAAAAATCAATTGCATAAACTTTATCTGCAATTTCAGAAAAGAAGACTGTATTTTTTCCAGTTCCGCAACCAACTTCAAGAATGGAATTAAATCTTTTATCACCAAACTCTTTTCTAACAATATCTGCATCAAGATCACGTGTAAGATTTAAATCTTCGTCGTAAGATTCTGACCAATTATTATATGCCGATTGAATATTCATAACTAATCCAAAATTATTCAAATTAATTAAATAAAAAAGGACTCTTGCGAGTCCTTTCGTTGCTTAACACAAATCTCCAACTAGAATGTATAAGTTTAAGCCTTACTTCAGATCAAATCGATCCAGGTTCATTACTTTATTCCAGGCTGCAATAAAATCCTTAACGAATTTTTCTTTTGCATCATCTTGTGCGTATACTTCTGCAAGAGCACGAAGTTGCGAGTTTGAACCAAAGATCAAATCCACTCGTGTGCCTGTCCATTTAATTTCGTTTGTCTTGCGATCGCGTCCTTCAAACGTATCACCTTTATCAGACATAGGTTTCCAAACGGTTCCCATATCCAGAAGATTTCCAAAGAAATCATTTGTTAGTTTACCAACCTGGTTTGTAAATACGCCGTGTTTAGAGTTACCATAGTTTGCACCAAGCGCACGCAATCCACCGACCAGCACTGTCATCTCAGGTGCACTTAAAGTTAACAGTTGTGCTTTGTCAACCAACATTTCTTCTGCTGAAACTGTGTAATCTTTCTTGGAGTAATTACGGAAACCATCTGCCTCCGGTTCCATAATAGCAAATGATTCTACATCGGTCTGTTCTTGTGAAGCATCCATACGTCCCGGAGTAAACGGCACTTCAACATTATATCCCGCAGCTGTGGCTGCTGATTCAACTGCAGCACATCCAGCCAGAACTATGATATCAGCTAAAGAAACTTTTTTACCATTTTTCTGCGAACTGTTGAATGCTTTCTGAATATTTTCAAGAGTGCTTAGTACTTTGGAGAGTTGTGCTGGTTCGTTTGCTTCCCAGTTCTTTTGCGGTTCTAAACGAATACGAGCACCGTTAGCTCCGCCTCGCATATCCGAACCACGGAAAGTAGATGCAGAAGCCCAGGCAGTTGAAACCAATTCTGAAATGGATAATCCAGAAGCTAAAATCTTAGCTTTAAGATCTGCAATATCTTTTGTATCGATAAGCTTATGATCAACTGCAGGGATGGGATCCTGCCAAATTAAATCTTCAGCCGGAACTTCTGGTCCGAGATAACGAACCTTTGGTCCCATATCACGGTGAGTAAGTTTAAACCAAGCTCTTGCAAACGCATCAGCAAATGCTTTTGGGTCTTTGTGAAATCGACGTGAAATAGGTTCATAAATCGGATCAAAACGCAGAGCCATATCAGCGGTTGTCATCACCGGGGGATGCTTCTTTGATGGATCGTGAGCATTCGGTATCATATCTTCGTCCTTAACGTTCATCGCCTGCCATTGCCATGCACCTGCAGGACTTTTAACCTTTTCCCACTCGTAACCGAAAAGCACATTAAAATAGCCCATATCCCATTTTGTTGGATTAGGTTTCCACGCACCTTCCAGACCGCTTGTTATTGTGTCAGCGCCTTTGCCTGTTCCGAATTTGTTAATCCATCCTAAACCTTGCTCTTCGATAGGTGCAGCTTCCGGTTCCGGCCCAACTAACTTTGTATCACCTGCACCATGACTTTTACCAAACGTGTGTCCACCGGCAGTGAGTGCTACAGTTTCTTCATCATTCATTGCCATACGTTTAAATGTTTCCCGCACATCAAGACCAGAAGCAACAGGATCCGGATTTCCATTCGGACCTTCAGGGTTTACATATATAAGTCCCATTTGCACTGCAGCTAAAGGATTTTCAAGTTCACGGTCACCGCTGTAACGCTTATCACCTAACCACGTATTTTCCATTCCCCAGTAAATATCCTCTTCGGGCTGATAGATGTCTGCACGTCCACCGCCGAAACCAAATGTTTTAAAACCCATTGACTCAAGTGCTGCGTTACCTGCTAAGATAAAAAGATCAGCCCAGGAAATTTTATTACCGTATTTTTGTTTGATAGGCCAGAGCAGTCGTCGAGCTTTATCCAGGTTACCATTATCTGGCCAGCTGTTTACAGGTGCAAATCGTTGATTCCCAGTTCCACCACCGCCACGTCCATCAGCGGTACGATAAGTTCCAGCACTGTGCCATGCCATTCGAATAAACAGACCGCCATAATGACCCCAATCAGCGGGCCACCAATCCTGCGAGTTAGTCATTAATGCATAAAGATCTTTTTTAAGGGCTGGCAGATCAAGCTTCTTAAATTCTTCTGCGTAGTTAAAATCCGGATCCATTGGGTTAGAAGCCGGGGCGTGCTGGTGAAGTATGCCAAGGTTTAGTTGGTTTGGCCACCAGTCTTTATTAGATGTGCCTCTGCCGGCAGTGTGGCTGTGAGCGCCATGCGGAACAGGGCATTTGTTTTCATCACTCATTTTGTTCTCCTTTAGTTTACTATAATTTATTT
>JACZJI010000046.1 GCA_014860665.1 Bacteroidales bacterium | reverse complement strand
GGTCTCTCTTTGTTGTAAACCGGGCTTTTTTCCCTTGTAACAGGAGCTTCTCTGTATTTTGGGGCTTCTTTATTTACCCTTACAGGTTGTTGTTTGACATCCCTATTGGGTGCCTCCCGGTGTTCAGGTGTGTTTTGTCTGCCCACGTTATTATTAAAGTTATTTCTTTTCTGATATAATTCCCTGGCATTTTGATAACCTTGATTCCTGTGTTCAAACCCGCGGTTTGGATGCATTTTTTCATAATCATTTCTGAAGATTTTGTTGTTAAACCTATCACCATAATTGTAGGTTCTGGCATGCATATACCTGTAATATTGAGGGGCCATTCTATAGCGACTAATATATGATCTGTAATTAACTATAGTATAAGGTCTCCAGGGCTGGAAGTAGTGAGGATAATAGTTCCAGTAATAAGGAGAAACCCAGAAACGGTGATACGGGTTCCAGAAAATGCTATAAATTACAGGCCGTGTATTATAAATAGGCTGTATGATATAATTTGGACCGTAAAAATAAGGATCTCCGACTATTTCAACCAGTACATAACCTTCAGTATTTCTTCCAACGTCGATGGTGGCGATATCCTGATACTGATCATGGCCAAGTACATCTTGGAGTGTAATTAAATAAACTCCATTTTCCATGCTTTCAACCACGCGGATATAATCAACATAGCCATCTCCGTTCAGGTCAAGATTGGAAATGTGATTCTGTGGATCGTTTATACGTGCTTCGAAATCTTCAAGATTTGTACTTTCTCCGAATAAGGCTGCAACTGCTTCCAAATCCAGGTTTTCACTAATATCGTCATTGGCCGACCTTACCGTTACCAAATTTTGAGTGTAACATCCTGTCAAAGTCACCAATATGACGATGAAAAGGCTTAAAATTCTCTTTTTCATGGGATCTGGATTTAAGGTTAATTAAATAGTGCTTTCTTTATAACGTTATCTGTTATAATAAAGTGCAAATTTCATACCATAGAAGTAACTCAGCTGCAAATGCTTTTCCATAATGACTAGATAATAGAAGAAATTGTGATTCTGGTTAAGTAACGAATTCATGGTTAATAATTTTGACTATATACAAAGATAAGTTTTTGGCTCATGAAAATCAAACTTATTTTCATCATATTCGGAAAGAAATTTCCCATTATTGAACCGGCACCTTCATTTGAAGGTGCCGGTAACGTTATTGCTTCTTTAGTTAGGGAATTTCTATCTGTGGAGCTCACCGCTTCCGCGGATTTCTGAATTAATGACTTTTGGATTTCCTCCTAAGTAGAAATCTCCGGAACCTTTAATGGTGAGTGTTAAATTGTCGTTTACGGTCATATGAACATCTCCTGAACCCAACTGATTGGTAACTGCTTTAGAGACTGTAAAGTCTGAACCTTTAAAATCTCCAGAACCCTGGAGCCATATTGTTGCCTGGTCTGCTTTACCAGAAATCATAACATCTCCTGATCCTTGTATACTGAAATCAGCATTGCTGCTTTCAATGTTACTGATGCGTGTATCACCTGAACCTCTAATATTCAATTTAAGTCCTGAAACTTTTCCGGAAAAACTCAGATCTCCTGATCCCATGATGTTTGCCTGCAATTGATCCAATTGAAGTTCACCTGCGAACACATCTCCAGATCCTTTGATGGCAATATTCAAATTATCTCCACGGATTGATTGGGTGTGAATATCTCCTGATCCGTTTACTGCCAGGCTTTTGATTTGAGATGTTTCTACATAGACACGTAGTCTTTTTGTGTACAGGTTGGTGTAAGGTTTGGTTTTTATTACCAGCGTATTTCCATCAACTTCAGTAATGATTTTATCCTGATTGCTGTTTTCTGTTTCCACAACCACGGACTGATTGTTACCCTGGGTCAGGTAAACATCGGCAGAACAATTAATCTGTATAGCACTAAACGGACCGGTTTTACGCTCCTGTTTTGTGAAGTTTTGTGCCTGCATAACATTCCCAAATAGGAAAAATGCCGCAATTGATAAGAAAATGATTTTTGAACGCATGATGAATTATTTATGTTAATAATATATGTTTAAAACGCTTATTGCTATAATTTAGTTACAGTTTCCTCCGGAAATTTTAAAATTTTTATCCCAATTTGATATTGTATCCTTTTTTAATAAGGTCTTAGGACAGGAAAATGAAAGGTCTTAATTCCTTCAGTTTTGGAATTCTTCTGAATGAACGCTTTACCAAAGAGGGGATAAATCGTATTTTTACGGATAATTTAAAACCAAATAATACCAATGGAAAAAATATCAAATTATATAGAGAAAAATAGAGAAAGGTTTTTGAATGAGCTTTTTGAACTTATCAGGATTCCTTCCATCAGTACCCAGTCTGAGCATAAAAACGATATGCGTAGGGCTGCGGAACAATATAAAAAGTTTTTGCTTCAGGCTGGCGCCGATAAGGCAGAAGTGATGCCCACAGCGGGTAATCCCGTGGTTTATGCAGAAAAGATTGTGGGTTCTTCAAAACCCACTGTTTTGATTTACGGTCATTATGATGTGATGCCTGCCGATCCTTTGGAACTTTGGAAATCACCACCATTTGAACCCGAAATCCGTGATGGGAAAATCTATGCCCGTGGGGCTGATGATGACAAAGGACAGGGATTCATGCATGTGAAGGCTTTTGAAACTCTTATCAGGACCAATATGCTTCCGGTAAATGTGAAATTTATGATAGAAGGTGAAGAAGAGATCGGTTCGGTTAGTCTGGAAGGTTTCTGCCAGACGCATAAAGAATTGCTGAAATCGGATATTGTCCTTGTTTCCGATACCGGAATGATTGCTTCAGATATTCCGACCATCACAGTGGGATTAAGAGGTTTGGCTTATTGGCAGGTGGAGGTGACTGGTCCCGACCGGGATCTGCATTCCGGTCTTTACGGCGGTGCTGTTGCCAATCCGGTCAATGTTTTATCGAAATTGATTGCTTCTATGACAGATGAAAACAATCATATCGCCATCCCGGGTTTTTATGATGATGTTCTTAATGTTTCTGAAAAAGAAAGAGAATTGATGAATAGTGCTCCTTTTGATGAGGAAGAGTACAAAAAGTCCATCAATGTTGAGGAACTCCAGGGGGAAAAAGGTTATACAACAACAGAACGTACCGGAATCCGCCCTTCATTTGATGTCTGTGGAATCTGGGGAGGTTATAGCGGAGAAGGGGCAAAAACAATTTTGCCTTCCAAAGCAACTGCAAAAATCTCTTCTCGTCTTGTCCCCAATCAGGATTACAGGAAAATTGCCCAGTTGTTTGAAAGCTATTTTAAGGAGATTGCGCCTAAATCTGTAAAAGTCAACGTGAAATATCTTCATGGCGGACAGGCTTATGTTTGTCCGATAAATTTACCGGCATATAAAGCAGCAGAAAAAGCTTTTCAAAAAGTGTACGGAAAGTTACCTATTCCCAAACGAAGTGGCGGAAGTATTCCGGTAATTTCCACTTTTGAAAATGTTCTGGGTGTGAAATCTATATTGATTGGTTTTGGACTTGATTCGGATTCAATCCATTCGCCCAACGAAAATTATCCCGTTTCACATTTTTACAAAGGCATCGAAACTATTGCCTGGTTTTACCAGTATTTTGCTGAAAAATTCTAGAGTAGGTCTAGTCTTGCTTTGAGGCTTTTTTACTGCCCGCGTACATTTCAAATTTAATGAAACGGCTTTCCAGCTGACCGTTGAACAAAGTGAGCTTTTTTGAGGGTTTTAAGCCAATAAATTTGGCCGCTTCAGGATTGGCAGTTATGATCCATGCTTCATATCCCTGAAATTTGTTTTTCAGCACATCACCGATGTGTTTGTAGAGCTCAATGATATTGTCTTCTTCCAGGCGTTCACCGTAAGGCGGATTAAATAAAAGAATGCCTTTACCGCTTTCCGGATTCATCTTTTCAAAAGGCTTGTTGATCAGAGTGATGTCCTGGTCCAGTTTTGCATTTCTAATATTTGAGCGGGCAATGTTGAAGGCCTTGTATGATTGGTCTGAAGCTATGATAGGATAATCATGTTCCTTGATTTCGCTGTTGGCATCGTCTTTAATTTGTTTCCAAAGTTCTGCGTCGAAATCTTTCCAGTTCTCAAACGAAAACTTTTTCCGGTAATAACCTGCCGGGATATTAAGTGCATTCATGGCCGCTTCGATGGGAATGGTTCCTGAACCGCACATTGGATCAAGAAAATCGCCGTCTTTATCCCAACCTGAGAGTTTTATCAGACCTGCTGCCAGTACTTCGCTGATTGGTGCTTTGTCGGTGGCGATACGGTAACCTCTTTTATGAAGTGAGTGCCCTGAACTGTCAAGTGAAAGCGTACAAGTTTCTCCATTAATATGGACATCAATATAAATGTCCGGATCTTCTGTATCCACTGAAGGCCTTCTTCCAAGCTTTTCCCTGAACTGATCCACAATTGCATCTTTGGTTTTTTGAGAGACATAAAGCGAATGCGTCATGGATGAATTAAAAACCGAAGCACTGATAGAGAATGTTTGTTTGAGGTCAAATATTGTAGCCCAGTCGATTCTCTTAACTTTCTCGTAAAGCTCATTTTCGTTTCTTACGGTAAAAGCTCCAATGGGTTTCAGTATCCTCAGGGCGGTTCGGCACAGATAATTGGCTTTATAAAGTGTCGCATTGTCACCTCTGAATAGAACTACGCGTTTTCCTGTAGCAACCTGTGATGCGCCAAGCGATCTTAATTCTTCAGCCAGCACCTCTTCCAGTCCTGAAATGGTCTTGGCTGTCAGGTCCATGCCTTGTTCGAAGGGGATAATATTTTCCATCTCGCAAAATTAGGAAAAATCGCGGCCTCAGTCTTTTTTTACAGTAATTTAAAATTTTTACTCGGGTAGAGTCAGAATCCTTTCTTATTTTTGTGTTATTTTTCTGAAAATTAAAATCATGACCATAGAAGAAGCACAGAATAGGGTTGATGCCTGGATCAATACAACCGGAGTCCGTTATTTTAATGAACTTACCAACATGGCAATGTTGACGGAAGAGGTGGGTGAAGTGGCCCGAATCATTGCAAGGCAATACGGTGAGCAGTCGTTTAAAGAATCAGATAGGAAGTACGATTTGGGTGATGAAATGGCTGATGTATTGTTTGTGCTGCTTTGTTTGGCCAACCAAACAGGTGTGGATCTGACCAGTGCACTGGAGAAAAATTTCGAAAAAAAGGAAATCCGTGATAAACACAGACATCAGAATAATGAGAAACTGAAATAGAGTAAGTTTACACAACTATCTAAAATTTTAAAAAAGAGTGAGGAAGTTTAAAAAAACAGTATATTTGCACCCCTTAAAAACAGTACATTATATCTTGCGGATGTGGCGAAATTGGTAGACGCGCCAGACTTAGGATCTGGTGCCGCAAGGCATGGGGGTTCGATTCCCTTCATCCGCACATTTTTAATCAAATATCATTATTAGATGAATATCACACAGGAGGAAACCGGAAAACTTAGTGCCGTTGTCAAAATTAATTTGAAAGAAGAAGACTATATCGGGAAAGTTGATACACAACTGAAAGATTACCGTAAAAGGGCACAGATGCCTGGTTTTAGAAAAGGCATGGTTCCGATGGGGATGATTAAAAAAATGTACGGCAAGGCCGTTATTGTCGATGAGGTAAACAAAGTTGTTTCTGATGCTTTGAATCAATATCTGATGGACAATAAAATCAATATCCTTGGAAGTCCGTTACCAAATGAAGAAAAAACTACTTTGATTGATTTCGACAGCCAGAAGGATTTTGATTTCTTTTTTGATATCGGATTTGCTCCGGAAATTGAAGTGAATATTTCTGAAGAGACTAAAGTTCCTCATTACAATATTAAAGTGGTTGACGAGGAAGTTGAAAGAGCTGTTAAGGATATGCAGAAAAGGCTTGGTAAAGACGAGCCTGTTGATGAAAGCGGCGACAACGGCAAACTTTCAGGAACTTTTTATGAAGTAAATGCAGAAGGTGTACGTTTAGAAAAAGGACATTCACAGGAGGCTTCTTTTGAAATCGGCGATGTGAAATCTGATTCTGAAGAGGCGAAGTTTGTGGGACTTCACAAAGGTGATATAGTGGTATTCAATCCAAATGAAGCATTTGAGGATGAAGTGAAAGTTAAGAATTTGTTAAATCTTAAAGCCGGTGATGAAAAGCTGAAAGCAGCTTTTGAGTTCGAAGTTTCAGACATTACCAAACTGGTGGAAGCAGAGCTTAACGAAGACATGTTCAAACAGATTTATCCTTCAGATGAATTGAAAACCGAAGAGGATTTCAGAGAAAGAATCCGTAAGGAATTATCAGAACATTATCAGAAAGATGCCGATAAGCAATTTGTTTCTGATACTATTGATCTTATTCTTGAACAGGTAAATCCTGAACTTCCTGATGAGTTTTTGAAACGTTGGCTGCTTGATAGCAATCAGGGAAAAATGAACAAAGAGCAGATTGACGGGCAATATGATAGTTATGCAAAAACCTTCAAATGGCAGCTTATAGAAAATAAACTGATTGAAATTTACGGTGAAGCCCTGAAGGTGGAAAAAGAGGATGTTCGTAACAAAGTAAGAGCTTATTTCCAGGTTCCTTCAGATGCTGAACCCAATCCTCAGATTGACGGTATTGTGGATCAGATTTTAAGCAACGAGCAGGAATATCAGCGTATTTATGCTGAATTGATGGACGAACGTTATATTGCTTTTTTCAAAGAAAAGATCGGGAAGGATGAGAAGGATGTAACTACAGAAGAGTTTATCAAAATCATATCAACTCCTAAAAATTAAACATCATGAACAGCAGTAGTTCTGAATTTAGAAAATACGCCCTGAAACACAGAGGAATCAGCAGCCTTACACTTGACCGCTATAATTCAGCTTACTCGAATTATATTTCACCAACCATCATTGAAGAAAGGCAATTAAACGTCGCACAAATGGACGTTTTTTCCCGCTTGATGATGGACAGAATTATCTTTCTGGGCGTACCAATAGATGATTATGTAGCTAACATTATTCAGGCACAGTTGCTTTTCCTGGAATCGGCTGATCAGGAACGCGATATACAAATTTATCTCAATACTCCTGGTGGTTCAGTTTATGCAGGATTAGGAATTTATGACACTATGCAGTACATAAAACCTCATGTTGCAACTATTTGTACTGGAATGGCTGCATCTATGGGAGCTGTTTTATTGTGTGCTGGTGAAAAGGGAAAACGTACAGCTTTACCACATTCACGTGTTTTGATTCACCAACCTATGGGTGGAGCAGAAGGACAGGCATCCGATATCGAAATCACTGCAAGGGAAATCCAAAAACTGAAGAAAGAACTTTACGAAATCATTTCAAAACATAGCGGACAGACTTATAAAAAGGTTTGGAACGACAGCGACCGCGATTATTGGATGACTGCTGAAGAAGCCAAATCATATGGAATGATCGACGAGGTTCTTGAAAGAAAGATAAAGAAGAGCTAAGTTTTTATTGAAAGATAAATGTGTAAGGCAGAATGTTCATTCTGCCTTATTTGTCTGTGAAAGAATGCCTGAAACAGGTTTTTTTCGGCAGAAGGATTCTAAAAAATTACATCATGGCAAAGACAAAAGAAGAATATTGTTCTTTTTGCGGGAGACCAAAATCACAAACCGAACTCTTAATTTCCGGAATGGAAGCAAAAATCTGTAACTATTGCATTGAGCAGGCTTGGAGTATTTTGGAGGAAAAAACAAAAACTGCCGCTCCGGATTTGCATATAGACCATTCTTTACTAAAACCTGTCGAAATAAAAGAATTTCTTGATCAATATGTGATTGGGCAGGAAGAGGCCAAAAAGGTACTTTCGGTTGCAGTTTATAATCACTATAAGAGAATCGGTCAAGCAACTCAATCCAACGAGGTTGAAATTGAAAAATCCAACATTATCCTGGTGGGTGAGACTGGAACAGGAAAAACACTTCTAGCACGGACGATTGCTAAAATGCTGCATGTACCGTTTGCAATTGCAGATGCCACAGTTCTCACTGAAGCCGGATATGTGGGCGAAGATGTAGAAAGTATTCTGACTCGTTTATTGCAGGCGGCAGATTATGATGTAGCACTCGCTGAAAAAGGGATTATTTTTATTGATGAGATTGATAAAATTGCCAGAAAGGGAGATAATCCATCGATTACACGCGATGTTTCAGGTGAAGGTGTGCAGCAAGCATTGCTGAAACTTTTGGAAGGTTCGATTGTAAATGTTCCTCCCCAGGGTGGAAGAAAACATCCTGAGCAGAAGATGATTCAGGTAGATACGAAAAATATTTTGTTCATCTCTGGCGGTGCATTTCAGGGAATAGACAGAATTATTGCATCACGTTTAAGAACCCACGTGGTAGGATATACTTTTGCAGGTCATAAAGACGAAAATATCGACCATAAAAATCTGTTACAGTACATTTCACCAGCAGATTTAAAGAAGTTTGGCCTGATTCCTGAAATCGTTGGTCGTCTTCCCGTTTTGACTTATCTGAATCCATTAGATAAATACGCACTCAAAAAAATATTGCTTGAACCTAAAAACGCGTTGGTAAAACAGTTTGCACGCATGTTTGAACTGGATGACATCAAGCTAACTTTTGATGATGAGGTAATTGATTACATAGTTGAGAAATCGGAAGAATATAATTTGGGAGCCAGAGGATTGCGCTCTATTATGGAAGCTATTCTGATGGATGCCATGTTTGAGTTGCCTTCAAAATCCAAATCAAAAACGAAAAATTTCTGCGTTACGCTTGATTATGCTGAAGAGAAATTCAAAAAAGCCAGTATTTCAAAACTGAGACCTGCTGTATAGTTTCTTTAGTAATTTTATAGACCTGATTCGCGTTTTAGGAATAATCTTTGCTGTATTTCTTTTTTGTTGAGATTAGAAAGAAAGGTACTGATTTGGGCTAGTAAAAATTACAGAACTATGAAAAAGTGGTTGTCTTTATGTGTGTTATTACTGATATCCAGCATTGCTTTTTCACAAGATGTTCCACCGTTGCAACATCAGAAAAGTGTTTTAAGGGTTCAGGACAGTCTTCCTACAGTAGATTTAAAGCAGGTAGAAGTTTATTCTCACCGTAGATTTCTTTTTTTCTGGCAGCGTTGGCGTATCACCCATTTAATTTACAATGTAAAAAAGGTATATCCTTATGCTAAAACGGCGGGTGTTCTGCTTAAGGAGTACAGTGCACGTCTCGAGCATGTAAAAAGCGAGACAGAACGCCGGAAAATAATGAAAGAAGCTGAAGACCAACTGAAAGAAAAATATGGTCATCAGCTTGAAGAACTTAATTTCTCCCAGGGCATTATATTGATAAAACTCATTGATAGAGAAACCAGTCAAAGTTCGTATGCTTTAGTGAAAGATCTTCGAGGGAATTTTGTGGCATTTTTTTACCAAGGACTTGCCCGTATTTGGGGTTATAACCTGAAAGTAAAATATGATCCTAAAGGAAAAGACCGGGAGATAGAGACGATTGTAAACCTTATAAATCAGGGAAAATTATAAATTCTTATTTTCCTCTTCCCTGAATTACAATTAACAGGGTGTAAATCATTATTTTAAAATCCATGGCCAGTGACATGTTTTCCAGATACAGAAGGTCATATTTTAATCTTTCCACCATTTCTTTAATTGTTGAGGCATAACCAAATTTGACCTGTCCCCAGGAAGTCAGTCCTGGCTTTACTTTTAGCAATAACCTGTAATGAGGTGCCTTTTCAACAATTTGTTCAATATAAAATGCCCTTTCCGGTCTTGGACCAACTAGAGACATGTGCCCAATAAGTACCGTAAAAAATTGCGGAATTTCATCCAGTCTGACTTTTCTGATAAATAAGCCAAAAGGAGTAATTCTTGGGTCGTTATCAGAGGATAATTGGGGTCCGTCTTTTTCGGCATCAGCATACATAGAACGGAATTTGTACATCATAAAAGGCTTTCCTTTGAAGCCGATTCTTTCCTGTTTGTACAATATCGGACCCTTGGAAGAAAGTTTCACTCCGATGGCTGTGAACAAGTACAAAGGCGAAAAAAAAGTGATGACAAAAAGCGATGCAAAAACATCTAATATCCTTTTGAGACTCTGTTGCCAAGCGGGCATTAAATCAGGTGAAATTTCTATCAGCGGAGTATGGAAAATTCCTGAAAGCTTAACAGTTCCAAAAATGATATCCTGCATCATCGGGATAAGTTTGATAATTACATCCACATCCACCAATTCAGAGATTATTTCATCAATGGTACTTTTTTCCTTTCTTTCAATAGCGATGATTACTTCTTCTACCTGATTTTTTATAATAGCGTTCTTTAAATCATGATGCGAACCAAGGTGGGGAAGAAACTCTGACATTTTGAAGGAGTTTTTATCGTGCACATTTACAAAACCCACAAACTTGTTGCCTGATGAAATTTCTTCATTGATAATTTCCTGGAAGATATTTGTAGCATTGCCATTGCTTCCTACAATAATAGTATTAAAGCCAATTTTTCGCCTGTGGATTTTTGATACTGTTCTCATTGTTAAAATGAGACGAAAAAAGTATGTAAATCCAAATTGTAATATAAAAAGGATAAAAAATGAACGGTAATAGGTAATATAGCTTTCTGATTTGTCATTCAGGATCAAGGTGAAAAAGATGATGGTTACACCGATAAGAACACTTACAATAGAGAGTTCAAGTTCTTTGAGTCGGGATTTTCGGTAAATTCTGCGGTAAGTTCCTCCAATTGCATATAGCAAAAGCCAGAAAACAGGTATGATAATTATTTCCAGCCAGAATTTTTTGTCATGAAAGGGATCTGAAAAGTGCGAGAAAATAGCTGGATTTTCATTAAGTTTTCGAAGTAAAAAGAAAAGTACCCATGCTAAAACTGCAGCTAACCAATCTAGAAATACATATCTTACTACCTGTAACCTTTTATTCATGTACTTTTAGGGCTTCGTGATTTACCGGGCAAGTTAGCAAAGATAATTGTAAACGATGCTGTAAAATATAATATTTTAAAATGGTAAGGTAAAAATAGAAAGATATTCTTTTAAAAGATCGGAAAGTATCTAAACAGCCTTTTTTACAACATGGATTTTGTCCATAATCATTTCAGCAATTTTGAGCGCATGATAACTGTCGTCGAGCGAAACCAAAGGTTCTGAATTTTGTACTATGGCCTTTTGAAATCCTCGAAGAGCAACTTCAGTTTTGTTTTTGGGAATAACCATGATGTCGTTAACTGCAAATTTGTCTTTTTCCTGCTTTAGAACCTGAGTGCTTAATTTTAGAAAGTCTACCTGAACTCTGGAATGGGGTTGATAAAACTTTGAATAGAGCACGCCTTTTGATGAAATCCTGTTGGAAGTCAGGTTAGCGGTAGCTCCATTATCGAATTCCAGATGTGCATTAACAATATCGGGATAATTACCGAATACCCTTACTCCGGAAGCATGTACTCTTTTAATATTGGCTTTTACAACAGACAGAATAATGTCAATATCATGCACCATGATGTCTGAAATCATTGAAATGTCTGGCTGCGTGGAACTATATGGAATCATTCTGTGTGATTCGATAAACATGGGATTTAGTAAATAGGGAAGTGCTGCCTGAAACGCTGGATTATATCGCTCTGTAAAACCAATCTGCACTTTTACATGTGCTTCTTGTTCCAGATTTAATAAGGTTTCTATTTCACTTATTTCAGAAAGTTGCGGGTTTTCTATAAAAATATGTTTCCCCGCTTTGATGGCAAACGAAACAAACTGGAAAAGAGGAATGTCACTGGAGACAATGTCGATGATATCCGAATTTTCAAATAATTCAATAAATTCTTTATTTGCGCTGAGAAAATTCTGACCGTTGGACTTAGCAGAATTACTTGTGTTGAAGAAACCCGAAAGTTGGAGCCCTGGCGTGTTTTTTATTGCCTCCGCATGGAGGTCAACTGTGCTTCCTGAACCAAAAAGTCCAACTTTCAACATCGGAATTTTTTTATCAAAGGTAAAGGGCTGATTGATTAACTTTGCACGATCTAAAAAGAATTATCCAACACCAATTGTTAATAAATGGAAGATAATTACCGACATAAGGGAATGCGAAAAAAGCTTGTGGATGAGATACGGAAAAAGGGTATTCTTGATGAGCAAATTCTTGAAGCGATCAATGCTGTTCCAAGACACTTATTTATGGATTCAAGCTTTCTGCAATTTGCGTATGAGGACAAACCGTTCCCAATTGGTTCGGGACAAACCATATCGCAGCCCTATACTGTTGCTTTTCAGACACAGCTTTTGGATGTGAAACCCGGGGCTAAGATTCTTGAAATTGGCACAGGCTCTGGTTATCAGGCTTGTGTTTTAGCAGAGATGGGAGCGGAGGTTTATTCTATTGAAAGACAAAAAAAACTCTATGAAAAAACCAAGAAATTCCTTTCGAAATTCCAGTATAAACTTCATTTATTTTGTGGTGATGGGTATCTAGGGCTACCGAAACACGCCCCTTTCGATGGAATTCTGATTACGGCTGCCGCACCTGAAATTCCGCAAACTTTGGTTGATCAGATGAAGGTTGGCGGTGTACTAGTAATTCCTCTGGGCGGAACTTCTACACAGACGATGTACCGAATGGTAAAAATGGAAGACGGCAGTCTTGCAAAAGAAGCATTTGGTGAGTTTCGTTTTGTGCCATTACTCAAGGATATTTCTAACGATTAAGTTTTTACTTGACTGAGTTCTGGGCAATAAAAAAAGCCACGAGTAACTGATCGCGGCTTTGAAGTGTGGGAACTACTGGATTCGAACCAGTGACCCTCTGCTTGTAAGGCAGATGCTCTGAACCAGCTGAGCTAAGCTCCCTTTAGGTTTCTCTTAAAGAGAGTGCAAAAATACAACGATATTTCATTTAAACAACTAAAAAATGACAAAAGCGTAAAAAATATAATTTCACCTTTCTGACTACTTTTTCTAACTTTGCATAAAGTTACTTTTATTAAATTGGAAAGAAAAATTTTTCGCCTAAGTTTTGCTTTCTTTTTCTTACTGATAGTATTTTCCTCCTGTTCTGTAAAGAAATTCATCCCAAAGGGCGATTTTCTGGTAGGAAAGTACAAACTGCAGTTTGAGGGAAAGAACCAGAATCCTCAGCTGAGTTTGAGTGATGTTAGGCGTTATATTCAACCGAAACCCAATAAAAAAGTGCTTTTTACGCGACTCAATTTGTGGGCTTATTATAAAAAGCAGAAGCATCCAACGAAGTTTAATTCATTTCTTGAAAAAAAAATAGGGCAACAGCCCGTATATTTTAATGCTCAAGATGCTGAGATGAGCCTCAAAAGCATTAAAAGGTATTTGGATGATATTGGGTTTTTCAATTCAAGTGTAAGGTATAATGTTGCCAAAAAGAATAAAATTGCTATAGTAAGTTATTTTCTTACACCTAATAAACCTTATCGTTACGACACAATTTTTTATACTTACGAGGATACAACTTTGGCTCGGTTTATCAAAGGAAGAAAATCACTTCGCTTATTAAGCAGTGGTGATATTTTCAATGTCAATAATTTAGACGATCAGCGAAATGCGATTGCTGAAGTATTGCGAAACCATGGATATTATTATTTCAATAGAAATTATGTTCAGTTTATCGTTGATACAAACCAGCGAGATCATGCCGTTTCAGTTAATATTGTTTTGCGGGCAAGAACAATTCCTGATCTTGATCATCCAGGGAAAAATATCACAAAACCGCACATCAGGTACATTGTAAAAAGTGTTAGGATTTTTCCAAATTTCCAGGGGGCTAATCCGACAACTTACGATACGGTAGATCATGTCATTCACTTCAAAGGGGATACAAATCTGTATAACTATCAGGTCATCTTAACCCCGGCAAGGAGATTTGCTCTTAATGCATTTGATAATGCTATAAAGATCAAACCCAATAGATATTTCTCTGACAAAAGTGTACAGGACACTTATAACAATTTGTTTAATTTCAGGGTTCTCCGAACAGTAAATATTGGTTTTGATACTACAGGGGCTGGAAGAGTTGATTCGCTCAATCTGGGTTATCTAAATGCCAGAATATTGATGCAAACAGGGAAGCTGAATACCATTTCTCTGGAAACAGTTGGAACAAACTCCAGTGGAAATCTTGGTGTTACCGGTGCTGTTTCCTATTCAAACCGGAATATTTTTCATGGGGGAGAAGTATTAAACCTAAGTTTGAATGGTGGCTTTGAAGCTGAAAAGCAAGTTCCGTTATCTGGTAATAATTCCGGCAATTTCGCCCTCTTCAATACTTTTGAGACAGGTATTAATGCATCGCTTTATTTTCCGATGGCTTTATTTCCCTTTCACGCAGTTCCGCAGACCGGTAACTCCAGAACCAGTATCGATCTTGGTTATACGTATCAGTTACGGCCCTATTATTCTCTCAAAATCACAAATACGGATTTAGGATATTCATGGGACCAAAATAAAAATATCAGACACATTCTGACTCCTATCAATTTGAATTTTGTGAAGGTAAACCCGACTCCTGTATTTGATTCAATTTTACAGCAAGAAACGAATCTTTCATTGAAGGAACAGTATTCAAGTCACATGATTGTGGGTATGAAATACAGTTTTATCTATAACAATCAACAACAAAATCAGGTTGGAAATTTTAATTATTTCCGGTTGGACTTAGAAAGCTCCGGAAATCTGCTGAATGCTTTTAACCATATTGTTGGTTCGAAAAAAGATGCCGGAGGTTATTACAATATTTTTGGTGTGAATTATTCTCAGTATGCTAGAATTAACGCTGATTACAGACATTACTTCCAATTCAACAAAAAGGGCGACGTTTTCGTGCTTCGGGGACTTGTTGGTCTTGCAATTCCGTATGGGAATTCTTCAGAAATTCCTTATGAAAAAGGTTTTTATGCCGGTGGTGCCAACGATATGCGGGGATGGCATTTCAGGATGTTAGGCCCCGGTGGTTTCAGCGGCAGCGATGTGTACGAGCGAATTGGCGATATTCAACTGGAAGCAAACGCTGAGTACAGGTTCCCGATTTATAGTTTCTTTAAAGGAGCTCTTTTTATGGATGCGGGAAATATCTGGAATTATAATGCTTCACAAGCCTATCCTAACGGACAATTTCAATGGAATACTTTTATGAGGCAGGTTGCCATTGATGGCGGTTTTGGATTCCGTTTTGATTTCACTTATTTTATATTCCGTTTCGATGTGGCGACACCTTTCAGAGATCCTTCTTATCCGGTCGGACAGAGATGGAGAATTAGCCAGTTGAACTGGCATGATTTTGTGGGCAACTTTGGTATCGGGTATCCATTCTAAAAAATTGCTCATGACTCAATTGGAAGAACTTCGTGCCCTTAAGGAAGAATTTAGCTTTGATCCAACTCAGGATCAGGTTACTGCAATGCAACATCTGGCTGCATTTGGAATCAGTGAAAAGCCTAATCCGTTGTATTTACTTATGGGATACGCAGGAACCGGAAAAACCAGTCTTATGAGTGCTTTTACTAGCAGACTTCGTAAAAAATCAGTAAGATTTGTTTTAATGGCGCCTACAGGAAGAGCAGCCAAGGTGCTTTCTCAATATACCGGTTATCAGGCGTACACAATTCACCGGCGAATTTACATGACTGTGATGACTGCTGATGGCAGACGAAAAATGACGTTGAGTCCCAACCGGATGGAAAATACTGTATTTATTGTGGATGAAGCTTCCATGATTAGTGACAATTCATTGGAATATGGAGGTTTTGAAGGCCAGGGTTTGCTGGATGATCTTATCAATTTTGTGTTTTCCATGCCAGGAAATAAATTATTGTTTGTTGGAGACACCGCGCAATTACCTCCAGTGCATTTGAATATCAGCCCTGCACTGGATGTTGAATACTTGAAGTCTGCTTACAGCCTGACAGCGTTTGCTTTTGAAATGAAAGACGTAATGCGTCAGGCACAGGATTCCGGAATTCTTCTTTCAGCCACCCGGTTGAGATATAAAATTGGTATGGGAGATTTTTCTTTCCCCTTTTTTATGATGAGAGATTTTATGTCTGATGTGGAGGTTGTGACAGATTATTATCGTCTGGAAGAGTTGTTTCAGCTGGCCTTTTCAGGATACAGGCAATCCAACAGCATTGTGGTGACGCGTTCCAATAAAAGCGCAAACCACTTCAATAAGCAGATAAGAAATAACATTCAACAAAGGGAAGCAGTGCTGGAAGCCGGCGATCAGATCATGATTGTAAAAAACAATTATTTTTGGCTCGATTCCAATTCCAAAGCGGGTTTCATAGCCAATGGTGATTTGGTGGAAATCGTTCGGTTAACCGGAGAAGAAGAGCTTTACGGATTTCATTTTGCCGATGCTGAAATCCGTCTGATTGATTACCCGGAGGAAAAGGAAATGTCGGTGAAATTATTGCTGGATACACTGGATGCTAATTCCCCAAGTTTGACGGAAGAAGAACAAAGAAATTTGTTTGATGCTGTCGAACAGGATTATCAATCAATTCCAAATCGCAAAAAGCGAATCGCTGCAATGCAAAAAGATCCCTATTTCAATGCACTTCAAATTAAATATGCATACGCCATGACTTGCCATAAAACGCAGGGCGGGCAATGGCCCAATGTGTTTATTGATCAGGGTTATGTCAATGCTGATCAACTTGATGTGGAATATTTGCGTTGGCTTTATACTGCTTTTACACGTGCTACAGAGAAAGTGTATCTTTTGGGTTTTCAGGAGATGTTTTTCGAATAAATCTTATTCAATATTTTTCTTAATCCATGGCATCAGTTTCTTAGCAGTTTTCTCGCCATACTTTATAATTTCATCCATACTACTAAAGTCTGCCCATGAAATACCATTAAGATTACAACGAATTACTTTGTCAGCATTTAGTGTTTTCAGTTTGACAAGGTGATATTCCCGTATGGATTCGGCCCGTTGTATGATGTTGACCCCGCTTTTGGGTTCCTCGCTTTCGAGGATAGGCTGGCTAACATCCACTCCGATAATCAACTCATCACTATTTTTTCGAAAACAATGAGTAGGGACAAGATTGGAAACTCCACCATCCACCAACAGATAGTTTTCATACTTTACAGGCGGAAGATAACCGGGAATGGCGGAACTTGCTCTTACGGCAAGTCGCAGGCTACCTTTGTTTATAATTACTTCCTCCCCAGTTAGGATATCATTAGTGGTAGCAGTAAAAGGTATCTGAAGATTTTCAATGGGGGCATCGGGATAGTTGTTGTAAATCTGATCAACCAAATCAGCTTCATAAATGCTGGGGTGTGCCAGTGTCTTAAACAAGGAGAGCCCGACTTTAATTCTCCCCATCACATTAAGTGCTTTGCTTTTCCAGTCATCAGCACGTTTATCCATTGCCGCAAAATCATCAAAATTGAATTCGCGAAAAACAGGATGATTTACGAAATTGTATGCTTCTTCTTCAACTTTGTCAACATCCTTATATAGACAGTAAACTCCACCAATCATAGCTCCCATACTGCATCCGCTAACGCGACTGATGGGGATATTTTCTTTTTCGAGGACTCTTAAAAATCCAATGTGTGCCAGTCCGCGAGCCCCACCTCCTCCTAATGCAAGTGCGATTTTTTTCATTGTGGTTCTTTAAAAGTTTCAAACTGAGGCTAAAATTACAATTTTCGAATAACTTTAACCGACAAACTGTAGTATTAAATTTAATTACTTTTCTTTCAGCCGATATAAAGGGAAAAATATAAGTAAAAGGGCAGTGGCCAATGAAATTCCGATTCCTACACCTGCATATTGAGCAGTAATCCCAACGATGAGTGCTATAATGGCTGTGAAAAGCGATTGTGACTGAGACTGAACAGAGAGGACTGTAGCCATAGCTTCGTCCTGAGATAGTTCTGCAAAGTAAGCAATTCCAATGGGTTTACGAAGGTTTTCAATCATCAGGATAAAAATGAAAATTATAATAGAAACCCAGAACAGCTGAACTGAATAAAACAATCCGCTTACAATTCCGGCAGAAAAGCCAATGATTAATGTGAGATTCATAGGTTTTGCATGGTTTTTATACAATTCCATGAAACGTCCTGAGCGTCTGGATACGTGAGCCGTGAGAATGTAAATAAAGAAATAAATTACCCCCACAACCAAAGCGGTTTTTTGCTTGTTACCAAGATTTGTAAAAAAAGGAACGGTCAACGCCAGACTCATCATAATTGGTTGAATGTAATCTTTTACGGCCTTGTAGTAACCAGTGTATAATGAGAGGCTTGTCAGTAACCTGAGAAATTCCAGTTCTTTAAAGCTTTGATAAAAAGCCTTGAAAATGTATTTTGATTTTTCCCAAAGTGTCGATTGGTCGAAATGTTTTATCTCTCCATTTAAAAAGGCGGGATAGGTGCTAATCAGTACGAAATCGAAGATATATGGGATGACAGAAGCCGAAAAAATAATTTTATAACTTCCGTAATAGAATACCATGAAAGCTGCAATGAGAGAGGATAATGCAGAACCTGCCTGTGACCAGGATCTGGTATGACCGTAGTAATCTGTTTTTTGACTGGATTTTCCACGCGATTTCAGGTACTGAAATATCATGGCTTTGTGAATTCCGGTTCTGAATGCATCTGCAATGGCAAAAAACATCATGGCAAACGCCATTAAAAGGAAATGATTCGAAAAATAGAAGATTATGAATGAAACTATATAAAATAGAAAGGATGCCATCAACGTTTTTTTTCGCCCCAGTATATCCGCAATTAATCCACTTGGGATTTCCAGAAGTATAATAGTAATTTCTCGAATGGAGTAAAGAAGTCCTATTTTCAGATAATCAATCCCTTTTTCAAGAAAAAATAATATCAAAAAGGATTCATAAAATCGAAGGTTTTTAAGAAAACCATACAACCCAAACTTGTAGTATTGTCTGTTTTTTTCAATGGCTTGCCCCATAGTATTTCATAATTAAAAACAAATCCCCGTTTTCTTTTCTGATTTTTAAATATTCCTTTTGATTTGTCACTTTTGGTCCATGTGATATAATGCGAAAATTAGCAATAAATTTTCATTCTGGTTGTGATAATTATTCACAAATAGATTAAGATGGATTTGCAAATAGGAATCCAAATTCTTTAGAGCAAATTAGATTACTATATTTAACCTTACTTGCTTGATTTATCGATTGTTTAATCAATTATATCGAGTGTAAAGGTTAGTTTATCCAAAAACAAAAAAAAATCTTAAAAATTGGTAAAATTAGTCGTTGATTTTTTCTTTTTATAATCATATTTTTTTATATTTGTTAGCTATTGAAATTATTGACTAACAATTTAAAGTGCAAAATATCCAATGGGAAGACCTATTACCAAACCTAAAAGATACCGCGACGGATTTTATATCGAAGTGAAAAATAAAGGAGAAAAAAGTGGTATCGTACTTATTCGAAATTCAAGAGAAGAGATGCTTAAGGCCATAGACCTCTATTCCAGAACAAAAGATATCTCTATTCTGGGAGAGTCTAAAAACGGTAAATGGATCGAACACGAAGAGTTCTAGATTCTCTTATACAGCAATATGTGACAGCTCTTTATTCTTTTTCTGTAAGTTATTCAAATAAATTTTGATTTCATTAATAGTGCTTTGTCCTGTTTGATTATGGGAAAGCAATTCCTGTATTTCAAATGGCAACAGCCATTCATCCGGATAATTCTGTTTTATTTCATCCCAAATCGATGATAAAGAGGAAGTACTTAAAGTTTGTGCTTCCATTTTTCTGACCTGGGTAAACAGTTCAAAAAGTCTTTTCTCGTGAACTGTATATTGAATTCTATGCGTTTTTTCAGCAGGGAGGGCATATTCCAGATTAAAACTTTCAGGATCGGCAGGACCATAGAAAGCGGAGATTATTTTTTCTCCGATAGCCATATCATAAACTCCCCAATCAGGCTCGAATAAAATATCCTTTTTACGCCTAACGGTACATTCAGTAAAGCTCATTAGAATAATTTTGTGGCCTTTTCGTAAAACAGATTGTAGTTTCCCTTCAACGATAACCTCCGATTCCAATTCCAGCTTACAGCGTTTTCCCTTTTGAATTCCAAACTGAATCAAATCACTCTCGCTGAATAGACGAAGTGGTTTCATTGTACCCTTGAGTCTGCCTACCGGAGCTCCAAAACCATGAAAATGCGTTTCAACACTATGCCCCTGTAAAAGTTTATTTTTGTAACTAAGAATCGTTGGCCCGGAGGTTTTAAAATATGCCACCTGACCATTGTGTGTAATAACATCTGTTACTTTTCCTGAGACCTGGAGTCCTGAGCTGAATTCGAGAGTGCTGACACTTCCAGAATGAATGGCTTTCAATACTGCTTCCAAGCCTCCTGTCTTCAATGCCATTTTTGATGCAAATTCATCCAGGACAAATGAAAGGTATTCAAAGCTGGGACTGACAAATAGCTGTTCCTGAGGTTTGGTTATATCAAAACTATAATCCATGGCATCAATGGAATAGGGAATTTTAGGAGTTCCGGCTTCCAGTGCACTTTTACTTTCCTTTATGGAAGAAAGAAGCCCGGCACCATAGATTTTTGGTTTCTCAATGTCACCAACCAGCCCGTATTCCACCGTCCACCAGTGAAGATTGCGGATTAGTGCCATCTCTGAAGGCATACCCATGTGCGTGTTCAGATAATCTAACTCATCACAGGCCAATTGAATTTCTTCTTTCGGCGTAGTTGGATCTGCTTTTAAAATAGATAAATGGCGTATGGCTTCGTACAGTTGATTGTCTTTTTCCGAAGGGAAAGCCATAGAACCTAACTTCCCGAAATAAATCAGGTAGTCAGAATAATCAGGGTCGGCGATAATGGGTGCATGACCGGCTGCTTCGTGGAGAATATCAGGCGCAGGCGTATAATCAATTTGATTAACAGGACGAATATCGGCGGCAATAACCAAAACCCGATATTTCTGAAAAGCCATGAACATAGACGGTGGAATAAAACCATCTACACACACGGCTGCCCAGCCAATTTTCGACAGAATTCGGTTCATGTCATCGATGGAAGGGATGCGGTCAATTGAAATTCCTGTTTGTTTAAGTCCGTTAAGATAAGAGGGATGCGCTGTATGTCTCAAATAAGCAATATTCCGGTGCATCACATAACGCCAGATAGCATGGTCGCGCGAAGTGTACCGACCATAATCCTGATCAACAATGAAGTTTTTCAGGTATTTAGGCATCTGTTCGATGATGGAATTGTATTGCATTTTATTTAGAATAAATATGAAT
>JACZJI010000045.1 GCA_014860665.1 Bacteroidales bacterium | reverse complement strand
GTGGGTATATATACAATAAAAAAAAATAAAAGTCAATAGAGCGTATCCTTTTTTTTACACTAATTATGTTATTTATTTGTTAAAAATTATGATAAACGCTTTTGAAGATGCCAGGATTTGATTTCTAAAGATTTATTGATTATTTGTGAATTTAAAAATTAATTATTGAAGGAAGTTTACCAACAAATGAAAAAGAAGCACGAAGAAATATGGGATAAATGTGTCGCTGTGATTAAAGATAACATCCCTTACCAAAGTTTTAAAACATGGTTTGAGCCCATAGTTCCTATAAGGTTGGAAAACAATATTTTAACCATTCAGGTTCCAAGTCAGTTTTTCTATGAATGGTTGGAAGAGCATTATATTCATTTGCTTAAGAAGACCATTAAGAAAGAACTTGGGACTGCCGGGCGACTGGAATACAGTATTATTATGGAAAAGCCTTCCTATGAAAATCCCAATACAATAACAGTAAACTATCCAACGACCAATAAGAAAAATGTCGATAATAAACCAGTTATAATGCCTTTAGATTTGACGAACGGTAATGGTAAAACTCGGGAGATACCTAATCCTTTTATTATTCCTGGGCTTAAGAAATTAAAAGTCGAATCGCAACTGGTTGAAAGTTATTCTTTTGATAATTTTGTAGAAGGAGATTGTAACCGTTTGGCAAGGTCAGCCGGTTGGGCTGTTGCTGAAAATCCTGGCAAAACAGCTTTTAATCCCATGCTTATATATAGTAATGTAGGTTTAGGAAAAACACACCTTGCTCATGCTATCGGACTTCAGGTGAAAAATAATTTTCCTGATAAGATAGTTTTGTACGTTCAAACAGAGCAATTTATCAATCAGTATATTGATTCGGTTAGAAACAATAACCATAATGATTTTGTACATTTCTACCAGATGATTGATGTATTGATTCTTGATGATGTACAATTTATTGCAGGGAAAGAAAAAACTCAGGATGTTTTCTTCCATATTTTCAATCATCTGCATCAAAATAACAAACAAATTATCCTCACCAGCGATAAACCTCCTGTGGAACTGAAAGGTATGGAGCCTCGCCTGCTTTCAAGATTTAAATGGGGACTGGCAGCAGATTTGCAACCACCCGATTTAGAGACCAGGATTGCTATTCTTCAGAAGAAGTTATATGCTGATGGTATTACCATGCCTAATGAAGTAGTTGAGTATCTGGCATACAATATTACTACCAATATTCGTGAGATGGAAGGTGCTTTGATTTCCATTTTGGCGCAAGCTTCTCTTAATAAAAAAGCTATAACCCTCGATCTTGCAAAGCAAATGATCGATAAGTTTGTGAAAAACACAACGCGTGAAATATCAATTGATTATATCCAGAAGGTAATTTGCGACTATTTTGGAATTTCAGTTGATTTGATCAATTCCAAAACAAGAAAAAGAGAAATTGTTCAGGCCAGACAGATGGCTATGTTTTTCTCAAAAAAACATACTAAGAATTCATTGGCGAGTATTGGATTGCAATGTGGAAATAAGGATCATGCCACTGTTTTGCATGCATGTCGTACAGTGAATAACCTTATGGAGACAGACAGGCAGTTTAAAGCTCACATTGAAGAGATAGATAAAAAGTTACGATTCTAGTTTTTTTATCTTTTCCTTTTGATATTAATTTTTGAGCCAAAAGTTTAATCGATAAGTCTGTATTTGGAACTGTTTTCGTCTTGCATCAGATGGTTAATTGGGTTTCTTCAAATTTTACTTTGATCTTTTGAATAGGAATAAAACAATATGAATTAGGCATACTGTTTCGTTTCATAAACTATCTTTGAAAAATAATAATTAGAACCTAAATAGTATATCGTTCGTAAAAATATCTTTTTCAATTACTATGGAATTCCCTAATAGAGAAGAAATTCAAGAAGCAGCCGTGCGAATAGCTCCTTATATAAACAGAACACCTGTCTTGACTTCGGAGTACTTTAATCATCGCTTTAATACTAGTCTTTTTTTTAAATGTGAGAATTTTCAGAAAGTGGGAGCTTTCAAGTCCCGTGGAGCTGTTAATGCTGTTTTCTCTTTGCCTGATGAAGAAGCCAAAAGGGGAGTAGCTACACATTCTTCCGGGAATCACGCTCAAGCATTGGCTCGTGCCGCCGCTTTGAGAAATGTTCCCGCGTACATCGTGATGCCTGAAACCGCACCTAAAGTTAAGGTGAATGCGGTAAAAGGTTACGGCGGAAAAATTACTTTCTGTAAACCAACTTTGCAGGCAAGGGAAGAGACTTTAAGGCAGATTGTTGAAGAGACAGGGGCTGTGGAAATTCATCCATATGATAATCTTACAGTTATTGTCGGACAAGCTACTGCAGCCAAAGAACTTATTGAGGAATATCCTGACTTAGATTTAATCCTTTGTCCCGTGGGCGGGGGTGGTTTTTTGAGTGGAACGTCGTTGTCAGCGCATTTTTTCTCCCCGAAAACTAAGGTAATTGCTTGCGAACCCGCTGGTGCTGACGATGCATATCGTTCATTTTATTCAGGAGAAATTGTTCCCAGTATTGAACCTAAAACTATCGCTGATGGTTTACTTACTTCTTTGGGTAAATTTACTTTCCCGATCATCCGGGAATTTGTAACTGATATCCTACGTGTTGAGGAGGAGGAAATTATCGAAGCGATGCACCTGATTTTTGAAAGAATGAAAATAGTGATCGAACCTTCTTCTGCAGTTCCTCTTGGGGCTTTACTTGCAAACAAATTAGATGTTACCGGTAAAAAAGTGGGTATTATGATTTCAGGGGGAAATGTGGACCTGAACCATCTTCCTTTCTGATAATTAAAATATTTTAAGATGACAAAAGGAACCTTATACCTCATTCCAACAACATTGGGAGATAATGATTCTTATAAAAGGGTGATTCCTGATTACAACAATCAAATTGTCTTTCAGTTGGCTCATTTTATTGTGGAGAAAACAAGAACTGCCAGAAGGTTTCTGAAAGAAATTGGACATCCGATTCCCATTGATAAAATGCAGTTTGTGGAGCTCAACAAGCACACTAATGCTGAAGAATATTCAAATTACCTTGATTTGGCAGAAAAGGGTATTTCCCTGGGACTTTTGTCGGAGGCTGGAACTCCTGCAGTTGCAGACCCTGGTTCTGTTATCGTGAAGTTAGCACATCAAAAAGGAATTAGAGTGGTGCCTCTCTCTGGGCCGAATTCTATAATACTGGCTCTTATGGCTTCAGGATTTTCCGGACAACAGTTTTGTTTTCACGGATATCTTCCTAAAGAAGGCTCTGAGTTGTCGAAAAAAATTAAACTACTGGAGGCAGATGCTCAACGTGATATCACACAGATTTTTATAGAAACGCCTTTCCGTAATAACAAAATGCTGGAAAGCCTGATAAAGAACTGCAAACCACAAACGATGTTGTGTATAGCCGCAGATCTGACACTTCCCAATGAACACGTTATCTCCAAAAGCATTGCTCAGTGGAAAAAAGAAACAGCAGACCTTAATAAAAAGCCTGCTGTTTTCCTCATCGGTAAATAATTTCTTAGTGGTGGTGGTGACCTTCAGGTCCGTGGATGTGACCGTGTGAAACTTCTTCTGTTGAAGCTTCGCGAACATCCAGAATACTTCCTGAAAAATACAGATCTTCTCCTGCTAATGGATGGTTAAAATCCATAATAACACTATCCTCTTTAATAGCAATTACTTTTCCGTCGATTGGATTTCCGTGTTGATCCTGCATGGTTACCATTTTACCTTCAGCAACCATATCGGTATCAATTTGTCCATCAATTTCAAAAATACTTTTTTCAAGTTCAATAATGGCTTCATCCGAAGGATTACCATAGGCTTGTTCTGCCATTAATTGAAAACCAAAAGTATCTCCTTTCTCGAGTCCGTCAAGGTTTTCTTCGAATGTCGGCAACAATGTTCCTGCACCAAACAACTGAACAAAAGGTCGCTTTTCGTCAACTTTCTGAACAACTTCTCCTCTCTCGTCATGCAAACGCAATGTGTAGGTCATTGTAACCACTTTATTTTTTCCTATTTTCATGATAATGGATTAAATGTGTAGAATTGTTTAAGGTCGCAAAAGTACAAAATATTATTTCACAGGATATTTTTAGTGTTTTTGTAGAAATGTGATTTCATGATTTTTTAATCTTAGAGGGATAGTTTTTGTCCAATTTCGTATCTGGTCATGCCCTGACTGCTATTTGGTTTTCACAATATTTTGTAGTTTTGCCCTTTCATAAATGAGATAAAAAATACATGGAAATTCCCAGCAAGTATAACCCCGCTGAAACGGAGGAAAAGTGGTATCGTCACTGGATGGCTAAAAGATATTTTCATTCAGAACCTGATGAAAGAGAACCTTATACGATTGTAATTCCGCCTCCGAACGTTACAGGAGTGCTGCACATGGGGCATATGCTGAATAATACCATTCAGGATGTGTTGATTCGGCGTGCACGTATGCAGGGAAAAAATGCATGCTGGGTTCCGGGTACTGACCATGCTTCCATTGCTACCGAAGCAAAAGTGGTAGCAAAGCTAACACAGGAGGGTATTGATAAAAGCAAACTGACTCGTGAAGAATTCATGAAACATGCTTACGAATGGAAAGAAAAGCATGGAGGGATTATTTTGGAACAGCTGAAAAAGCTAGGTGCTTCCTGTGATTGGGAAAGAACTGCTTTTACCATGGATGAAAGTCTGTATGAATCTGTTATTGATACTTTTATTGATTTATATAATAAGGGGTTGATATACCGTGGTGTTCGAATGGTAAACTGGGACCCGCAGGCAAAAACGGCTGTTTCTGATGAGGAAGTAATCCATAAGGAAGTTAAATCGAAGCTATATTATCTGCGTTATGCTGTAGATGGAAGCGATGATTTTCTGACAATTGCAACAACAAGGCCGGAAACCATCTTGGGTGATACTGCAGTTTGTGTTCATCCTGAAGACGAGCGTTTCAAGAAATTTCATGGAAAAAAGGTTATCGTTCCATTGGTGAATCGTGTTGTACCTATCATTGTTGATGAATATGTGGATCGCGAATTTGGTACTGGTGCCTTGAAAATTACGCCTGCCCATGACATTCATGATTATGAATTAGGTATCAAGCATAAACTTGAAAACATTGATATTTTTAACGATAACGGTACATTAAACGAAAAGGCCCAGCTATATGTTGGGATGGACCGGTTTAAGGTCCGCGAAGTAATTATACCTGATTTGGAAAAGGCTGGTAACATGGTTAAGATTGAAGACTATGTGAACAAGGTCGGGTTTTCTGAAAGAACAGATGCTGTTATCGAACCACGGTTGTCAACTCAGTGGTTTCTGAAAATGAAAGAATTGGCAAAGGAAGCTCTTAAAGTTGTTGAACATGATGAAATTAAATTTTATCCGGCAAAGTTTAAGAATATCTATCGCCATTGGATGGAAAATGTTCGGGACTGGAATATCTCTCGCCAACTTTGGTGGGGACAACAAATTCCTGTTTATTATCTTCCAAATGGAGAATATGTAGTTGCCAAATCAAAAGAGGTGGCACTTGAAAAGGCGAAGGTTCAGTTTGATGAAAATTTGAAACTGTCAGATTTGAAGCAGGATGAAGACGTTATGGATACATGGTTTTCTTCCTGGCTGTGGCCGATTTCTGTATTTGATGGTATTCGCTATCCAGATAATGAAGAGATAAATTATTATTATCCAACCAACGATCTGGTTACAGCACCTGATATCATATTCTTCTGGGTTGCACGTATGATTATGGCAGGTCTTGAGTACCGCAAGGATGTTCCTTTTAAGAGCGTTTATTATACTGGGATTGTACGCGATAAGATTGGGCGCAAAATGTCCAAGACCCTTGGAAATTCTCCGGATCCGATTGGTCTTATTGAGCAATATGGAGCTGACGGTGTGCGTGTAGGAATGTTGCTGACTGCCCCTGCTGGAAATGACCTTCCTTTTGATGAAAGTCTTTGTGAGCAGGGACGTAATTTCAGCAATAAAATTTGGAATGCTTTACGTTTGGTAAAAGGCTGGCAGGTTGATGAAAATCTTGAGACTCCTGAATACAATAGGCTTGCTATACAATGGTTCAATGCAAAGATGAATCAAGTTGCTGACGAAGTGGAGCAATATTATACACAATACAGGATTTCGGACGTTTTGATGTCTGCTTACAAATTGGCATGGGATACCTTTTGCAGTTGGTATCTGGAGATTGTGAAGCCTGGTTATCTGCTACCTATTGATGCCCAAACCTATGAACAGACAATTTCGTTTTTCGAATCCCTTATGAAGATGCTGCACCCTTTTATGCCTTTCATTACGGAAGAGATATGGCATCATCTGCGTGAACGCAAAGAAGGAGAAGATATTATTATTTCTGAGATGCTGATTCCGCAGCCCTGGGACAATAAAATTCTTGAAGCTTTTGATAAGGCTGAACAGATTATTATTGGAATCAGAAATATCAGAAAGGAAAATAATATCCTTAACAGAGATTCAATCGAACTTAAAGTTCGCGAAGGTGAGAATTCGGAATGCGTTTTTTATCCTGTAATATCGAAACTTGGTAATATAGAAGTGATCGAGACGGTTTCAGAAAAACCAGAGGGTGTATTGGTCTTTACAGTAGGGGCACAGGAATATTATATTCCCAGAAGTAAAAACGTTGATGTTGAGACTGAAATCAATAAAATTGAGGAAGAACTTGATTATACACGTGGTTTCCTGAAATCAGTGATCCAAAAGCTTTCCAATGAGCGATTTGTCAACAATGCACCAGAAGCAGTGGTGGAAAAAGAGCGTCAGAAACAGGCCGATGCAGAAGCCCGCATCCAGGTACTGGAGGAACAGCTTAAAGGGTTGCAGTCCTAATCCAGGCTGGATGCGAACCTCTTTGTCGGGTGTCGTATTTATTCCGATTCGGGATTGAGATATTGTTTGATGGCTTTTGAATATTTTTCAAAAGCATCGATGCCTGTTTTGGTAATCTCGATGGAAGTATGCGGATAATTGTTCAAAAACCCTTTTTTTGAGCGGATATAATTCGCCTCTTCAAGCTTTTTTATCTGTACACTCAGATTGCCTGCTGTAGCTTTGGTTAGGTTTACAAGTTCCTTAAAATCCGATTTCCCCTGGACCAACAAAAAGGACATAATGGCCAGCCTAAGTTGCGAATGCAATAATGGGTCCAGATCCTTAAACATTTTGTTTGTTTTTTTGTCCCGCCATCAAAATAATACCTGGCACCAATATAGCAATGGCACATGTAATTCCCAGCAAAAGAGACTGATATATCCAGGTTACATTGAAACACAGCAGTCCGGCAAGGTTCAGAATGATTCCTGAAAAAAGAATGAGCCGGGTTTTTGTTGCCCCACCGGAAATAATGGTTCCGATGCCTAATAGAACCAGAAGAATTGGAATGAGATTTTCTTTCATGGTACCGGCTAAAAGAAAACTCAGAATGAATACATTTAATACAATGGCCGACCATGAAATGCCAATTATCTTGCCGATCTGGTTTTGCTCGCCTCCTTTCTTTTTGTAAAAATAAAATCCTGTATAGATGGCCCCCAGGGGCATGATAAAGTAAGGATAGTAGTTAATATTGAAATATCCGTTTTTCAACAGGAAAAACTGGCCAAGAGCAGTCGCCGTGCTCAGTAGACCCCAGAAGGCATAGATAAATCCGTTTTCTTCAATCCGGTTTCTGGCATTGCTGATGACCTGATTGATCAGATCAAAGCTTTTTTCAGGTGTTAATTCCGTATTTTCCATGGTATTTTAGATTTAAAATGTGTTGCAAATAAAAAGTAGTTTATATTATAAACCAAATATATTTTGA
>JACZJI010000044.1 GCA_014860665.1 Bacteroidales bacterium | reverse complement strand
GTTTATTAGTAATAGAAAAAATATGATGATATGATTTTCTTCAATAAATCTGATAGAAAAAATATTACGTTAAATAAATTTTCGAAGAATTATTTACGGTTTCATTCCTCGATTTACGGTCGTGTAGTTTATATCATTACAATACTTGCACTGATTCTTTTTGGATCGTTTCAGATTATTTTCAGTTCTGTTTACAAGAAATATTTGAATACGGTCATTAAACAGAGTGGAAATAATATCAGTTCCATTGTGGAGGGAGCATTATATTATTCCATGCTTAAAAACGACAGGAGTTCATTGCAAAATACGATCGACGTAATCAATACTTTGTCGGGGATCGAGAATATTAATATGTATGACAGCGAAAACAATCTGGTGCATTCCTCCTTGTCAACCGACAACATGGAACACCACAATCCTGATTGTAAAGGATGTCATCCGGATATCGGAACCATGTTTCCTTACAAAGAGAAGTCATTTCGGATTATAAGTATGAATAGTGACTGTCAGATGAGCCAGAAAAACTATAACTACAGGCTTCTTTTGATCCGGTCGCCAATCCTAAACGAGAAATCCTGCTATACTGCTTCCTGTCACGCGCATAAAAAAAGTGATGTAGTGCTGGGTTCACTCATTACCAAAATCCCGCTGAATGATTTTGATGCGGCAGTCAAAAGGACTTCGACAAACTTCTTCCTCCTGGCTTCATTTGCCACGGTTTTTCTGGTACCGTTTATCATATTGTTTACAAACAGAAGAATTAAAAAACCACTGAATGCAATTATCAAGGCAAGTGAAGCGGTGTCAAATGGGGATCAAAATACTAGGCTGGAAATAAAACCCAATCTTCTGAGCGATATGCGGATGGTATCGCTGGCGTTTAATAATATGCTTGACAACCTCCATCTGGTGAATAAGGAACTGGAAAACTGGTCGCATCAGCTTGAATACAAGGTACAGAAAAAATCGGAAGAATTATCCGAAATTCAAAACGAGCTGATCCATGTTGAAAAAATCGCATCATTAGGCAAATTGTCTTCTTCGGTGGCTCACGAAATAAATAATCCCCTTTCGGGAGTCTTAACGTATACGAAGCTGGTGCACAAAAAACTGAGCAATATGGAGATGGAGCCAGAAACAAAAGAATCTGTCCTGAAATATTTATCCGTTATTGAAAAAGAGACCAAGCGTTGCGGAGATATAGTCAAAGGATTACTCGATTTCTCCCGGAAAGATCAGCAAGACTTTCAGTACCGGCATTTAAATGAAATATTAAAGGAAACCTATGATCTTATGGCGCACAAGATGGTCATGGCTGATATCAGCTTTTATACGGATTATACAACCCAATCTGATTTGATATATTGTAACGAGAATCAGATAAAACAAGCTTGTGTGGCCATTCTTGTAAATTCGGTGGAAGCCATTTCCGAACATGGAGAGATTTTAATGAGAACCTTGAATCCGGATGAGGATCACATCTGTCTGGAAATAACCGACAATGGGATAGGAATTGATCCCGGAGATATTCCGCATGTTCTTGAACCATTCTTCTCTTCGAAGCAAAAAGTAAGCGGTATCGGATTGGGACTTGCGGTTGTGAATGGCATCGTTCAAAGCCACAAAGGAAAGATCGAAATTGAATCCGAGCCGGGGAGAAAAACGACTGTGCGGATTACTTTACCCTTAAAAGAAACCAAACAAAGTTAAAATGGCGAACAAAATTTCAATATTAATTGTTGATGATGAAGAATCGGTAAGAGATTCTTTATACAACTGGTTTATCGAAGATGGTTATAATGTCGACTGCGCCGAAAATGCACAAAAGGCATTGTCCATTCTCGAGAACAAAAATTTCGACATCATTCTGGCGGACATCAGGATGCCGGGAATGGACGGACTGGAGATGCAGAGAAGAATTAAATTACTGAATAAGGATTCCATCATCATTATTATGACTGCATTTTCTTCTGTGGATTCCGCAGTACGCGCTTTAAAAGATGGCGCTTATGATTATATAACCAAACCTTTCGATCCGGACGATTTATCGCATCTCATTCGGAATGCCACAAAGCAAATAACATTGAAGGCAGAAAATGAAGCACTGAGGGAAAAAGTGGTTTCCCTGGAAAATATCGATGATGTTATCGGTAACAGCGAAGCGATCATCAAGGTATTGAAACAGGTAGAAACTGTGGCTCAGTCCAGTTCATCTGTTATTATTACCGGCGAAAGCGGCACAGGAAAGGAGCTGATTGCAAGAGCCATTCATTCCAATTCCAAAAGGAAATACTTTCCGCTGGTCAGTGTTCACTGCGGGGCACTGACAGAAAGCCTTCTGGAAAGTGAATTGTTCGGACACGAGAAAGGGGCTTTTACTGGAGCTATGTACAACCGAAAAGGGCGATTCGAAATGGCCGATGGAGGAACCATCTTTCTGGATGAAATCTCCACGATTTCAACAAAAATGCAGGTTGAATTGTTGCGGGTCTTAGAGACTAAAACATTTGTACGTGTGGGCGGTAATAAGGAAGTTGCTTCCGACTTCAGGATTATCTGTGCCACCAACAAGGATTTAATGAAAATGGTAAAAGAAGGAACCTTTAGGGAAGATCTTTATTACCGGTTAAATGTTGTAAATATTACCATTCCGCCGCTGCGGGATAGAATCGAGGATATTCCTCCGCTGGTTGATTACTTCATCAGAAAATATTGTACATCTATGAGCAGGAGTATCATTCCTATCGAACCGGCAGCATTAAAGCGGTTAGAACAGTACGATTTTCCGGGAAATGTACGAGAGCTTGAAAACATGATCGAGCGTGCTATTGTTGTCGGTAACCAGAAGGAAATTCGTTTAAAAGACCTCCCGTTCGAAAAACAGGTGATGACAAATACTTCCGAAAGTTTAGACGATCTGGAAAAGGCGCACATCCTGCAGATCCTCGGGAAATACGACTGGAATATTTCGCGTTCGGCGAAAGCATTGAATGTGGACAGGCTTACACTTTACAATAAGATCAAGAAATACGATTTAAAATCACTAAAATCATAAAACCTGTTTTCATTGGATACACAAGGTATATTACTGATTTCTCATGGACAATTTGAAAAAGAGTTTCTGGAAAACATAGCAAATGATGTGGCCAGAGAATTTCTTTTACCTGTTTCTATTGAGAATAGCAATATTAATTTGGATGCGTTTTATGATTCCGCAAGACGGCAATATGACGGCAACAGGTTATTGAAACATACCGAATTAGCGTCCCCATCTCCATTTTTAATAAAGATCGGATTATTTCGTGTTGATTTATTTATTCCCATCCTTACCTATATTTTCGGTCAGGCCACGCTTAACGGCAACGCAGGAATTGCATCACTCTATCGGCTAAAAAACGAGCTGTACGGAATGGAAAAAGATAATGAATTACTGGTGGGTCGCTTCAAAAAAGTTATTATTCACGAACTGGGTCATACTTTCGGGCTCTTACATTGTCACACGCCGACCTGCGTTATGAGATCAAGTACATATGTGGAAGACCTTGATCAAAAAAGCAGTCATTTCTGTACCAAATGCCGGGATGAAATAGAAAGATTGAAATCCGGATTCTGACAAGCTTGTGTGCAGGCGTGAGGAATCTATTCAGCAGGTATCCTGTGCCGTAGATGGCTAGCCGGATTTCGTTGACGTGGTTTTCTGCCAGATAACCATTTTCCAGGGTTGGTTAATCGCTAACCATCGTTAGTTGTATTATCTCCATGTGCCGCTGACCCGTAACCAAGTGCCGCTGACTCCTAACCACATGCAGATGGTTCGTAACCACATGCAGCTATAGAATCACCGGGGGATATTTGTCAACCAGAGCTGGTGATTCGTCATCTAACACTGGTGAGGCATCATCTAACACTGGGGAGTCATTATCTGACACTGGGGAGTCATCATCTAACACTGGTGAGCCATCATCTAACATTGGTAAGTCGTCATCTAACACCGGGGAGTCATTATCTGACACTTGTAAATTGTCATCTACAAGTGGTTTATCATCATATAAGAAAAATTAAGCTTATCGTCCTTTTGCTCTTTTAGATTGTAATCCGAGAGTTTTGACGTGGGGAATTGAAATATTATAATTCAATAGGTGAGGATCAACAGCTCGCCTTCAGAGTGTTCAAATTCCGGCCGTTATAAGAGCAGAGTAATTCAATTAACAACGAGGGGCTTTTGATTGCTTGAAATGGATTGGTGTTTTTAATTCATTATAAAGTTTGAAATATCAAAATAATTCTATATTTGCATCCGATAACCGTAATTTTAACCTTTAAAAGCCTAATCAAAATGAAAAAAATTTCTTTATTAGCTTTTCTTTTGTCTTTTATCATGATCGGTTTTACATCTTGTTCTAAAAGTAATTCCGGACCGAGTGCCACTACTCGAACCCTCCAAACCCAGGCGTCAACACCTAATGTCGATATGATGGTCACATTTCAGGCTAGTCAAACAGGCGATGGTACCATTTCAACGCTGACTTATACGTACGGGTCAACCTCAAAAACCGTTACAAACCCTCCGTTGCCATGGTCTATCACAGTTAGTGTAAGTGCACAAGATGCCGTGAGCATGACAGCTACAGCAACTGCCACCAATGGTGGTGCTTCAATCTCTTATGATGGACAGGGAAGTGGGGGAAGCAGCAGCGAGACTATTACAGGTCAGGATTCTTTTACAACTTCGAGTTCAAAGTAATTGTTTCCACGGAATAGAATATTATCTTTTTTATTTCCCGGCATTTTATCTCAAATGCGTTAGCAGTTAGTTGATAGTCCGGGTAATTAGAAATAAAATTGTTATTAGTAAATCCCTGATAGGTTTAATACAGACTTGTCAGGGATTTATTTATTATGTCTATCATCTGATTATGGAAAAAGACAAAAACCTTGTTTTATGAAATTTGCTAATGCGAGAAGCTGCTTTACTGCTTGCATCAGATAAGGATTTACTCTCAGTGATTAACGAACTGCGTTCTTGAAAGCTCTGGATTCAGGGCTTCATATTTTATTTTATTATCGTTACATCACCATGTAGTCCTAATCCTACTCATTCATACTTCGAAATGCGGACTTCCCCTTTCAGAATTCCAGCACCATATCCTGCCAGAGCTTCAAAATCATTCACAGAGGGGTAGAGAGCAATGGGCGCAAGTCCGCCAATGCGTTTCTTTACATTTTCCAAAAACCCCTCGCTGTCGAAAATAAATCCCGTAAGGATAATAGCATCCACGTTACCTTCCAGCGTTGCATAGTGGGAAGCAATTTCCTTGGAGGCAGCATAAGCCAGTGCGCGGGAAATAAACTGCGCTTTTTCATTGCCTTCGGCAATCATATGGTTAATTTCATTGATGTTATCAGTACCAAGATAAGCAGAATAGCCACCTTTGGAAGTGATCATCTCCATAACTTCTGCTTCCGTGTATTTTCCGCTGAAGCACAAATGAACCAGCTGTCCCATGGGCAACGTACCGGTACGGCGAATGGAAAAAGGTCCGCCTCCGTCGAAAGCCTGATTCACATCCACCACACGTCCCTGTTTGTGAGCGCCGATGGAAATACCGCCACTTCCTATATGGCAGACAATGAGGTTGAGTTCGGTATATTTTTTATTGACAGATTTGGCATATTTGCAGGCCACATGTTTGTGGTTCAAAGCATGGAAAATGGATTTCCGTTCAAACAACGGATGGCCGGTTACCCGCGCCAGGTCACATAACTCATCTACCACAACAGGATTTGCCATGTAGGCTTTCTTTCCCCATTCCCGGGCAAACTCATAGGCTATAAGTCCGCCTAAATTGGTTTCGTGCATCCCCATCACACCGATGGTAAGATCGTGTACCATAGCTTCGTTGATTTCATAAACGCCCTGTGAAACCGGTTTTACCATGCCGCTGCGTCCCATGACAACTTCAATGTTGTTCAGATCCAGGTCATTCCTTTTGAGCTCTTTCATGATGCATTTCATCCTGAATTCTGTTTGCTCGGGAATGGTTTTGAACTTAGACAAATCTTCTTTGGTGTGTTTGATGGTTTTCAGGAAGATAGGATCGACATTCCTGTATACGGCAATTTTAGTACAATCTACTTCCGGATAAATAATCAGAATGCATTTGGTGATCATGATTTCTTTTTTGATATAAAATTAGAAAAAGATTCGACGCAAAATACTTACATGTTCCTTCTATACTGTCCTCCCACATTGAAAAGCGACCGGGTAATCTGACCTATGGAAGCATATTTCCCTGCTGTCATCAATGCTTCAAATATGTTCTTGTTCTGGATGGCAGCATCCTGAAGCGCCTTAAGATGTTCAGTGCTTTCTTTTTCCCAGGTTTTGTGCAGTTTTTCCAGCATGGTAATCTGATATTCTTTTTCTTCTTCGGTCGCCCGGATGATTTCGCCCGGAATTTCCGTATGCGATTCTTTCCCCGAAAGGAAGGTATTTACGCCTATGATAGGCAGCTTTCCACTGTGCTTCAATGTTTCATAATAGAGCGACTCTTCCTGGATCTTGCTGCGCTGATACATGGTTTCCATAGCTCCCAGCACGCCTCCACGTTCTGTGATGCGGTCGAATTCTGAAAGAATGGCTTCTTCCACCAGGTCGGTCAGTTCCTCAATGATGAAGGAACCCTGCAGAGGATTCTGGTTTTTAGCCAACCCCAGTTCGTAATTGATGATCATCTGGATGGCAATGGCGCGCCTTACGGAAGATTCCGTCGGTGTGGTGATGGCTTCGTCGTAAGCATTTGTATGCAATGAATTACAGTTGTCGTAAATGGCATAAAGTGCCTGCAGCGTAGTGCGGATATCGTTGAATTCAATTTCCTGGGCGTGCAGTGAACGTCCGGAAGTCTGGATATGATATTTCAGCTTTTGTGAACGCTCATTAGCGTGATATTTCAGCTTCATGGCTTTTGCCCAGATAAGCCTTGCCACCCTTCCGATGACGGCATATTCCGGATCTTCTCCGTTAGAGAAAAAGAAGGATAGATTGGGTGCAAACTTGTTGATGTCCATTCCACGTGCCAGGTAATATTCCACGTAAGTGAAACCATTGGCCAGGGTAAAAGCAAGCTGTGAGATGGGATTGGCACCAGCTTCGGCAATGTGATAACCCGAAATGGAAACACTGTAGAAATTTCTCACATTGTTTTGTGTGAAGTACTCCTGGATATCTCCCATGAGCTTCAGTGAGAAATCAGTGGAATAAATACAGGTATTCTGTGCCTGATCTTCCTTTAAAATATCTGCCTGAACTGTTCCGCGAACCTTGCTAAGTGTATCTTTTTTGATTCGCTCGTAAATGTCAGCCGGCAACACCATATCTCCGGTAACACCCAAAAGCATCAATCCCAGACCGTCGTTACCTTCGGGAAGTTCTCCCTGATAACGGGGACGTTCTATGCCTTTATCGATGTAAATCTTGTCGATAATTTGATTTACCTGTTCAGTAAGTCCGTTTTCGCGAATGTACAATTCACATTGCTGATCGATGGCGGCATTCATAAAATAAGCCACCATAGCTGATGCAGGCCCGTTGATGGTCATGGAAACCGATGTCTTCGGATCAGCGAGATTGAAACCGGAATAGAGTTTTTTTGCGTCATCAAGACAGGCAACAGAAACCCCGGAATTACCAATTTTCCCGTAGATATCAGGACGGCGGTCGGGATCTTCTCCGTAAAGCGTCACTGAATCGAAAGCCGTAGAAAGCCTTCTGGCAGGCATGCCGCGTGAAACATAGTGAAACCTCCGGTTCGTTCTTTCCGGACCACCTTCACCGGCAAACATCCGGGTAGGGTCTTCACCTTCCCGTTTAAACGGAAAAACACCGGCTGCATAAGGAAATTCTCCCGGGACATTTTCTTTCAGAACCCATTTCAGAATTTCACCCCAGCTGGTAAATTTTGGCATGCTTACCTTGGGAATTCTCAGATGTGAAAGTGTCTCAATGTAATTTTCAATTTTCAGCTCGCGGTCTCGGACCTCAAAAACAAAATCTTTATCAGCGTAAGCCTGCTTCTTTTTATCCCAGGTTTGGATGATCTGCAGGTTTTTTGGATCGATATTTTTTACGAGTTTATGATAGGCTTCTTTTAATTTTTCTTCTGTTTCCTGATCCCCGGCCTTTTTCATTTCATCGATGGACTGATGTAAACTGAAAAGCCGTTGTGCCACTTCCGACTGCCTTTCTGCCCATTGGTTGTAATTCCTGATGGTCTCGGAGATTTCTGAAAGATAACGTGTACGTTGCGGCGGAATGATGTGGATCTTTTCAGTCATTTCGGGCTGATGATTCAGTTGTGAATGGAAGTCCACTTCCGTTTGTTCCTTGATTTTCTTCAGAAGATTTACATACAATTCATTAACGCCCGGGTCGTTGAACTGTGAGGCGGTGGTTCCGTAAACCGGCATACCGTCTATCGATTCTTCAAAAAGCAGCTTGTTACGCTGGTATTGTTTTTTTACATCACGCAGTGCGTCTTCCGCACCTCTTTTGTCAAATTTATTCAGTGCAATCAGGTCGGCAAAATCCAGCATGTCAATTTTTTCAAGCTGACTGGCGGCTCCGTATTCAGGAGTCATGACATAAAGTGAAAGATCGCTGTGATCAACGATGGCGGTGTCTGATTGTCCGATTCCCGAAGTTTCCAGGATAATCAGATCGAAACCGGCAGCCTGGGCAATGACTTCTGCGTCTTTTACATATTTAGAGATGGAAAGGTTAGACTGCCTGGTGGCCAGAGAACGCATGTAAACCCTTGAATTGTCGATGGCGTTCATTCGGATGCGGTCGCCCAGCAAAGCCCCGCCCGATTTTCTTTTAGACGGATCGACTGAAATAATGGCAACAGTTTTGTCCTGAAAATCGTTGAGAAACCTCCTGACAAGCTCATCTACCAGAGACGATTTCCCGGCACCTCCGGTACCCGTGATTCCCAGCACCGGAGCATGATGATTTTTACCTTCCTCCAGGCATTGGTTCAGTAAATCTTCTACGTTTTCCCGGTTGTTTTCAGCAGCCGAAATGACCTTGGCAATAGCCCCGTAGTTTTTATTTTTTATTTCCTGAAGATCAACTTTTCCGTCGTTCCCCGTTGGGAAATCTGATTTTTCCATCAAATCGTTTATCATCCCCTGCAAGCCCATGTGCATGCCATCGTCGGGAGAGTAAATACGGCTTATGCCATATTCCTGAAGTTCTTTTATTTCTTCGGGAAGAATGACTCCTCCGCCACCGCCGAAAATTTTAACGTGCCCGAATCCTTTTTCAGCAAGCATGTCGTACATGTATTTGAAAAATTCCATGTGGCCTCCCTGGTAAGAGGTGATGGCCACAGCCTGGACATCTTCCTGAATGGCGGTGTTGACAATTTCATGAACTGAACGATTGTGTCCCAGATGAATCACTTCGGCCCCTGTAGACTGAATGATCCTCCTCATAACGTTGATCGCTGCGTCGTGTCCGTCGAACAGGGATGCGGCCGTCACGATCCGAATGTGATGCCTGGGTTGATAAACTTTTGGTAGCTGCATAATCCATTTTATTTGAAGAATGGCAAATATAGGTAAAAGTTGACTTTATAGGGGATATATTCAGTTTTGACAGGGAAGGGGACCTTACTTTTAACCCTTTTTAAAGAGAGAAAAAACTAATGGTTGCCGGGGATGAAATTTCTACTTAATATGATGATAATTTAAAAGCTTGTCGGATAATATGTTTTCCGTTTCTCATATTAAACTTCGAAAATCAGATGTCAGTCCGGATTTTAAAATATTTGTGATTTCAGTAAATATACAGAACTGATTTTTATTGGAATAATTCATTACATTTGTTTGCTATATATTACGCATGCGTAACATTTATATTAATTCTTAATTATATTTAATGTAAAATTGTAGTTCGATTTATCATATAAACATTACAGCTATGCTCAAACAGATCGTTTTTTCCGTTGCCCTGCTCCTTACGTTGGGAGTCTTTGCATACAGCATGCAGCGTTATTTCCGGTTCTTTAAATTCACCCGTAAAAAACCTCTGGGACATTTTTGGAAACGCTTGTATCATACACTGGAAGTTGCCGGATTTCAGACTAAAATTTTACGTCGTCCGGTGATTGGGCTGATTCATGCTTCTGTTTTCTGGGGCTTTATGATTATCCTTTTCGGAAGTGTTGAAATGGTGATCGACGGACTTTTCAGAACGGAAAAAGCGTTCAGTGTTCTGGGCTGGTTTTATAATTTTATGATGGGAAGCGGCGATGTGTTTGCTCTGATTATCGCTGTGGCAATGTTTGTCTTTCTTACCCGTCGTCTGGTTCTGCATATCAAGAGATTTTCGGGCGTTGAAATGAAACCGGTATCGGAATACGATGCAGTTCTTGCGCTGACAATAATTCTGTTTTTGATGATATCCCTCATGGGAATGAATGCCTTTTATTACCAGTGGGCTCAGGTGACCGGCGATCCGGTACTGGGATCTTATCCTGTGGCAAAATATATCTGGGCACCTTTGTTTGCCAACGTATCAGCAAGCCAGGCCTGGTTCTGGTATCAGTTTAACTGGTGGTTCCACATTCTGACCATTTTCATCTTTGCAAATATTTTACCGTATTCAAAACACTTCCACGTGTTTATGTCGGTTCCGAATGTCTTTATTTCAAAGATGGAACCACTGGGTTATGTTGACAATATGCCCAACATCACCAAAGAAGTGAAAATTATGCTTGATCCAAATGCTCCTATGGACGGTGGGGCAGAGGAAGGTGAAGTAGAACGTTTCGGCGTGCTGGATGTGGATGATGTAAAATGGACTAACTACCTGAATTCACTTTCCTGTACCGAATGTGGTCGTTGTACTTCGGTTTGTCCGGCTAACATCACGGGTAAATTGCTTTCACCAAGAAAGATTATGATGGATACCCGTGCCAGGATGAAAGAAAAAGGACCGGGATTGTTGAAAGAAGGAAAAGCTTACGACGACGGCAAACACCTTGTTTATGATTACATCACGGAGGAAGAGCTCTGGGCTTGTACTCTTTGTAATGCCTGTGCACAGGAATGTCCGGTGGACATCAACCAGCCTTCTTTGATTTTGGAAATGAGACGCTATCTGGTGATGGAAGAATCCAAAGCACCCTCAGGATTAAATACTGTATTTACCAATATCGAAAACAATGGCGCACCATGGCAGTTCTCTCCCGAGGACCGTTTGCTGTGGGCTGACGGAATGGATGTGTCTGTGATGGCCGATAAATTTGCTAATAGCGAAAAACCGGAATACCTGTTGTGGGTTGGTTCTGCCGGTGCTTTTGACGAGCGTTATAAAAAAGTGATCCGAGAATTTGTGAAAATCCTCAACCATCTGAAAGTGGACTTTGCAGTGCTGGGAACGGAAGAATCCGACAGTGGTGACGTAGCCCGCCGTGCAGGAAACGAAATGTTGTTCCAGATGCAGGCACTCACCAACATTGAAGTACTGAACAGTTATGAAGTTGAGAAAATCATCACCTGCGATCCGCACGATTTTAATACCCTGAAAAACGAATATCCTGATTTGGGTGGTAAGTACGAAGTACAGCATCACACCCAGTTCCTGCAGAAATTCATTGCGGACGGGACATTAAAGGTCGGTGGTGATAAGTTTGCCGGAAAGAAGATCACCTATCACGATCCCTGTTATCTGGGCCGTGGTAACGGAGAATACGATGCTCCTCGTGATATTCTTAATGCGATTCCTTCCGTTAAGGTGGAAATGCAGAAAAACCGGAGCTTTGCCATGTGCTGTGGTGCCGGTGGCGGACAAATGTTCAAGGAAGCTGAGAAAGGTTCCAAGGAAGTCTTTATCGACCGTACCGAACAGGCCATGGAAACCGGAGCGGAAATTATTTGTACTGCCTGCCCGTTCTGTATGACCATGCTTACGGATGGTATCAAATACAAGAATCAGGAAGAAACGATGAAAAACTATGACATCGCTGAACTGGTCAGTATGAGCATGGGATTGTAAAATGTTTATCCCTATAAACTCAATAAACTGTCATTATCAGGTTTAGGTTCAAAGAAATTTATCCGGCCTGTATAGTAAAACCGTCCCTGTCGCGAGGAGGTGACACACGAAGCAATCTCATAATTTAAAGCACATTGCATAAAAAAGAGATTTCTTTGTTGCGCTACCCACTGCCTTTACAACGCTCTCTTTGTAATTTCGGTGTAAATTTATTGTCCGTTTGATTCGGGCTGGATGTTTCGGTCGAACTTGAAATTATCGCTCAATAACTGGTAAGCGGTGAGGCTTCCTTTGGAAAGTCTAATTGACTTTATCTATTAACCATTTTTTTCGGCTATGGGTGAACCCGAAAGCGCAAAGAAGATATTGCCTAATAAAGTGCATGTGAATATTACAGTGGCAAAAGGAACAATATTTTTGGTGTGAAGCAGAGCCAGTAAACTTCCCAGTACGAAGCTGAGCAAAAATCTTAAGATGCCGATAGTTGCATTGGCAGAGCCGCTTATTTTTGGATTTTTATTAAGAATGAGAGCTGTACCGTTTCCAAAAATTAATCCTAAACTTCCAACGAAAAGTACAATACCGCCAAAAACACCCCAAAAAGAAGGAGTATGAAAATAAACCGACAACAAGACCATAATCCCTGCCAATAACTGAAGTAAGAGACCTGCTCTCAACAGCAGGGATACTTTATAAAATCTTAACAGATACGTATTGAGGTAGGATAATGAAATGTTTAATATTACGTTGGCACCAAATAGTATTGGAAAAAAATCAGGATTTATTTTAAAATATTCAATATAGATGAAAGATGCATCGGTTAAAAAAACGTACATTCCTGCCATAGAAAAACTAATTGAAAATAGTAGCAAAACAGACTGCTTGTCAGAAAAGAAGATTTTATATTTTTCAAAAAACCGGGAGAAAGAAATTTTTTTTGAAATAGATGATTTATCAAGTGATTCCGGGATTAGAAATAAAAATATTAAGAACAGGATTCCTCCCAATCCAAATAGAAAATAAAAAACACCCTGCCAGCCCTTAAAATGAATAAAAAAAGCTCCGATTATAGGAGCTATCAATGGGGCAAGCATCATTATCATACTGATTTTGGTCACTATCTGGGCAACGGCCTTCCCGTCGAATAAATCATGTATATATGCGTTTGCAATAACTGTGGCGAAACCTGCACCAAAAGCCTGCAGTGCTCTGAAGAAAAGTACCGGTTCAATAGTATGGGACAAAGAAATGATAATAGAGGAAACGGCGTAAATAGTCATTCCGGTTAAAGCAACCGGTTTTCTTCCAAAAGAATCAGAAAGCGGACCTCCAACAAAATTCCCAATGGCAAAAGCAAGAAAATATAGTGTGATTGTCAATTCAATAATTCCTGTCCCAACCTTGAAGAACTTGGCCATAATAGGCATTGCTGCCAGGTATGAATCTATTGCGAAGGGTGACAACGCAACAAGCATGGCTAACATAACTGTTAAAAAAGAGAGGGATTTTTTTTTATAGGAATTAATTGTCATTATGAAATAGATAGAAATGTTTCTCTAAAAGAGAAAAAACTTTGTTTGTGAATTAATAAGAAAAAGATGAATGTTTGATTAAATATGATTTTCTTGCGTATCAGCGGTGTCAATTTAGTTTGAGGTTAGCTATTAAAATTGTTTTTTAATAGTTAACCCCCAGTTTTTTGGTTGATTTATGGAATGCCATGGATATGGGATTTAATTATTTTACAAACACCTGAATCTCTGGTGAATTTCAGGTGTTTTTGAATTTATCAAGAATGACCCTGGTTTTTGACCAGGGTCATTCTTGACAGATAAAACATATATTAGAATTTAACCTGAACTGAGAAATTAAACGACAAAGGACGCAGATAACTTCCGGCGCTCATAAATCCTTTAACGTTTTGCAGATACTGTTGGGTCTGGTCTGGTGTTACAAATTCTGAACCAGGAATCATTCCGGTAATACCTAACTGATTGAAAATATTTACAACGTTAAATCCTAAACCCAGCTTTTTGTTAGCCTGCCAGTTAATACCGGCAAATGTTTCCCAATGTGGAGCAAAATAAATCAGATTGCTGATACTACCATAGGTTTTGCTGTAATAGCGGAAAGAGGCCCAAATACGCCAGGCAGGAGCCGGTACAAAAGTGGGGTCGATTTCCAGTGTAAGTTTCGGAACACCGGTCACGATTTTCCCGCTATAATTGAAAACAGGTGAATCTCCCGTAGGTTGTAATTTAAAATTCTTGTACTTAGGATCGAAGTATTGAACGAGAAAGTGCAGGTTAAAACCTTTAATTCCAGGATTAATTAACATATCCGTAGTCCATCCTAAGGTTTCAATATCATATACCTGAAGCAGGCTTACAGGAGTACCCTGATACATAGTATTCAAAGCGAAAGGAATATTCCTAGGTGAGTACATGAATGTAAATGCTGAAACAAGGTTGATATAAGGATTGTTGTAAAAGATACCTGCCCGGCCGTATTCAAAACTCACTGCTTTTACAGAGGGAGCCTGCTGACCCAAACCTCCCAGGTTTCCATAAGTGTTCAAACCATAACCTTGTTTTGAAAAGGAATAATTTGCCAACAGTCCAAATGTTTTGGATAAATTGTATGTGAATTCCAAAGTTGCTGAGGGCAGCACATAATTATGGCTAAAAGGAACCAAGGTTGCCACTGTTCCTGGGGCAAAAGTTGGATTTCCTACTCCGTCAAAAGACTGTCCTGTAAGTCCTGAGCCCATATAAAATCCTGGCAGGGGATTGTAAGGAAGATTTTTTCCATTCACCGAAAGATAGTCTAACCGTAATCCTGCATAGATTTTTAATCTTTTTGATACAGTCCAGTTATCACTTGCATAAATTGCTGTTTTTACTTCATGCCCGGTATAAAATCCGCCTGCTAAATTGAAGCCTGAATATACTCCACCACCAACCTGAGGAGGAAGGTTTGCGGAAAGCATTTGTGGATTTATTGTGGCTGTAGTATTATAAAAGCAAGAGCTTTCTGATGTTTCCTGAAAATGATAGAAGAAATCAACCCCGATTTTCCAGTCATTTTTTCCGGTTTTTTTACCTAACTCAGTCATAAACATACCGTCATTAATTCTTCCCTGGTTGAAAAGAGAAAGCCATTGTTGCGCAACACCGGTGTAAGGCGTTCCATCCCTTAATGAATAAGTTGGGGTACCTGGTGCAGGATTGCTTAAATCATAGGTTTGTAATGGAACCTGAATGGGTACTCCGGCATAAGGAACATAATTCCATCTTGCACTTGATTTCAGCTTTACTCCGCTGCTGAAATTGTAATGGAAAAGATACTGAAGATTCGTGGAATAGTTATGTGTAGCGTCATAAAATGAAGTGGTATGCTCCACACCTGTCTTTATATCCACATATTGGATAAAACCATCACTGTTTCCAAAGTAATCTGTACCCCATTTGATGCCATTCAGCTCGCTGATTTTTCCGTTCCCATCATAAACAAACGGGCTGTCACCGTTAATCGGGAATAAGTCTCTCGTATCTGCATGCCTGTAGTAAAGACTGATATCTCCTTTGTTGTGATTGAATTTTTTGGTTATTGAAAAACGAAATATCGAAAGTCTGTCATCGAGCAGGTGGTAAGGGATTTTATTATATCCCGGGTCGTAATTTTGAAAGGTGTTGGCACTTAGGTACCAGTTTTTCCCTATTGGAGATGAAAAGCTAATGTCAAATTCATTGAGACCATAGTCATCGGTATTGTAATTTAATACACCCTGAAATTTATCCGGAATAGGAATCATTGTTCCCGGAGCACCTATTCCAGGAGGGGCGGAAATAGGTCTGATACCGTTTTGGTCGTAGGATTTGGTTGCATAACCGACCCATCCATACTGAATTAATGACTCATGGAGATTCATTAAATTGATGTCACTGAAATTTCCATCCGGCCGCCAGACAGACTGTGGTCCTTGAGGCAGGTTGTAATAGGTCACAGGCAAATCGTTCTCAACAATCAGAAAGTGACCCGGATCGGTTACCGGGATACCAATGGAGATGTCGCGTGGCCTGGAAAAAGTTCCTGCAGTTAACAGCCCATGTCTGTGTGCGGTTTCGTTAAATTTTGTTGTGTCAATTTTCGCTTTTAGGGCTGATTTGTCATTTTTTATATCCTGTGCCTGAAGAGACAGGGCTACAGATATAATTAAAGTCAATACAAAGAGAACCTTCATTTTCATGTTCGTATTTTTTTGGATTAAGAATAACGTGTGTGATGATAAGCCGGATTAATATGAATAGCTGTAATCAAAAATCCGATCTAAAAAGTTGAATACTTTTTGAAAGTTTTGAGGTGTCGAAAACATTGGATCGCCATGGTGTGCACCCAGCAACAGTCCCAGGCGGACTTTCTTTGTGCCAATTTTGGTGATCAGGTCATTGGCTAAGTCAATAGATTGCTGATATGGAATGTTTTGGTCAGCAGTTCCGTGTTGGATGAAAAAATATGGGGCATTCTTAGGATTCATGGTATTGATGTAAGTTTCAGGATTTGCTTTTTCCGTAAACTGAGGATCCTTTCTCAAATCCTGACCTATATACAAAGTTTCAGGTGAATTGGATTTGAACACTGAGCCAAACAGCGGATGGATTCCTTCCAGTTTGAACTGTTCGTCATATTTTAAAAAGTTGCACGGACCAAACCAGTCAACAACAGCTTGCACATTTGAGGAATAATTTAAATTTTCTGTGTCATCTCCATTCAAAGTATTCACGTTACCCGTTGTTCCTAGCATTGCAACCAGGTTTCCCCCGGCACTTCCTCCCCATGCAACAATCTTATCTGGATTGAAATGATATTTCTGGGCATTAGCTCTTACAAAGCGCACTGCAGCTTTCACATCATTGACAGCTCTTGGAAACCTTGCTTCACCGGACATTCTGTAATTAATGCTTACGACCGCATAGCCATGAGCAATCCCTTCATCCACCACCTGAATTTCATAGATGTCATTTGAGCTACCAACCATGAAGGCGCCTCCATGAATGTCAACGATAACCGGAAATGGACCTTTCCCCTGAGGAATATAAATGTCCAGATTTTGTGTTTTAGAAATGGATTCATAAGGCACTCCCAGATATTTTTCCTGGAGATTTAAAGCACAGGCGGTATGAGGCCCCATTTGTTCCTGTACCGCTTTTGGGGGTTGTTGTCCTTTGGGAGCAAGTGAAAAAATTCCTGAACCGTTGGGCGTTACAGGTTCAAGTTGGGATATACGATTAGCATTTTGGGCACAGGATGTCAGCGAAACGCATAAAAATCCTGTTAATAATAATGCAATCCCTTTTTTAACTAATGTTATTTTGGATAAACTTTGCGATAATCCATTCTTCTGATGTGTGCCATCATAATCATTTTGAGGGCTTTCTGTTAACATTGTCCTCGTTCTTGAATCTTTTGATTTCTGTAATAATTGTAATACTTTTTTCATTGTGTTAAAATTTTGAGTTGATTTAACACTCCAAATTTCATCATATCACCAGAATACAGGTGGTAAAATTCTTCCGTTTAATGGCAATTTTCATCCAATAAAGTTTACAATTACAATGAGATATAATTTATTGGGGTGTAAATGGCTTCCTGTAATGTGTCTGCTCACCTGATAAGGCAAAAAAAGCCATCTTGAATTTTTCAGATGGCTTAGAAAGCAAACCTATTGTTATGAAAAAAATTCCTGGGTAATCTATATGGAAAGGAGAGGATTAATTAAAAAAAGTAACTTTAATCCCCCAACCATTATCATTCTTTGTTTTTTAAAACTTTGTCAAGAAATTGATAAACCATGTTCAAATTTTGAGGGGTGCGGAATTTTGGCCCGCCATGGACTTCTCCTTTCAATAAAACAAGGGTTACTTTGTTCTTACCAATTTTGGCTTCCAGTTGATGCGCAAAATGGACGGATTCGAGAGTCGGAACATTTTGATCCTTGGTTCCGTGTTCAATGAAGAAATATGGTGCGGTTTTGGGATTCATAGTCTGAATATAAGTTTCCGGATTTGCTTTTTCTGTAAAAGAAGGATCCTTGGCAATATTCTGACCGATATACCAACTTTCAAATGAATTATCCGTTTGGTTTGATCCGAAAAGCGGTTTCACTCCATATTCTTTGAAATATTTATTGAATTTCAAAAAATCAGTAGGTCCATACCAGTCGACTACTGCCTGAACCCGGGAAGAGTATTTCAGGTTTGAGGTATCATCCCCGTTAAGATTGTTTACGTTTGCAGTCGTTCCAAGCATTGACACAAGATTACCACCTGCACTGCAACCCCAGGCTGCGATCTTGTTGGGATTGAGATTATATTTTTTAGCGTTTGCTTTAATAAACCTGACAGCAGCTTTGACATCATTTACTGCTCTCGGGAAAGGCGCTTCGCCCGATAATCTGTAATTAACGCTTACTACAGCATAACCCCTATTGACACCCTCGAGTTGCGGGCCAACATCATCGCGTAAAAATGAATTTCCCCAAACAAAGGCACCACCATGAACAGCAAGAATTACCGGGAATGGCCCTTTTCCTTTGTTCGGCAAATAAATATCAAGAGTTTGAGTTTTTGAAACATTGCTGTAGGGAACCCCAATATATTTTGTTTTAATATTGGCAGTGTTTACTTTGACTAACTTCCAGTTTGGCTGCACTACATGGGGCCTCTTTGCAGAAATGGGTTGAAGTTGTTTTACATTCTCCTGAGCATTTGCAGACATGATAAAAAACAATGTAAATAATATTAAACCAATTCCTTTTAGGGCTAAATAGGAAAAAATCGGTTTGAGGCTTCGCAACACTTTAAGGACATTTCGTTTCGCCTCAATTTTTAACTTTGAGAAGGTTTGTCTTGCATGTTCTCCGGAGATATGACTGCGAGACCATAATTGAGATGATTTTCTGTCTTTCATGGTTTCCTTGTTTTTCATATTAATATCCTGTTTTAGATTTAATTTATTTTGGACTAAAATAGGTTGATAATTATGAAAGTACATGGAATTATTGTTCCGTTTAATGGCAATTTTCTTCCTTTTTCGTTAAATCCTTGGGGATAAAAAATGATAAGGATCAATTCAAGGTGAGATGGAATGGTTGAGTCGTTAAGTATGGTTATGAACAAATACCCAAAGAAGAAATTATTTTAATCCTTTTTTTGCAATATTTCTGAACGGAATGCCAAAGGTGTTTTCTTTTCATGTTTTTTAAAAAACTTGGTAAAATAAGTCGGTTCATTAAAGCCAAGGTCAAAACAGATCTCCTTTATTGTATATTGACTCCTTATCAGAAATCTTTTGGATTCAAGAATAACTCTTTCTTCGATCATATCTTTAGGAAGTTTACCCAAAACATTCCGTGTTGCGACACCTAATCTTTTTTCAGTCACAAACAGTTGCCTGGCGTAATTTATGACTGATTTGTTTTCCCTGAATTGTTGTTCTAATAAACTCCTGAATTTCAAAACTAAAGTGATATCCTGGGAAAGAAATTTTATATTTAAAGGTTGATCTTCATCCTGTTTTCTTTCCGTAAACAAAAGAAGATTGTGGACCAGGTTTTTTAGAATTTGTTGTTTGTTGAATTTATTAGGTTGGTTTATTTCATTTTGAATTGCTTCAACATGTTTGAAAAATTCCCCGAAGGATTGTTTATCTAATTGAAGAATATGCCGGTTTAAAAAACTGTTGAATAATGTCGAATTTCGAAGAAATTCGATGTCATAATCTGTAATGTTGTAAAACTCCTCTGTAAAGATAAGTTCATAACCTTTGTATTTTTTCAGGTCATCAAAATGATGTACTTGTCCTTTTCCTAAAAACAACAAGGAATAGGGCTTAATTTTTAGTGCTTCAAAATCAATCCAATGTGTGGGTTGGCAATCTTCGAACAGAAATATATGATAAAAGTTGGTGCGGTGAGGTTTAAATAAATGAGGCTTGTCAGTTTTCAACAGGGAATCAGGCAATAGAACTAATTCTATCTCGAAATCGACATTTTTCTCGAAATGAAAATAAGTTTTTAATTCTTGTTCGTTTGTCATTTATTATCATTATTAATAGGAACTCTTAAAAACCATTTATATCGGAAATGATAAGAAAGAAAAAGAAATTCACCCCTTTTCCTTCTATGGAAGCTGAATTTATTCGTTAAAAGAAAATCAAATTTATTTCTCTTAAATCTAATGCAAGATAATAATTTCTTGAATAGTATTTTCCCTGGTTACCTAATCCCCGTTTGATACGGGATGAATATTTTTATCAATCTGGAGATTATCGCTCAATAACTGGTAACCGGTGAGGCTTCCTTTGGAATTGTACGTCTTTACAAAAACAACATCATTATTGGTGAGAAAATTGAAGGTTTTGACCCCGTTTTCCAAAATCTGAACAAAAGGTTTATCGTGTTCGTTGCTTTCCATTTTCTCTCTTTTATGTTTTGCAAAAAGTCCGGCCAGCTTGTCAATGCGTCTTGTAACAGCATCGGCAAAAAGAGAATTATGGACTTCTTCTACTACTACCGGATGAGGTTGCGCAGAGGTGTTTCGGGAATTGCGTGCAGTATAAAGTGAAGCATCAGCTTTTGAATTATCAAAATGTACAGGTGCGTCCAATGAAGCCATCATTCCCACAGGAATCTGCTGGATGATGATCGGACGTGTTTTTGGTACTTCAGTCTTGGTTTGTGATTTCAACCGGATGGATGCATCCGAAGAAACGGTTAAGCTTAATGTCATCGCGGGCATCACTTCCAGCGCAGCCATCCTTGTATATTGCCGGGGGGCATGAATCTCGTTTTTGCCGGGTGTTAAAAATCTGAACCCAAAATAAATCAATAGCATGGCAGCAACGGCTATCACGAAAGCCATCTGAATAGTAACAGGTTTTTTGTGTTTTAAAGCGGCTTTATCCCGGAAAACTACTTTTTTGTCTTTATCGAGCCTGATCTTTCCAAAAAGTTCCAGCTCTTTTAAAAGATGAGGATTTTTATCCAGAAATAGTTTCAGTTCTTTATCTTCCCCTTCTTTCAGCTCGCCGTCATGATAGAGGATAAAAAAAGATTCATAGTTGTCTTTGTCAATCTGCCCTGCGGATTGTATTGCCGGGACTTTCAGTTTTTCCTTATCAGGGAAAGTAACATCCGGTTTTGAAAGGGTAACTTTTCTCAGATCTGTAAATTCTTTTTTCAGATCAGGGTTGGCATCCAGGAACAGCAATAGCTGCTCCTTTTCAGCTTCTGAAAGGTTCCCATCGAAATAATCGATGATAAAAATGCCGTAATTTTCCCTGGTCAGTTTCATGTTACACTACGTAATCCGGATGCACAATATAATTTTTCAAAAACAAGCGTGCCCTGAAAATATAAACTTTTACCTGGCTTTCTGTCAAACCCGTAATTTCGCCTATCTCCTTGTAAGAATAGCCTTCGTAATCTCTCAGCAGCAAAACAGACTTTTGATCCTCAGGCAGGTTATCCACCGCCTTGTTAAGCACTTCCTTCAGGTCGCTGAAGTCGTTGTGCGTAATCTGAGTATGATATTTGTCGTTGAAAGCTTCCACCCTTTTATGCTTTCTTATATGGTCAATCATGGCATGATAGCCAATGGTAAACAAATATGATTTGCTTTTTGTTTTTTCCACTTCATGCCTGTGTTCCCACAACCTCATGAACGATTCCTGTACCAGATCCCTGGCAAGCTCTTCATCCTTTGTGCTTTTCAGCATAAAGGCATAAAGAGCGTCTGAATATTCATCCACACATCGGTTGTATTCGGTACCGTTCATTAAAAGCTCTATAAAAGTTGACTCATATTACTGTAACGAAACAATAGGTCATTAGTTACAGTTTCATTTTATTTTCAAAGATAATACAGAAAAATCAAATCTAAAGAATTGGATTTTAGTTAAATAATAACAGAAAAAAGATCGTTTAATTCTGAGCGACCTGAGAGGGGATTGGGGGAGGTGTTGCGTGAGAATCTGCTCGATATTGTCCGTTTCTATAATCAAGACCCTCACATCCCTGGAAACCGCGACTCAGGGTTGAACGACCGGAAGGGATGACGGTTCCACTAATCATTAATCATTGGATTTTGCCTCTTTTCTTGGGTTCGTTTCTTTGGAGGAACAAAGAAATGAACGGAAGGCTCAAGGTTAAACAAAATAAATGAAAATGATCTGTATGGGATTAATCATTCAGCTTCAGCACTACCAAAAAAGCAGACTGGGGAACTTCCACATTTCCTACCTGGCGCATGCGCTTTTTCCCTTTTTTCTGTTTTTCCAGCAGTTTCCGCTTACGCGAGATGTCGCCACCGTAACATTTTGCCGTTACGTCTTTTCTTACGGCTTTGATGGTCTCACGGGCAATGATTTTGGCTCCGACAGCGGCCTGAATAGCGATGTCGAATTGCTGGCGTGGTATCAGATCCTTCAGCTTTATGCAGATTCTTCTTCCCAAACCGGCTGCATTATCCTGATGTGTCAGTGACGAAAGCGCATCCACAGGCTCGCTGTTCAGAAGAATATCCAGTTTTACCAGTTTGGCCGGACGATATCCCGAAATATGATAATCGAAAGAGGCATAACCTTTCGAGATGCTTTTTAGCTTGTCGTAAAAATCGAAAACAATCTCACCCAGCGGCATATCCACGGTAAGCTCAATCCGGTCGGTGGAAAGGTAAACCTGGTTTTTCAGTTCGCCTCTTTTGTCGAGGCAAAGCTTGATGATAGGGCCTATGTATTCGGTACGTGTAATGATCTGTGCATTAATAAAAGGTTCCTCGATGTAATCGAGATATTTCTGTTCCGGCAGTCCGGAAGGATTGTGCACTTCAACAATCTCTTTCTTATTAGTCACCACGCGGTACGAAACGTTGGGCATGGTGGTAATGACATTCATGTCGAATTCCCGGTCGAGGCGCTCCTGAACGATCTCCATGTGAAGCAGTCCCAGGAACCCGCACCGGAAACCAAATCCCAGTGCCAGCGAAGATTCCGGCTCAAAAGTCAGTGAAGCATCATTCAGCTGTAGCTTTTCGATGGCTGTACGGAGTTCTTCATAATCGTCAGCATCCACAGGGTAAATACCGGCAAACACCATGGGTTTCACATTCTCAAAACCGGCAATGGCATTCTTACAGGGTTCTTTTACGTGGGTGATGGTATCACCTACTTTTACTTCCTTGGAAACTTTGATGCCGGAAATGATGTAACCCACTTCACCGGTGCTGAGCTTCTCGCGCGGTTCCGGTTTTAAACGGAGTACCCCCACTTCATCAGCAAGGTATTCTTTTCCTGTGTTTACGAATTTTACGAGATCACCTTTGCGGATTTCGCCGTTGAAAATTCTGAAGTAAGCGATAATTCCCCGGAAGGGATTAAACACAGAGTCAAAAATCAAGGCCTGCAGCGGCTGATCCGCATTCCCGTCCGGTGCCGGTACCTTTTTGATAACGGCTTCCAGAATGTCATCCACGCCGTAGCCTGTCTTTCCGCTGGCTTCTATAATATCTTCATAATCGCACCCGAGCATTTCCACAATCTGGTCTTTCACCTCTTCGATCATGGCATTGTCAAGATCGACCTTGTTCAGCACCGGAATGATTTCCAGGTTGTGCTCAATGGCCAGATACAGGTTGGAGATGGTTTGTGCCTGGATTCCCTGGGTAGCGTCCACCACCAGCAGTGCGCCTTCGCAGGCGGCGATAGAACGTGAGACTTCATAGGAGAAATCAACGTGACCAGGAGTATCGATGAGGTTTAAAGCATATTTCTTTCCTTCAAACGAATAATTCATCTGAATGGCATGGCTTTTTATAGTGATGCCCCGTTCCCGTTCCAGATCCATATCGTCCAGCACCTGTGCCTGAGCGTCGCGCTCCGACACTGTTCCGGTGTACTCCAACAGACGGTCGGCTAACGTGCTTTTACCGTGGTCGATGTGGGCAATAATGCAAAAGTTTCTGATGTTCTCCATAGGCGGCAAATTTACTAATAAAAGTGATGTCTAAAAGGGGATTTTTCAGGCTGAAAGGAATCTTTTTTACAGAGAATCAGAGCTTGAAGTCCGAAGACGGAAGATGGATTGTTGTATCATTAGGTTTCCAAAAAAATTTAGGCATTTCAGGTAATTTTTGAGCTTCAGATACTTTTTTCCCGCTCATCTTTACCCCTGGCCTGTAAGCAGAATCCTTTTGCACCGTGATATTTACAATTTTCCGGATCGTATCTGATACTTTTTGAAGTGGTTTTGCTTCTTGCCGGAAGATCTTTGCCTTTTTCCCGGCCGGAAAATGTCTGCGCCGACCGGGAAATTGTCATCTCCACCTGGGAAAACATTAGCGCCACCTGGAAATTGTCAGCGCCACTCGGGAAATCATTGGCGCCAGCGGGAAATCATCAGCGCCACCTGGGAAATCGTTAAAGCCAACCGGAAATCATTAAAGCCACTTGGAAAATTGTCAGCGCCAGTTGGAAATCATTAGCGCCACCCCGGGAAAACCCGACAATAAGCCTTGAACTCATAAAGATGCGGTTAGAGAGAATAATCTCTGAAAGAAATTTCTAAATTCGTGCCGCACCAAGCCATTAAAAATGCTCTACAACCCCATACTGGCGCATAAATGTTTCGGCGTGCTCTCTAAAACTGAAGTTTGTGCACAGGCACACTTTCAGAAACGCGAGTCAACAGAGCAGAATTATAGTCAACAGAAAATCAGTTAATCAAAAGAAAATATCAAATGAGAAAGCTTCGATTAAATTTAAAAATTGATTGGACATCAAAAATTATCGATCTTTTTATAGTAATTATTGGAATTACAATAGCTTTTAGACTAAACAGTTGGAACGAAGCAAGGAAAACAAATATAGAGGTTAAAAGGTATATAAAAAGTTTTTATGATGAAAATAAAGCAAATCGTGAGGTAATGGTTTCCTCGCTGGAGTTTTTAAAATCAAAAAAACAAGGTATTGATTCGCTTGAACAAATTCTAGTATCAAAAAATTATTCCAATAAAAGAATCAAATTTTTAACAGCTGAAATGTCGAGTATGCCAGATTTTAGTCCGTCAACTATCACAATGCAGAACATTACGTCATCCGGAAAATTTGAACAAGTAGGAGACATAAATCTCAGAAGGGATATAATTCGTACCTATGATGCATACAAAGCGACAAGAGATTTGGGAGCTTTACTCACTAATTATGGAAACAAATATGTAACCCCCTTTTTCTTCAAAAATGTTCGTCTTAGTAATTTTGGTTCTATACATTCCAATTTTGTTAAAGATCCATTATTTGAAAATATCGTTATAGGATATGATGTTTTGTTGAAACAGTTGATTAAAGGATATGAAAGGAATTTGGATTTGGTAAACGCATTGAATAAAAAGTTGACCTCTATTGAAAGTCTGCAAGTTGAACAAAGGAAATCAAAAACAATTAAATAGGGCAACAAAACTTTTTAAACTGAAATTTGTGTTAAGTCACGCGTTTGGAAATGCGCCAGCGGGGGTTGACTTTTGAGATAGCCTCAGCAAGTCTTTTTAGAAATAAAACTCAAGCTGATCTTCCCGGGTATCCTTCGTTTGACCATTTGATTTAGGAACAAGGAACACCGATTTTTGATTTATGATCTGGTTCTTTCTTCTAAAATCTTAAATCGTTAATCCTTGTTCGATATTCTTAGAAATAAAACTCAAGCTGATCTTCCCCATTCTCGATGGGGTAGTGGCCTTTATACACATTCCCTATATAGCCATCGATGGCGATTTTTTCGCCCACGTGGAAAATGTCTTTGTTCAGCTTGAAATATTTTTCACTTTCATAAACGAGCAATCCGGTGCAGTTTACAACCGATGTCTTGCCCAGTCGCACCGCAGTAACAGCGGCGTGCGAAGTGGCGCCACCTTTGGCAGTCAGCAGTGCATCGGCTTCGAAGATCATGCCGATATCATCGGGAACGGTATCCGGCCTGACCAGTACCACGGGCTCGCCCGGGAATTTTTTATGAAGCTGTTTAACGTCCTGCATGTCGATGGCCACGCGCCCGTTAAGCGCTCCTCCGCCAATGCCGATCCCTCTTCCGGAAAGTTTCATTTTACCCATGACCGTTGTGAAACGGTGTGTGGTGTGGAAAGCAGCCATATCCATATCGCGAATCTGGAGAATGTAAAGGTCGTCGGGATTTTCCGATTCGAAGGTGAACTCAATTTCCTGCGGGTTGTACCCCAGATTTTCGGTCAGGTCCACAGCAATCCGGTGCAGTCTTTTATAAAGGTTCGGGAACATTTCTTCCAGCGAAACCAGTTTTTCGCGCTGGCCGTTGGTGAGCTGGTGCTTACTGACCGGGAACGGTTTTACAAGTCCGGCTACAATGTCTTCTCCCTGGCTCTGGTAGGTGAAGTCACCGTATAAATGCACACCCTGACGCGGATTTTTCGGGTTCTGGGTAAAGACAACACCGCTGCCGGAGCTGCTTTTCTTGTTGCCGAAGATCATCTGCTGGACGATAACAGCGGTTCCCCATTCGTCGGCAATTTGAAGATGCTCACGATAAACAATGGCACGTTCCGAAGACCATGATTCAATCACCAGATTGATGATGGTGATCAGTTGTTTGAATACGTTCTCTTCAAAGTATATTTTCGATTCTTTCAACTTTTCCTTGTAGGCAAAAGCAAGTTCCCTCATGATCTTAGGTGAGAAATCCCCTTTCTGGTCCACTTTATACTTTTGCTTGAACTGATTGATAATTTCGTCAAACTCATCACGGGTAGATCCGTAAGCCATACCCCAGCTTTGCAAAAGCCGTCGGTAGGAGTCCCACGCCGACCATTCAAAACCGGCTATTTTGCTCAGGCTTTCCGTGATCTCGTCGTTCATCCCCACATTTAAAACCGTGTCCATGGCGCCGGGCATGGAGATGGCAGTCCCCGACCGCACTGAAAGCAACAGCGGATTTTCGGGGTTCCCGAATTTTTTCCCGGCTACTCTTTCAATCAGGGTAAGGTGCTTTTTGATCATCTCATACATTTCGTTGCGCAATTCCTCATGACCAATGATGGCCTGATGGCGGCGGAAAGTCTCTGTTGTGAGCACAAAGCCCGGAGGAACCGGGAATCCGGCCATACGCATGATCTTGAGGTGATATGCCTTGGAACCCAGAAAGACCTGGTTGTCCACGATGGGATTAGCCTTGGCTAACCGTGCAATGATCAGGTCGGAGTTGTAGGACATGATTTCCTTGATGATTTCCGGAGACAGGTTGTCGGCCATTTTGCGCAGTGAATCCAAAATCTTCAGAATGAAATTATCCAGCGGTTGAATCAGGAAGGCTTCTGAAATAATATCACGATAGAACTCCTCAGAGATCTTATTGATAAATTCGTGTTTGTCCTTATTCGGAAGTTGATTGCTTTTATCAAACAGTTGCGGTATAATGATCTTCAGCGGAATTTCATAAGTCTTTAAAAAGTATTCCACCAGTGTTTTTTTGATGTCATCGGCCACAAACTGGAAAATGTTGATGTACTGGTCGAAGGAAAAACTTTGAGAAGCCAGACTGTATTTCAGCATCAACAGGTTGGAGTTAAAGCTCTGGTTTGTGATACCGTCCAGTTCCAGACCTTCGCGGAAGTAATCGAGAATAACATAAATTTCACGCAGTGTCCTGGCCGAAATATAATTCAGGTTGATGTTCTGAACTACTTTTTCCATAAGACGTGTAGCCACTTTTTCAAGCCTGAAAGTCAGCCCCAGCGCTTCAAATTTGGGTTCCCGGTACACGCCGTACATAGACGGAATCCCGATGGCGATGTGCCGTTTGTGATAAATATTTTCCCAGCTCTGACTTGGCTTCGGGTCGAAGATGATCTCTTTCAAATGGTTCATGAAAGAATAGATGAGTTTCAGTGAACTTTCAAGGTCCTCTTTTTCCAGGGCAATATTTAATTTGTCCACTTCAGCATCAGGAATGTAGGAATAGTGTTTCAAAAGCCTGGAAATATCCACGGTTTCAAATGAATATTTCTCTTTCAGAAAAGCATACAGGTTTCTGATATCCCGCAGGCGCTCCATATCCAGAGGGTTGGTTCCTTTGAGCTTTGAAAGAAGATTCTCATAGGTTTCTTCACCCATATTTAACAACTCTTCCGGGGTTGCCTTTGCCATTTCGCAGAGCTGTTTCACCATTTTATGCACGGGAGAAAACCAGGGGCCTTCGATGTCTATGCTTTCATATACGTTGTGAGGCAAAATATTTTTTAGCGGTTCCAGATTCCCGTCGCCCCAGAACTGGAAAATCTGTAAAGCCAGATCAATAAGGGTGTTGTTACTTTCCGTATGAACCTGCTTTCGCAGAAAGTGGATTAGCTTGTCTTCACGTTTCGATAGCTCATCCATGGTGGTGGTTACTTTCCGGATATCGCCTTCAGCACCAATTTCATTGAAAAAAACCGGGAAATTTCGGGTCAGCTGTTTTACTTTTTTGTAGAAAGGTGCAATGTTGGAATTGAGAACCTTGGTTATATCCCGTTGGAAAAGGTCGGTATCGCTGATGAAAATACCACCAAGTTTCAGGTTTACGATCAAAGCGGAAAGGAGCTTTTCCATTTCCGATTGGGAATATTCGATGAGTTCCAGCCAGACACGGATGTTTTTGATGTGATTTTCGTTGATATGCAACTGCCAGTCTTCATTTACATACACCATGCCCGGAGTTTCAAATCCAAACTGGATAAGCCGGTTTTCCAGATGTCTTACCAGCAATTTTTCCTCTGACTCGTCGATATCAATCACCTTCTTTCCCACAGTCAGCCAGATATCCAGAACAGATGAAGCGTGTTCTTTTTTCAGACCCTCCAGATACTGATAAAGCTGGTCTATAAAATCCTTCATGTTAGGTGTTTCTATCTCTTCCATCGTTTGCACCAGCATTTTATTCAGCTTCCAGATCAGTCTGTCTTTATGGTCTGCCATGCCATCGAGATGCAACAAATAGAAGGTGAAATAGAATTTTTCGATAAAAGAAGGAAAGACGTCCACGGTTTCTGCAAGATGATTTGCAATTTCGTCGAAATCGGGCATGGCTTTGATAAGGTCATCCCAGGAATCAATTTGTTTCATTTTGTTTCTGAGGCCCTCAAAATACAGTTTCCCGATCTTGTTGCACAATTCATTCGAATCAAGCTTCAGGATTTCTTTTTGATTGTTTATCCAGCGGGAGGCCTGTGTACTGGATTCCCAGAAATCAATGGAAGCATTGTATACTTCCTGTGTCAGATGAAAGGCAGATTCTCTGAACTTTTCATCATGAGAGATTTCAGCCAGATATTTCTTGAAATATTTCGAAGCTTCAATGTAGCTTCGTTTGTTTTCTTTAAATCCATCCTGAAGTTTAATGCAGCAGGAGTGGAGTGTTTCATAATAACCCTTCTTTTCTGCATGTAGTTTTTGCACAAATTCGAGAAGGGTGCGAAGGATGAAAATTTTTAGTGTTTTATCTGTGTTTTCGTTCAGAAGCAGATTTTGCATCAAAGAAACCGGGATTTCGAAGGCCTGAGCAGGATTGTCGAGGTTTATATAGAACCAGTAATCCGTAATCAGCATTTTGCGTAATTCTTCAGCCACAAATTTTTTATTGGAAAATGGATGCTGAAATTCTATTATGCAATCGTTTGCGCGTTTGTGGATTCCGTAGTAGTTTTTCGACAGATTTATAAATGCCTGAAATTCAGGGGGTATTTTAATGTCTCTGTAACGGGTTTCCGCAAGGTTTGCTTCGAGGGCTTTTGAGATGAAATTTTTATCCATGGCTTGTTCCGGTTCGGTAATTTCCAAGATTTATTATATTTATTTTTGTATCGTAATTCGGTTATCCACAAAAGTAATGTGAATTTTTGTAGGAAAACCGTGAAAGAAAAACTTTAAAACAGACACCATGACAAAGATTAAAATTGGTATTAACGGATTTGGGCGTATCGGACGTAATGTTTTCAAAATTGCCCTCGAAAGAAACAATTTGGAAGTTATTGGTATTAACGACCTGACAGATACTAAAACGCTGGCTCATTTATTAAAATATGATTCCACACAAGGAAAATTCAATGGAAAAGTTGAATTCGACGATCTTAACCTGATCGTTAACGGAGTTGCCATTCCGGTAACTGCAGAACGTGCTCCTATTGGAATCAAATGGGCTAAGACTCCTGATGTTGTTGTGGAATCCACCGGCATCTTCACTTCAAGGGAAAGCAATAAAGGTGGTTATGGTGATCACCTGAAAAACGGTGCCAAGAAAGTTGTATTAACAGTTCCCGCCAAAGACAAGATTGATAACATGATTGTTTTGGGGGTTAACGATGAAGCGCTGCGCGAAGAAGACCAATGTGTTTCCAACGCAAGTTGTACTACCAACTGTCTGGCTCCCGTAGCAAAAGTATTAAGCGACCGTTTCGGTATTGAAAACGGGTTGATGACTACTATTCACTCTTATACCAATGACCAGAGAATTCTGGATGCTCCTCATTCAGACCTGAGACGTGCCCGTTCAGCAGCTGTTTCTCAAATTCCTACCACTACCGGTGCTGCCAAAGCAGTTGGAAAAATTATTCCTGAACTGGCCGGCAAGCTGGATGGTATGGCTGTCAGGGTTCCTACCCCGACCGGTTCATTGGTTGACCTGGTTGTAAACCTGAAACGTGAAGTCACAAAAGATGAAGTCAATGCTGCTATGAAAGAAGCTGCAGAAGGCTCAATGAAAGGAATTTTAGAGTATTGTGAAGATCCTATCGTTTCTGTTGATGTGATCCACAATAGTCACTCTTCGATCTTCGATGCAACCGCTACCATGGTTCAGGGAAAAACTATTAAAGTTTTATCATGGTACGATAACGAATGGGGTTATTCAACCCGCGTTGTTGACCTGATTGAAAAGATGATGGCATAATTGTAAATGTTTTTCATAGTTTGAGGTTAATATTTTTTGAGAAAAGCCGGTCTGTCAAGGGCCGGTTTTTTTGTTGCCCAAACATGGATAAGGAATCTTCAGACTTTACTGAAAACAAAAAAGGCATCCCGGAGGATGCCTTTTTGAGATGATCAATATTCTGTGATTATTTCTTCCTTGCCACTTCAACCTGTTCAAATCCTTCGATATAATCACCTACTTTGATATCGTTGAAGCTTTCAATATTCAATCCGCATTCATAACCTGCAGTAACTTCTTTCACGTCGTCTTTAAAGCGTTTCAGTGAACCCAGATTTCCGGTGTGGATCACAATACCGTCGCGGATAAGACGGATTTTTGTGTTACGGGTGATTTTACCCTCCATCACATAACATCCGGCAATAGTACCCACTTTGGTAATCTTAAAGGTTTCCCTGATTTCGATGTTAGCAACGATTTTTTCTTCCATTTTAGGAGCAAGCATACCTTCGATAGCAGCTTCCAGTTCTTCAGTTGCCTGATAGATGATGGAATACAAGCGGATATCGATCTGTTCTTTTTCAGCAAGTTTTCTGGCCTGAGGAACAGGACGTACCTGGAAACCGATGATGATAGCATCTGAAGCAGAAGCCAGTAAAATATCTGTTTCTGTGATAGCACCCACCCCTTTGTGGATGATGTTAACCTGAACTTCCTGAGTAGAAAGTTTCAGCAATGCATCACTCAAGGCTTCTACAGAACCATCCACGTCTGCTTTCACGATAATGTTCAATTCCTTGAAATCGCCGATAGCTATACGGCGGCCGATTTCATCCAGTGTGATGTGTTTCTGTGAACGCAGACTTTGTTCACGCATCAGCTGGTGTCTTCTGGTTGTGATGGCTTTGGCTTCTTTTTCATCCGGCATCACGTTGAAGGTATCACCTGCCTGCGGTGCGCCGGTTAATCCGAGTAACAACACAGGCGTTGAAGGCCCAGCTGTCTTGACTTCTTTGGCTCTTTCGTTGAACATCGCTTTCACGCGTCCGAAAACAGGACCGGCAATGATGATATCACCCTTCGAAATCGTACCGTCCTCAACCAGAATGGTAGCCACATATCCGCGGCCTTTGTCCAGACTGGATTCAATAACGGTTCCTTTACCGGCTTTATCAGCATTGGCTTTTAATTCAAGCAACTCAGCTTCAAGTAAAACTTTTTCAAGCAATTCGGGAATGCCCTGACCTGAGATAGCTGATATTTCCTGTGACTGATATTTACCACCCCAGTCTTCAACCAGAATGTTCATGTTGGCCAGTTGTTCTTTTATACGGTCAACATTGGCAGTAGGTTTGTCAATCTTATTGATAGCAAAAACGATTGGCACACCTGCTGCCTGGGCATGGTTGATAGCTTCTTTGGTTTGAGGCATCACGCTGTCGTCAGCAGCAATCACAATAATTGCGACGTCAGTGACTTTCGCACCACGGGCACGCATAGCGGTAAATGCTTCGTGACCAGGTGTATCTAGGAAGGTAATCTTTTTATTATTGTCAAGTGTTACCTCGTACGCTCCGATATGCTGTGTAATACCACCGGCTTCACCTGCCACCACATTTTCTTTTCTGATATAGTCGAGAAGTTTTGTTTTACCGTGGTCAACGTGTCCCATGACAGTAACAATAGGAGCTCTTTCGGTCAACGATGCCGGATCATCTTCTACTTCCATCTCCTCCATCAGGTCGTGTTCCTCAACATCCACGAATGTGACTTTATATCCGTACTCTTCAGCGAGAATGGCAATGGTTTCAGCATCCAGACGCTGATTGATGGAAACGAATAACCCCAACTGCATACAGGTTTTGATGATATCATTAACGCTGATGTTCATCATGTTTGCCAGCTCGTTTGCTGTTAGGAACTCAGTAACTTTCAATACTGATTTTTCCTGTTCTTGCTGTTTGAGCTCTTCTTCCTGAACCATGGAATAATGCTCCCTCTTCTGTTTTCTATACTTGGAAGCAGCAGATTTTCCGGTTGGTGCAGAAAGCCGGGCCAGTGTTTCTTTGATTTGTTTTTGAATTTCTTCCTCAGAAGGCTCATGTTTCAGAGGTGGTTTTTTGAAATTCGGTTTATGCTTATCAGGCCTGCCTTTACTTTCTCCTGCCTTCTGATATTGTTGCTGCGGATGCTGCTGTTGATGTTCTCTTCCTTCACCTGCTTTTTCAGAAGAAGAAATTCTACGGCGTTTTTTCTTGTTTTTAACTGCATTCGATGACGATGCTACAGGTTGTTTTTTCTTCTTTTTGGAATCTTCAACCGGCAATTCAATTTTATCGACAATGGTAGGCCCCGTCAGCTTTTGAAAAGTGGTAGGAATGAAATTACTTCCTTTCTCTTTTTCAACATTTTTTACGGGTGGGGCCTTAGGAGCCGGTTTTTCTGGTTCTGTAACAGCCTTTGGTCTCTCCACAACCTTTTCAGGAGCTCTGAACTCTTTTTGTTTTTTAGCTTTAGCAGCCCGTTCAAGCTCTTTTTCCTGTTTGCTTTTCTTTGCAGGTCTGGTTTTCTGATTTAATTTATCGAGATCGATGCTTCCCAGGATTTTAACACCTTGTACATCTGGTTCTGTTGTTTCTGTTGTTTCCGTTGTTTCCGTTGTCTCAGCAACAGGTTCTTCAGCAACAGGTTCTTCTTCTTTTTGTTGAGTTACAGGTTCCTTTTCTTTTTCTTCAAAAACAGGAGCAACAGGTTTTTCCTCTTCTTTCTTCTCGTGTTTTTCAACAACGGGTTCCTTGAAAGGCTCTGGTTCCTTTTCTTCCTGTACCGGTTCGGCAACTTCTTCCTTAACAACAACTTCTTCCTTAACAACAGGTTGTTTTTCTTCTGGTTTTTCTTCTTTTACAGGAGTTTCCTGTTTTACTGTTTGTTTAGGAGCATGAAAATCAACAGTGGTTGACTTGATAAGGAGATCATCCGTAGATTCAAGATCCTCTTTTTCAACGTCGCCCTCTTTTTCTTCAACAGTATCTTCAATACTGATGCTCTCTTTACCGACAAACTCAAGTCCTTTTTGATGTGCTATTTCCTTGACTTTCTTTTCAGCCTGGAATTCATTTACCAGAAGCTCATACATTTTAGGTTCAAGTTTGGTGTTGGGTTTGGCTTCCAGTTTATAACCTTTTTTTGTAAGAAATTCAATAATGGTATTCATACCAATATTAAACTCCCTCGCTGCCTTACTCAACCGAATTGTGTTTGATCCTTCCATAGGATATTTCTCTTTTATTAATTTTTATGTTCCTGAATGTATTTTAGCAAGTCAAGTCACTTGTTTGTTATTCAAATTCTGCTTTGAGAATGTTAACCACTTCCTGAATGGTTTCTTCTTCAAGGTCGGTACGGGAAACAAGTTCTTGAACTTCTAAATCAAGGACGCTTTTAGCCGTATCGCAACCAATATTTTTAAGTTCATCAATAATCCACTGATCGATTTCATCAGAAAATTCTTGCAGGTCAACATCTTCTGAGTCAACATCAGTATCACGGTAAACATCAATTTCATATCCTGTCAGTTGTCCTGCCAGCCGGATGTTAAATCCGCCTTTTCCAATAGCCAGTGAAACCTGGTCAGGTTTCATATATACATCGGCTTTGTGTGTTTTCGGGTCAAGGTTGATGGAAATTACCTTAGCCGGAGATAAAGCACGTTGAACATAAAGGTTCTCATTGGTTGTGTAATTGATAACATCGATATTTTCGTTTCTCAACTCTCTTACGATACCATGAATTCTTGATCCTTTCATACCCACACAGGCACCTACCGGATCAATACGGTCGTCGTATGATTCAACAGCTACTTTAGCTCTTTCTCCAGGGATACGAACAATTTTCTTAATGGTAATCAAGCCGTCATAAATTTCAGGAACTTCAGACTCAAAAAGACGTTCCAGAAATACTGGTGAGGTTCGCGAAAGAATGATAACTGGGTTGCTGTTTCTCATATCTACTTTGGAAACTACGGCACGGATGCTGTCGCCTTTTTTGAAATAGTCAGAAGGAATTTGTTCTGACTTTGGCAGGATCAGTTCAATACCTTCGTCATCCAGAACTAAAATTTCTTTTTTCCAAACCTGATAAACTTCGCCTGCGATAACTTCACCTACCTTTTCTTTATATTTCTTGTAAATGGAATCTTTTTCATAATCCATGATTTTGGAAACCAGATTCTGACGAATGGCAAGAATTTCCCGGCGTCCGAAATCGGAAAGAAAGATCTGTTCTGAAACTTCTTCACCTACTTCAAAGTCGGGTTCAATCTTTATGGCCTCTGAAAATGCGATCTGCAGATTAGGATCTTCTATTTCGCCATCTTCCACAATTTCACGGGTATGCCATATTTCCAGGTCGCCACGGTCGATGTTCACAATTACATCGAAGTTACTTTCTTCTCCGAATTTTTTAGTGAGCATGGCACGAAACACATCCTCAATAATGCGCATCATCGTTTCCCGGTCGATATTCTTGAATTCTTTAAATTCAGAAAAAGTTTCGACTAAGTTTATGTTATCCATTTCCAGTTTATTAATTAAATTTTATAACAGCTTTAGTTTGTTTTATTTCATCCATAGGAATCCTTATGGCTTCACCTGGAGTAAATGTAATTTTCTTTTTGTTTTTCTTTTCGATTTCTTCCTGAAGTAAAATGTAGCTTTCTTCAGCCTCCAGCAGTACTCCCTGAATTTTACTATCGTTTTGCATTGTAACCGAAACATCCTTTCCTATGTATTTTTTGTATTGTCTCAACATAGCAAAAGGATAGTCCAGTCCGCTTGATAGTACTTTCAACTCGTAGTCTTCTTCCTCACGGTCAATATTTTTTTCGATGTGACGGCTCACATCAACACAATTATCAATGGTAACACCATTGTCCCCGTCAATAATTACATGGATGATATTATCCCTGCTGACCTTGGCCTGGACCAGAAAGCAGTCGGTTCCTTCAAGGAATTCGCCAACGAGTTTTTCTATTTGTTTTTTATCTATCATAGACTAATAAAAGAGGGGACTTGTTGTCCCCTCGCGCTTTCAATCACCCTTTACTCATTAGTTGTCCGACCAGGACTCGAACCTGGACAGGCAGAACCAAAATCTGCAGTGCTGCCATTACACCATCGGACAATCGGGGTGCAAATGTACGAATATTTTTATATTCACTTCAAGCCCTTATAAATTTCGTTAAAATTTTAGTTAATTCTTCAAAATAACTAAATTAGCAGCCCAAATTTGCCTTACTTAAAATAAAGTGTATGAGTAACTTTAAAAAAATTAACAATTACATGGGATGGGTTGTGTTTGCTATATCAGCCCTTGTCTATTTTTTAACTATACAACCCACAGCGAGTTGGTGGGATCCGGGTGAGTATCTTTCTATATCATATAAATTACAAGTAGGGCATCCTCCGGGAGCACCTCTTTTCCAGCTGCTCGGAAGATTCTTCTCCCTGTTTGCCTTTGGGAACCGTGCTCATGTTGCCGTAATGATAAACTCGATTTCAGCATTGGCAAGTGCTTTTGCTGTTATGTTTTTATTCTGGACCATCACCATTCTGGCCAGAAAGATTTACGGTAAGAAAATGGAAGACGAGTTTTCCAAAGGACAGTTGTGGGCCATTATCGGTGCCGGTTTGGTGGGATCGCTGGCTTTCACTTTCAGTGATTCATTCTGGTTTTCCGCAGTGGAAGCTGAAGTTTATGCCTCCTCTATTTTCATCACGGCATTAACCTTTTGGGCTATTTTGCGATGGGAGGAAGTGGCAGACCACGAAAGTGGTTTTCGCTGGCTGCTTCTGATAGCATATCTTACAGGTTTGGCCATTGGAATCCATTTGCTGAACCTGCTTACGATTCCAGCCATCGTTTATGTTTATTATTTCAAGAAATATAAATTTTCCTGGAAAGGCTTTATCGGTGCCGGATTTGCCGGGGTCTTTATCCTGGCCATTGTGATGTACGGTGTCATCAGACAGGCAGTCAACCTTGCCGGATTAACGGAGCTTTTCTTTGTTAACTCATTAGGACTTCCCTTTAATTCAGGAACGATCTTCTATTTTATTGTTCTGATAGGATTAATTTTTTTCGGTCTGCGATATACAAGGAAAAAAGGAAAAGTCGTATTGAACGCAGTTATTCTGGGGCTTACCTTTATATTAATAGGTTATTCTTCATTTTTGATGCTGGTGATCCGTTCGAACGCTGATACACCTATCAATGAAGACGCTCCAAAAGATGCAGTTTCATTATTGTCTTACCTGAACCGCCAGCAGTACGGTACCTGGCCTCTGCTTTACGGGCAATACTATGATGCTCCCCAAACGGGAACTGAGTATGGTTCGTCAGTTTACAAGCGGAATGATAAGACTGGCAAATATGACGTGGTTGACAGAAATGCCTCCGCAACTTATGATCCCAGGTTTGAAACCATCTTCCCGAGAATGTGGAGTGGTGACAAACCCAGTTATAAGGAAATATACCAAAGCCAGCGTTACGGAGGGACAAACGGAACCCCGATTACTGTCAATGGAGCAGAAGAAGGAGGGAAGCCAAAAACATTAATAAAGCCCAGTTTCCTTACTAACCTGAAGTTTTTCCTGACTTATCAGGTAGATCATATGTATTGGCGTTATTTCATGTGGAATTTTGTCGGACGCCAGAATGACATTGAAGGACAGGGTGAGATTGACCGCGGAAACTGGATCAGCGGTATCCCCTTTATTGACAACTGGAGATTGGGGAATCAGTCTGATCTGCCGCCCAGTATGCATAATCCTGCGCGAACGCGGCTTTATTTTCTACCACTGATATTAGGATTGTTAGGATTCTTCTTCCATCTAAAAAGAAATAAAAAAGATACCTGGGTGGTCTTTGTGCTCTTCTTTATGACCGGCCTTGCTATTGTAATTTATCTGAATCAAACGCCATTGCAGCCCCGTGAGCGGGATTACTCTTATGTGGGATCTTTTTACGCTTTTGCCATTTGGATCGGCCTGGGTATCCTGGCACTTTATGAAAAACTGGAGAAATATTTTAAGAAAAAAGAACTGGCTGCATTAACAATTACTGCGGTTAGTTTGATTCTGGTACCTGCAAACATGGCCAAACAGGAGTGGCATTCTCATGACCGTTCAGGAAGATATGCCTGTCGGGATTTTGCTGTGATGTATCTTGAATCCTGTCCGCCCAATGCGATATTGTTTACCAATGGCGATAATGATACTTTCCCGCTTTGGTATGCACAGGAGGTTGAAGGCATCAGAACGGATGTGCGGGTTGTGAATTATATGCTGGCATCAGGATCCTGGTATACGGATCAGATGTTCAAACAGGAATACAACTCAGCTCCGTTGCCATTATCCCTTTCTTCGGCTAAGTATGACCTCGGTTCTATGGATTATGTCCCGGTTTACCCGATGGTGAAAGGAGAGGCTTCTTTAAAAGATGCTATAGCCTTTATTGCCAGTGATGACCCTCGTACCAAGATTGAGCTGACCGACGGGCGGAAAGTCGACTTTATGCCAACCAAGGAGCTGGTTTTGAAAGTGGATTCAGCTGCTGCAGTGAATTCAGGTACGGTTTCAAAGAAGAATGCCGGTGACATTGTAAAAGAAATCCATTGGACTATCAGACAAAATGGTTTGTACAGAAGTGATGTGATGTTGCTTGACTTAATCGCTACCAATAACTGGAAAAGGCCTATTTGTTTCGATAATCCTTCGGCTGTAAGCAAAGTATTGGATGTGGCTAAATATTGCCATATGGAAGGTGTTATTTACCAGTTTAAACCAACCCTGGCTAAAGATTACATCAACGGAATGGGAGGTGTTGATATGGACAATTCCTATAAAATCCTGATGAATCCTAATGTCAGATGGGGGCGGTTGAATGAACCGGATGTGAACGTGGACCGTGAAAGCGACCGGAATTCTACTTTGGGAATTCAGTCCTATGTACGTCTGGCTCAGGCTTTGGTGACTGAACACAGGTACGATTCGGCAGTGAAAGTACTTGACAAAGAAGCTTATTTCTTCCCTGAAAGCAAGTTTCCTTATGACTACTTCACCATTCAGCAGGCATGGATGTATTATCAGTGTGGCGCAGTGCCTAAAGCTAATAAAATGGTAGATGACATCTATACGCGCTACATGCAGGATCTGGATTACTACAATGGCTTACAACCGAGATTCTTTGACTTTTATACTGATAATATCAGAGAGGCTTTGAGCTCGTTGCAGCAATTGGTACAGTTGACAAAGACTTACAAACAAGATTCTTTGTCTGAGAAGATCAATAAGTCGCTGTACGCGCAGCTTAAACTATTGAAAGCGCAATAATTAAAATTCAGTAAAATGATCAAAGGGCACGCTCCGGCAGGGGCGTGCCCTTTTTGTTTTGTTGCACTCGTGCAGGTGCAGAGTGTTGTCTTACAGATACGTTAAAAAAGTATAAAAAATCTCCGGAACCTGACGACCCTTTTTATTTTGCTCTAATTTTGAAACAACTGTTCTAGAACACCCGAATAATACTGCCGATAAAACCTAAAAGTTACTTTTACTGATTAAATTAGAAAAGTAGATTTTCTTTCTCATAACAATTATGATACATATGTTAGGAATGCTTATTCTGTGAAAATCTTAAAATCAAGTATATGAGTAACTTTAAAAAGATTAACAACTATGTAGGCTGGCTTGTGTTTGCTATTTCAGCCCTTGTCTATTTTTTAACGATACAACCCACCGCAAGTTGGTGGGACCCAGGCGAGTATCTTTCTATTTCGTATAAATTACAAGTAGGGCATCCTCCGGGAGCTCCTCTTTTCCAGCTACTTGGAAGATTTTTCTCCCTGTTCGCTTTTGGTAACCGTGCTCACGTTGCTGTGATGATAAACTCTATCTCTGCTTTGGCAAGTGCCTTTGCTGTCATGTTTTTGTTCTGGACCATTACCATTCTGGCCAGAAAGATTTACAGCAAAAAAATGGATGACGAGTTTTCCAAAGGACAGCTGTGGGCTATTATCGGTGCTGGTTTAGTGGGGTCGCTGGCTTTTACTTTTTCAGATTCGTTCTGGTTTTCAGCAGTAGAAGCCGAAGTTTATGCTTCTTCTATTTTCATTACCGCCTTATCGTTCTGGGCAATTTTGCGGTGGGAAGAGGTGGCGGACCACCGGAGTGGTTTTCGATGGATTCTGCTTATTGCCTACCTGACCGGTTTGGCTATTGGAATCCACTTGCTGAACCTGCTTACAATTCCTGCCATTGTTTATGTCTATTATTTCAAGAAATATAAATTTTCCTGGAAAGGTTTTATCGGAGCCGGTTTGATGGGCGTTCTTATTCTGGCATTTGTGATGTATGGAGTAATTCAACAGACTGTCAACCTTGCCGGAATTATGGAACTCTTTTTCGTGAATACACTGGGGTTATTCTACGACTCTGGGGTTATTTTCTTTTTCCTGGTTCTGATAGGATTAATCGTTTTTGGCCTTATTTACTCGAGAAGAAAAGGAAAAGTTGTTTTAAATACCGTCATTCTGGGACTGACTTTCATTTTGATTGGTTATTCCACTTTTCTGATGCTGGTGATCCGCTCCAATGCAGGTACACCAATTAATGAAGATGCACCTAAGAATGCAGCTGCGTTAAGGGCCTATCTTGACCGTCAGCAATATGGTTCCTGGCCTTTGATGTATGGACAATATTATGATGCACCACAAACAGGGACAAAACTTGGCTCCCCTGTTTACAAATGGAACGATAAGACCAAAAGATATGATGTCATTGACAGAAACTACAAAACGGTTTATGACTCACGGTTTGAAACGATTTTCCCAAGAATGTGGAGCAATGATAAACCAAGTTACAAGACGATTTATCAAAGCAAGGCATATGGTGGAACCAGCGGGACCCCAATTACTGTCCATGAGGATGGGAAGACACAAACACTGATAAAACCGAGTTTTTTGCTGAACCTGAAGTTTTTCCTGACATACCAGGTTGATCACATGTATTGGCGGTACTTCATGTGGAATTTTGTGGGAAGGCAAAATGATATTGAAGGACAGGGAGAAATCAATCATGGAAACTGGATCAGCGGGATTAACTTTATTGACAATGCACGATTGGGTAATCAGTCGGATTTACCTCCGAGTATGCATAATCCCGCGAGGACAAAACTATATTTTCTGCCGTTGATCTTAGGATTACTGGGCTTTTTCTTCCATCTTAAAAAAGACAAAAGGAATACCTGGGTAGTTTTTGTGCTTTTCTTTATGACAGGGCTGGCCATTGTTATCTACCTGAACCAGGTTCCGATCCAGCCACGTGAAAGGGATTACTCATATGTGGGGTCGTTCTATGCTTTTGCCATCTGGATAGGACTCGGTGTGCTTGCCATTTATGAAAAGCTGAAAAACTACACCAAGAAGCAGCATCTAATGGCCGCCGGAGTTACTGCTGCCTGTCTGTTTTTGGTTCCGGGCAATATGGCTAAACAGGAATGGCCGTCGCACGATCGTGCTGGTAGGTATGCCTGTCGTGATTTTGCAGTGATGTATCTGGAATCATGTCCGAAGAATGCGATTTTGATAACTAACGGTGATAACGACACATTCCTGTTGTGGTATGCCCAGGAGGTGGAAGGGATCCGCACCGATGTACGTGTTGTGAACTACATACTGGCATCCGGGTCGTGGTACACGGATCAGATGTTTAAGCAGGAATATAATTCGGCACCGTTACCGTTGTCCATATCCGCTTCAAAATACGGTCGGGGAGCGACTGATTTCATTCCTGTTTATCCGATGGTAAAAGGAGAAGTTTCACTGAAAGATGCCATGGCATTTATCGCCAGTGATAACCCACGAACGAAAGTATCATGGGGTACAGAGAAGCTTGATTTTATGCCGACAAAAGAGCTTTATCTAAAAGTTGATTCGGCAGCAGCGGTAAACTCAGGCACGGTTTCCAAAAAGAATGCTAAAAATATCGTTAAAGAGATTCATTGGAAAATAAGGGGGAATGACCTTACGCGAAATCAGATACTCCTGTTGGATTTGGTCGCAACCAATAACTGGAAACGACCTATTTGCTTTGTGAATCCTTCTGCTGAAGACAAAGCCTTGGGAGTGACCAAATATTGCCACATGGAAGGAATTGTTTACCAGTTTAAACCAACCCTTGCCAAGGATTATATCAGAGGTATGGGCGGCATTGATATAAATCATACTTACAAAGTGCTGATGAGCCCGAAGGCAAGGTGGGGCAGGTTGGAAAAACCGGATGTGCATGTGGACAGGCAGAGTTTTATGGAGGCTGTAATGCCTATTCAATCTTATTTTTTGTTGGCTCGGGCACTCGCTAATGAACATAAGTATGATTCTGCAGTGAATGTGCTTGATAAGGAGACCTATTTCTTCCCGAAAAGCAAATTCCCGTATGATTACTTTACCATGCAGAAAGCAGATGTGTATTATAAATGTGGTGCCATCAAGAAAGCTAACAAAGTGGTAAATGACATTTATACGCGTTATATACAGGATTTGGATTATTACAATAATCTGCAACCCAAGTTCTTTGATTATTACTCAGATGATGTCAGGGAAGCTTTAGGTGCATTCCAGCAACTGACTCAAATGACAAAGACTTATAAACAGGATTCACTTTCTGAGAAAATTAATAAGTCGTTTTATACACAGCTAAAACTACTGCAAGGCACAAGGTAAGTAGGAGTTTTACAGAAAATAATGAGAAGGCATTCTTTCGGTTTACGGAGGGATGCCTTTTTTGTGTTACGTTGTGTTTAATTGGCACTGTTGTTTTCATTTCAGAGATTCATAATTTCAAGGATGGTACGTTTAAAAAATGTTAAAAAATTACAAATAATTATAATTTCACTTAATGGCCTGTGATTTTACTAATTTTGGAAACTGATATTTTCATATCACGCTGCTGATATAACCTAAAAAACCTAAAAGCTGTTTCTACTGATACATATCTAGAAGAATTATTCTCTTTTGTAAGGAGTTGAATTTGTAATAGTTAAACCAAAATAATATGAAAGCTTGTTTATTACTCATTTGTGCATTGTTGCCTCAATTTCTTTTTAGTCAAAGTAAAATAACCGGAAGAGTGACAGGCCCCAACCAGGAGCCTCTGGCGTTTGCAAATGTGGAACTTTTTAATGCAAAAGACACAACCCGGATCGTTGCCGGAGGAATTACCGATCTTAAAGGAATATATATTTTTCAAAATGTTAAGCCTGACAATTATCTTATCAAGGTTGCAATGTTGGGATATAAAACCTCCACTGCAAAACTTACAGTTTCTCAGAATAATGTGGTAAGAAATATAATTTTAAAACCTTTATCAACCAATTTAAAGGAAGTTTCCATCAAAGGGAAAAGCATTAATAATGAGATAAACAAAACGGATTATTATATCACAAAAACAGATTTAAAGGAAGCCTCTTCAGGTTTTGACCTGCTTGAAAATGTTCCGGAACTACGTATTGACAAGCTAAATTATGGAGTTAGTTCTCTGAATGGGAGGTCAGTTAAAATCATGATAAACGGGCTGAATGCAACGGTTCAGGATTTAATGGGTTTGAGGCCGGATAAGGTTATCAAAGTGGAATATTATGATATCCCTCCTGCCCGATACGCTACTTCGGGTTTTGCATCAGTCATCAATATTATAACAAAAAAAAGCCAAAAGGGAGGAGATGTAGTCCTTAACCTTCAAAATGCTGTTAATACAGGTTATGGAGGTGATGAGATTAACTTGAAATACAATGTGAAAAACTCACAATTTGGATTTTATTATTTTCTTCAACATACAAATTACACTCAAAGAGTGGTGAATGATGATTTTCGTTATTCATTGCAAGGCAATCACTACGAGGAGAAAAGGACGGGATTAAAAAGCCCTTTTGACTACGATCAAAATATACTTAGTTTTAATTTTATTCATCAAAAAGACAGTAACTACATTTTCCGGGTAAATGTTTCCCCGGGATATATGCCTACTAATATTATTTCGAATTATAATTTTTTGTACAATGATAATGATGTCGCTGTTTCCGGTAAGGGAAAAGAGAAAGCTTTTTACACCAATTTTAATCCAAGTACAGATATATACTTTTTAAAACATCTGCCTAAGAAACAGGAGTTAATTTTCGATGTTGTGGGTAATTATTTCAAAAACAGTGAAAATTACCAAAGGAAGGAAGTTTCCGATGCTAATGAAATCGTTTTGCTTGATTCTTTAATTAACAGAAATATTAAACGTTCTGTTATTGCGGAAGCTATCTATACCAAAGACTATGGAAAAGTAAGTACTTCTTTTGGACTAAGATATAATACAGGAACCTTATCCGAAAAAACAAAGAATACTTTTGAAAATTCCGATTACGAGATGCTGACCTCTGAAAAGTATGCTTATGCAGAAATTATAGGCCATATTAAAAACCTATCCTATCAGGCAGATTTGGGTTTAAGCCAAAACCGGTTCACCGACAACAACACTCCCATTAATTATTCCTTTTGGGCATTCAGGCCTTTGGTCCGTTTGAGTTACCGGTTATCGAAAAAATCTACTATTACATGTTATTACAGAGAAGTTCCACATATCCCTACACTGGATGAACTTAGTTTCAATCAGTATTATATCGATAATAATATAATTTATAAAGGCAATCCTAATCTCATACCTTATAACGAGCACCATTACACGATGGAGTACAACTTAAGTTTAAAGAAATTGTCGCTGAACACTCAGGTACAATACTATTATGGCCGTAATATAATCCAGGAAGCTTTTAGCGATTCAACCAGTTATATCTTAGATTCCTATTCAAATCAGGGGCATGAACATTCTATTTTCCTATCCACTTATCTAAACTTAAATCCGTTTAAATCACACTGGCTTCGATTTGCAGTAGGCGGTAACTTATTCAGCGATCAGATTTGGTTAAGGAATGGTGCAAGGAGCTCACTTCTCAATTGCTCTGTGAATGCATCCGCCTTTTTGAATTATAAGAAATTTTCATTGAATTTGTATTATTATTCAAATTATAAAGAAATTGTAAATCAGTATATTGTAGATAATCCTGGCAATTCTTCAGTTTCCTTACAATATAAACATAAGAATCTGACGCTTTCAGCGGGGATTTGGCTTCTTTTATCAAAATCATGGCATCTTGGGGAACGATCTGTACAAAGCTCATTGGTCGATACCTGGCATACTGTGGATATATATGATAATGGGAGGATGGTAGTTTTCAGTCTGAATTACGCACTGAATTTTGGAAAACATTTTCATGGAGCAGTTAAAAAAATTAATAATAAAGATACCAACACGGGTAATTTCCAGATTAACTGATTTACCAGCGGGAAAGTTTATTTCAATGAACACTCCATTCCGGTAAAATGCACTTATAAGACCTGCCTTTCAGCACTTTTTGAAAGTCTACCAGGTTTTTTTTCATCCCTTCCGCTGGCTTTTTCTTTCTGCCTGCGGGACATATGCGCATCACGGTTTTTCCATTGAGTTTGTAGACGATAACGTTGCCGATACGGCCCTTAAATCGCTTAAAATACTTGCATCTGATCGTGTCATGGTAATTCCGGTTTAAGTCCGATTCAAGTCCGACCTGAATCCGAGGTTAAAATGAATTAAAAACAATTGAAATACGAAGTTTAGACGAAGTTTGTTCGTTTTTTTCCGACTAAAGATCGAACAAACAACGAAGGAACATCGAAGGAACCCGGGCGTTATGTCGGACTTGAGTCGGACCTGGGTGGGAGAAAGACCCTCATTGCAGGCAAAGACTTTTTCATATGACAAGGGGACAAGGTGACGCAGTTACAAACCTACTTATACTGATTAACCAATAGCAGGCAGGGATTGTAAATCCAAATGAGCAAAGTGATCTTATTCTCTATGCCAGTCGGGTAAAATACATTTCGGCGACCGGATCTTTAGTACTTTTTGGAAATCAATCAGGCTTTCTTTCATCACCTTTGAGTTGGCATTATGGCAGGTAAGACAGGCACCGACCAAAAGGATTTTCTGTTGTTCTTTCACGGTAAAAGGCTTCACATTGGTCCGTGTAGAAACCATGCCTGTTCGGGTTTGTAGAAATCCTATCCATGCATCTTCGGGCAAATTATCATGCTGACTGTTTGCGTAGTATGGGTCGAATTTCCAGATTCCTTTTCCGCCTTTTATCATATAAGTCAAAGTGCCGGAACCATATCCCAGTGCATCGGGGTTGTTGTGGCAGGATTTACAGCTGCGGCCCTCTGCCGTGGTGGTGTGAGGGGCTATAGGAGCAAAGAGCCTTCTGAAAAGCAATGAATCGTGTTTCCGTTTGGTGAAGTTGGATTTGTCAATACTCAGGATCATTCCCGGGATTACGGGAATGACTTCTTTTTTATCTTTTGTGATGCGCATTCCAAGCGAAGGTAATTGTGCCTGATAAGTACCTGTATATTCCACCCAGCTACCCTTTTGCATTTTGTTGGTAAGCATATTGTAGCCTTCCTCATTGGGGTCATAACTGTTGTGACAACCGATACAAGTCGGCGCCCAGCCGCTGTGGCAGGCCGAACAGGAAACATCTTTGTGCGCTTCGCCACGCGTACAGACGGCAGCCGGTGCTTTCATGGCAAAGACCTTTTTTGTGTTTTTGGTAATCAGGAAAGCCGTGTCATCCTTGTACCAGGTGTTTATCAAGGGATGATTCTTTTTGTGTGTGGTTAACATCTCCCTTCCTTCAACATTTCCAAAACGTAATGCGGCTATTTTGGCTGATTCATCATCCAGGTTTTTGGCTGCAGTCAAATCAGGTTTGCCGGAAAAATGACAGTCAATACATTGAACATTTTCCTGATCTTCTTCGTGTGCATATCGGGTTCCGTCGCCCATCAACTCATAGGAATTATGGCAGTCGATGCATTCCATCCTCAGTTTATGGTGCACATCCTGTCCTGCATACTTGAATACCCGGCTTCCTTCTATCAACCTATAATTGCTGCTGTCGGGCATTTTCTTTGCATCCATCAGGGTTTCTGTCCAACCTTCATAACTCGTTGAGATTCTTGCCGACCGGCTGTGGCAACCAAAACAATGGTTGCTGGTCACATTCAGGCTGATTTCTGCATGTTGTTGCAAGTAAGCAGTGTCAGAAGAAATCTTTTTATGCTTTTCCCAGGCATGCAGCGCATTCGGCTGGTAGGTCAGATGACAGGCCAGACATCCGCCTCCCCGGCTGGCTTCGGTTACAGGCCCGGTTTCTGTTTTTGGATTTCCCAAATGGCAGCGAATACAAAGATTTTTTAAATGTTCATCTGCTGCTGAATGACCCAATTGAGATACCTCTGTTATGGTGTTCGGACTATCCTGCTCCCCAAAAACATACCGGTCCACACTAATCATCCCGCTTAAATTATCCATTAATGAAGTTGGAACCCGTTGAGTGATGTTGGGATGGCACTGGGCCGTTCCACAGCTTTGAGCTGCGTTGTCCATGTTGCCCGGAATTAATCTCATATTATGGTGTGCCTGTTCCTTATCGGTAGCAAACGGATTGCCTCCGTGGCATGAAAAACAACCGATGGTTTCAGGGTTGTGAGATTGGACAAATCCGTGTGCGTTGTTATGGCAGACAAGGCAGCTTTCTTTTCTTCCCAGAACAGTGGGAGTTTCCAGCAACTGTTTTTGCGTGAAATCAGGGAAAAAATCGACCCTTTCGGTTTTGAAATTGGAAAGGACGTTGTAATTGTAATTGGATTGCCCCGGGTTTTCCCATTGCCAGTTTTCGCCTCTGAAAAACAACCCAATCAAGGTCAGGATAAGATAAACTCCCGTAAGGACCAGCAATGTTCTTTTGCTGAAAAACATGGCCTTTCCCTTTTCAGTATTGGTTATGTAAACCAACAGAAGCAAAAAGAGGATGAGCATGAGCGACCATTCGGGATGACTGAGCCAGTGCAAAATTTCCTGAAATCCCACAAAATACCAGGGGCCTTTTACGCTGGGATTCAGATTATCATGAAGCGGAGCCGTAAAAAGATAACTTAAAACAGCCAGACCCAGGAAGACCATCACAAAATCGCCAGCTTTTGGCCAGAATTTTTTGCTGTGTTCTATAATGATGATGGCTATAAAAACAGTGAATGTGGCTATGTGATGAACATAAATCAGCTGATAGCTTCCTTCTTTCCCCAACAGTGAGAATGCAATGAGGTTTCCGAAAAGAGGAATGCGTTCAGAAAGTGTAAACAAAATCTGCCTTGCCTGGATACTGTCGGCATCTCCTTTCAGCAAAAAACCCGTGAGCATGGCCAGGAAAATGATAAGCACTCCCAGGCTGAGTCTGAAAGCCATCCCTTTCTTTAAACCAATCTGACTTTTCTTGTGATAATGATCGTAAAGGTGCAGCAGGCTGAAAATCAGAAAAAATTGTGAACTCCAGTAGTGGAAGTTGCGGATATAGGAAGCCCAGGGATTCATCACCACCATCGTGCTGATGCTATTGTAAGGTTTTTCGACGTTAAACGGAATGGCCAGTAAAATTCCTGAAATGATAACAAAAGAAAACAAAGCCAACGCCAGCGCCCCATAGGTAGTCTTTAGCTTAAGATGCCAGTTATCCGTTTTCAATGTTTCAGGATTTTATATTAATATGGTCTCCGTCTTTGGAAATGGTTGCCGTAAATTTTTCCAATGGTTTATAGGCAGGGCCTTTTACCGGCACTCCTTCAAGATTGTAGCGCGAACCGTGACAGGGGCAGACCAGCCTGCCGTTTTCTTCTTTATTTATGACACATCCCAAATGTGTGCAATGCGAAGAAAACACTTCTGTTTTTCCATCTTTGTTGACTATGATATAGTCGTGCAGAAAAGTAACTTCTTTGTTTTTATTGAAGGGAAAAGTATGTTGTTTCTGACTCAGAATATGATTGTTACGTAGTGTAAGCTTATCCCACAGAAATGCCATTCCAAGACCTATTCCGGCTGCTCCCAATTGTAGAAATTTCCTCCTGCTATGCTTTTCCATAGTCTGAAAATGTTTTCGTGGCGAAATTACAAAATAGCAGGGTCGAAATGGGATTTATCATATATAAATAACTGCATAAGTACTGTCAAAACGCTAATTTAGAAGGGATTTAATTACGTATCATAAGATGCTGTATATGTTTTTGCTGATGCAATTTATCAGTAATGACCGTTTTGACTGATTTTTTTAAGAAGTTCCGGATCAAGAATTTGAAATTTCTTCCCTTTAACTTTGACAGCTTTTATTTCAGAAAGTTCTTTTATTGACCTGGTCAGGCTTTCTCGGGTGGTAGAAATCAGCGAAGACAGATCGAAACGCGAAAGAGGAATTTCAAAGGAAAGTGCCTGATTATTTATGTTCTCAGAGAAAAACAAAATGATGTCTGCTACACGGCTGTTTATTTGTTTTTGATGCCAGTTGACGAAGCGATCAAAATATGTCAGCTCTTCATTGCAGAGAAACAGCAACAGTTCTTCATCAAACTGAGGATTCCGGCTGATCAGTTTTTTAAAGGATAGATTATCAATGAAGCAAACAATACATTCGTTAATGGCCTTGACGGCGTATTGATTTGTTTTTTCAAATAAAACGGTTTGTAAACCAATGTAGTTTTTAGGAAGGACAATTTTAAGTATCTGTTCGATGCCTTTAACACCTTTCTTATTAACAGCAGCCAATCCTGATTTCAGATAGCCAACGTGAGATGACAGAAGGCCTTCTTTAATAATGTATTCTCCTGCGCTGAAAGTGGCTTCTGCACAGTTTTCCATTAACACATGCAATTCTTCTTCACTGAGTGTGTCAACGGCCTTGGATCGTATAACACAATTTTTGCAATCCTGCATATATCAAAGTTAGTAAGAAATACTGTCAGGGTGCGATTGTGTGATGAATATCACTTTAGTTGAGCAGGAATATCAAAAAGTATTAGGTGAAATGGTACTATCTAACTTGTAAAAGATCACACATTAAAGTGTTAATAATCATCATATTAATACTGAAAATAAATCAAAAAATGCTTAAATTTAGATTATAAAAAATTAAAGTCATGGAAGCAAAACTAAAAATGATTATCGGTGCCAGTCTGACATTTTCGTTAATCGGTTTTGTGCTGTATTTATTATTTATTTTATCAGGGTTTATGGCACACTGCTTTGGAATTTCCGCGAGTGGTTATGACCAGATTTTATTAATCTTAGGACTTTCTGCACTGGCTACATTTGTGGTTTGTTTTTATACTTCCTGCTACAGGAAATGGAGAAAGAGCCTTAATGTCAATTAATAAATATGAAATTAATTTGGGCAGACTTTTCAAGGATAAACCCAAATATCCATTGTCTTTCGGACTTTGTCAGCCTTTTTCACTGATTTTTTCCAGTAAAGGTTTATTCAGGATCTGAACATGTTTTCCATTTGCTGAAATTATCTTTTCTTTTGAAAGTTCTGTAAGGAGCCTGCTGACAGTTTCACGGCTGGTACAAACCAGATCGGCTATTTCATTTCTTGTAAGCGGCAGCTCGAACTCGTCCGACAAATAAATTTCGTTGGATAAATAGAGGAGATGGTCAGCCAGGCGTCCGTAGATTTGATTTTGCACCAGTTTAACACAACGATGGAATTGTTCCAATTCATTTCGGCACAACTCCAGAATAATTTCATAAGAAAAGTTTGTATTAATTTTTAATAGTTCCTTAAACGAGTTGATATCTATAAAGCAGGCCGTTGTTTTTTCAAGAGCAACAGCTGAGTACCGGTTTATTTTGTCACCCATGGTAGTTGGCAATCCAAGATAACAAGGTGCTTTTTTAAACCTTAGTATTTGCGTACGCTGCGGTCCCTTAATCATCAGCTTTGCCATGCCTGTCCTGAGATAAATGATATTGGATGAAAGAGCATCCTGTTTAAAAATAGTTTCACCCTTGTCGAATTCCACCCTTACACAACTATTCCCAAGTATTTGTAATTCATTTTCATCCAGGAGCTCAACGGCCTGGGATTTTAACTCGCATGTGGAACAATAGGTATTTATCATATAATTGTTAAATAATTATCAGTAAAAATAATTATAATTGTGATATAAATCACAATTAATTAAAATCTATCTCACAGCTATTTTTAATAAAGCTGATGTTCTTCCTGTTATTTTAGCATTGTTAAATTATTAACATAAAAAAATGGAGGAACAAAAATGGCAAACAAAAAATTGACCTTAGCATTGTATTCAGGCAGCGTGGATAAACTTACTGCTGCCGGTGTAATCCTGGGCGGTGCTGCTGCCGAAGACATGGATGTTGAAATCTTTGTACTGTTGCAGGCAGCATTTGCTTTTAAAAAGGAAAACGCTATGACCAACGATCGTGTGGCCGAACTCACAGACAAAAAAGACGAATTTCTGGCTGCCTTGAAACGGCTTAATACGCCACACTGGACAGAGGCCTTTAAAACGGCCAAAGAAATGACCAATGTAAAAATTCATATTTGCGGTTTTGCCGGTAAAGTATGGAATGGATTTAAACTCGATGATTTTATCGATTTAGCCGATGATATCTGTGGTATTGGCGAATACATTGCTTCCGCAGAGACTGCTGATGTTAACTTATTTATCTAAAACTAACTTTAAAAACTAATAAAATGCTGGACGTTGAATCATTACAAACCGTGAAAGCTGATAAAGTGATCGATGCTCGTGGTACATCATGTCCCGGGCCACTATTAGCAGCAAAAAAAGCCATTGGTGAAATTAGTGATGGACAGACAATGGAAGTGCTTTCCGCTGATGAGGGCACTCGTCGTGATATTCCCAAGTGGTGTGAAAAAAAAGGTTATCAATACCTTGGAACTCTTGAAGAGTCGGGTTATTTCAGAATCTTTTTGAAAAAATAGCCATGAAAGGTGTGGAAGCAATTAGCAAACCGAAGATTCTGGTTTTTTCAACTGAAAAAATCTCTGACCCCGCTATTGATATGGCAGGCTTGTTGAAATTGCATTACCCGCCTGAAGTTTACACTGTCCCCGTTCCCTGCTCAAGTGCTATCAAACCCAAATGGATATTGTATGCTCTTGAGCAGGGTTTTGATGGTGTGTTTATTGCCGCAGACGGAACTGATTGTCCGTATGGTGAGTCTTGTACGGAAAAAACCAGCCAGGTGATGAGCAAAACACAGGAAATGATGAAGGAAAAGAATATAGATCCCGCCCGGTTGAAAATGGCAGCCATCTGTTCTGTGTGCAGTGAAGCATTTGTAAAGCATGTGAAGAGTTTTACGGAATATCTGGCAAAAGCAAAATCCTGAGCTTTATGGAAGAACCTGTTAAAATACTCGAGTTTGATGTCCTTGTGGTGGGTGGAGGCATTGCCGGCGGAGAGTCTGCTTTGAATCTTGCCAATCTGGGTTATAAGGTTTTGCTGGTGGAAAAAGAACTTTCTATCGGAGGCAAAATGATTTTACTCAGCAAGGTGTTTCCAACACTGGACTGTTCTGCCTGTATCACCACCCCTAAAGTCTCGGAAATTGCCAGACATTCCAATATTACAATTCTTACCGGTGCGGAACCACTTAAAATCACAAAAAAGGGGCCGCATCATTTTGAAGCATTAATTCTGCAAAAACCCCGTTACGTTAATATTCCTGATTGCACGGGATGTCAGTTGTGCGAAGAGGCTTGTCCCGTCAGTGTTACAGATGAATATCAGTATGGTTTGGTGGGCAGGAAGGCTGCTTACATTCCCTTCAGTATTGCAAGCCCGCGTGCGGCAGCCATCGATATTGAAAATTGTACCCTGTGCGGCGCCTGCGAAAGGGTTTGTCCCACACAATGCATCGACTTTACTCAAACCGAAGAACAAATTCCTGTAAGCGTCAAATCTGTGGTTTTAGCTACCGGGTTTAATCTTTTCGATCCCTTGAAAATTCCCCGTTACGGATACGGAAAATTTAAAAATGTGCTCACTTCCATTCAGATGGAGCGCCAGCTGGCACCTACACGTCCTTTCAATGCCATTTTACGGCCCGGTGACGGTAAAATGCCCGATAATATTGCCTATGTCCTGTGCACAGGCTCAAGGGACAAATCAATTGGAAATCCTATTTGCTCTCAAATCTGCTGCATGTATTCCATCAAACAGGCACAGCTGCTGATGGGGGCTTTACCCATGGCCGATGTTACCATATATTATCTGCATATACGTGCTTTTGGAAAGGGCTTCAATGAGTTTTACGCACAGGCTCAGGATATGGGCGTGGAGTTTACCAAAGGGAAAGTGGGAAAAATCACGGAAAAAGAAAACGGTAATCTGATCTTGCGCTACGAGGATATTGAAACAGGAAAGGTTAAAGAATCAGAACACGATATGGTTGTGCTTTCTGTGGGTGTCATCCCCAATGAAGGAATACAAGAGATGTTCAATAACGACGATCTCCAACTCGATCCCTACCATTTTGTCGACCAGTCTGATATTCTGGCAAGCCCTGCGAAAACAAGTATTGAGGGTGTTTTTGTAGCGGGTACTGCTACCGGTCCGATGGATATCCCGGACTCGATTTTATCAGGGGGTGCTGCTTCTGCTGAAACCATCAGTTACTTGAGGAGGGTTACATCATGAACAGGAAAATAGGCGTATATATTTGTCATTGTGGCGGCAATATCTCAGACTATGTAGATGTTGAAAAAGTTCGCCGGGCGGTGGAAGGTGAAGCAGGTGTGTTTCTTTCCAAAACAACGATGTTTGCCTGTGCCGATTCCAACCAGAAAGAGATGGTGGAAGACATCAAAACAAACCAGTTGGATGGTGTTGTGGTGGCTTCCTGCTCTCCCAAACTACATCTGCTTACTTTCAGAGCCGTGGTGGAAAGAGCCGGATTAAACAAGTATAATTACGTTCACGCCAATATCCGGGAACAATCCTCCTGGGCCCATTCCGATAATAAAACCGGAGCCACCGAAAAGGCTATACATCTGGTAAAGTCGGCGATTGCCAAAGTCAGGTATGCAGAAGCTTTGGAACCCATCAAAGTAAAATCTTTAAATGCCGTTGCCATTATCGGGGCAGGAGTTGCCGGAATGCGCGCAGCCATAGAGCTTGCCGAAGCGGGTTCAGAAGTGTTTCTCATCGAAAGGGAGTTTTTTGTGGGTGGCCGTGTGGCGCAGTGGGATGATTTGTGTCTTACGCAGGAAACCGGAAAAGAACTGATAACCAGGTTGTATAATAAAGTTGTGGAGCACCCCAATGTAACACTGTTCACCGGTGCAGAGGTGGTCGAAAACAGTGGAAGTGTGGGCAACTTTTCTATCAGAGTGAAAATCACACCCCGGTATTTGAAACAGGAGTGCAATAAGGACGAATTACAAAAAGCCATTGAAGTATGTCCTGTAAAGATACCCGATGCCTTTAATTTTAATATTACCAATAGAAAGGCGATCTATCACAATTATCCAGGCGAATATCCGCAATTACCAGTCATTGATATTGAAAACTGTACCCGGTGCGGGGCATGTGAAAAAGTTTGCAAAAACATCGATTTCAATCAGAAAACAGAATACCTCAATCTGAAAGCGGGCTCTATTTTGCTTGCCACCGGTTTTGATCCCTACGAACCTAAGCAAGGCGAATTCGGGTATGGCGAAATTGACAATGTAGTGACCTTGCCGCAATTTAAAAGGATTGTCCATTACAGCAACGGTCAACTGACTTACAAAGGAAAAGAGATAAAAAACATCGCTTACATCTATTGTGTGGGAAGCCGCCAGGTTGATGGAGAAAACAAATACTGCTCCCGGTATTGTTGCTCTTCCTGTATTCATACAGCCATCAAAATAAAGAAGAAATACAAAGGTATTCATAACTATCATTTTAACAGGGGGATCAGAACCTACGGGAAAGCGGAAGTCTGGTATGACGAGTCTTCCCGTCTGGGTGATATTTACCTGCAATCTTTTGAAGATCATCCACCCATTGTAGAAAAAGCGGGGGGACAAACCATTGTGAAAATCAACGATATTCTGACTTCAAAAAAAGAACTGGAAGTGGTTGCTGATTTGGTTGTATTGGTTACGGGAATGGTTCCCCGTAAGGATAATTCCATCGGTAACCTGTTGAAGGTTCCCAAGGGCAGGGATAAATTTTTCAACGAAATTCATATGAAACTTCGTCCCGTGGAAACAGTAATCGATGGGATCACCATCGCGGGAACCAGCCAGGGGCCGAAGAATATCATGGAGTCGATGAACTCTGCTTTGGCCGCAGCTACCAAATCTTTTGCCCTGGTAGCATCCGGTGAGCTGTCTCTGGAACCGACCATAGCTACAGTGGATGAATCGAAATGCGCATGGTGTGGAAAATGCGAAGAAGCCTGTCCGTACAGCGCTTTCGAAAAAATTCAAAGCAACGGAAAGCTCATTGCAAAAGTGAACAGCTCGGTGTGCAAAGGATGTGGTATGTGCTTACCGGTTTGTCCGGAAAATGCATTGAATCTCATCGGGTTGTCGGATAAAGAAATGGAAAGCATGATTGATAGTTTAATTCATAAAGTTTAAACGGTCATGGACGCAGAAAAAGGCAAAACAGCAAAATTCCTGAAAGGAACAAGAACTGTCCCGCGAGAGGTGACGGAACAGCTAAAATATTTTACTAAAACTAAAAACCAGTTAATAAAAGTATTGAAGGAAGGAGAGAAAACCATTCCTCAACTTTCTGAAATATTAGGGTTGCCGACAGATGAAGTGATGTTTCAACTGATGAGCCTGCTGAAATACGGAAATGTGCAAGCCGCAGATATGGATGACCGCGACGAATATTTTTACTACAAATTGAAGGATGATGACAAGAATAAATCCTGAATTTACTAACGAGCTAAAGAAATACGGGGCATTTGATCCAAATGCCTGCTACAATTGCGGTAATTGTACTGCGGTTTGTACATTATCCGATGAACAAAATTCTTTCCCAAGAAAAATGGTGCGTTACAGTGTGCTGGGATTGCAGGATGATATACAAACATCGCTTGATCCATGGCTTTGCTATTATTGCGGCGAATGCAGCACTACGTGTCCGCGAGAGGCAGATCCGGGAGAACTGATGATGTCGTTGCGCCGTTGGCTGATTGCCAGATATGACTGGACAGGTCTTTCCGGAGTGTTGTATAAATCTCCGCTGGCTTCTGTTGCGGCTTTCCTGGTTCTGGCTGCTTTGGTGGTTTGGTTTGGAATTTCAATGCATTTTCAGCTGGATACAATCATGCATTACGGCCATCTTTTCGAAATGGCGGCCATTGCCGGTGTCTTTGTATTCATTCTGATACCTAATCTTATTCATATGTGGTGGCTGACAGTTTATAAAAGTGGTATCAGAGCGCCTGTATCCAAATATTTTACCACAGCGGGGAATCTGATCGTCCATATGTTTACACAAAAACGTACGCTGGATTGTGAAGAAAATCAGATTCGGTGGTTCGAGCATTTCATTCTGGTGTTGGGTTATTTAAGTTTGTTGATAACAACTGTTTTTCTGGACTGGTTCTCAACGCAAAGTATGGTAATCATTGTTTTAGGATATTTGGAAAGCGCAGTTATTTTCATTGTTACTTTCGATTTTATCCGTCGCCGTATCCAAAAAGACAAAGAAATCAGTAAACATTCGCATCCCAGCGACTGGCTTTTCGTCATCTGGTTGTTTTTGATGGGGCTGACCGCTTTCGGAGTTCGCTTGTTTATCGATTTGAATATCATTGAAAACAATGTCTGGATTTTTGTAATTCAGATGATTGTATTGGTGCAATGGGCTTTAATCATTGTCCCATTCGGGAAATGGACACACTTTTTATACCGGTCCTTTGCCATGTATTTTCATGAAATAATTCAGCCGGACTGAGAACCCGGCAGATTTGGTTCGTGAGGCCCGGCACAGGGAAAGTGCCGGGTTTTTTTTGCCCTGTATGAGCAGCGCAAACCAGTGGTAAGCTTTAAAAGATGAATATTACAACTTCATCTTTAAGTAGTATCAAGAACCTGTTGGGAGTTTATTTTCTTAGATGATGATAACCCACTTGTAGATAATGACTCACCAGTGTCAGATAATGATAACCCACCTGTAGATGATGACTCACCATGTAAGATGATAATAAACCACCTGTAGCTAATGAATAACCACATGCAGCTGATAAATATCCCGCGGTAATTTTATAGCTGCACGTGGCTACGAGTCAACTGCACGTGGATAGGAGTCAACTGCAAGTGGCTACGAGTCAGCTGCACATGGCTACGAGTCAGCTGCACATGGATAGGAGTCAGCTGCAAGTGGCTACGAGTCAACTGCACATGGCTACGAGTTAGCGGCACGTGGTTACGAACCATCTGCATGTGGTTAGGATTCAACTGCACGTGGAGACAACACAACTACCCTGGTAAAATGGTTATCTGGCAGAACAAACTCATCAACAAAGCCCGGGTAACAGGTATCTTACACCCGGAAACCGTAAACACAGAAACCGGGCATAGGTGCATTAAGTCACAAGCGGACGCTTGCGCCAGCCAGGAGTATATGGCAAGTAGGCAATTGCGTGCTTTAAACTTATCAAACTGCAACAATTTTGAAGCGGGCTACAGCCCTTAAAATTACTACTATCACGCCTATTTGCTATATACATTGTTGAACTAAATCCGCCTACGCGGATAGCTTTTCAAATATACCCGATTCTTTCCATATTTTGTAAGTTATTAACCATAAAACTACTGATATGAGAAAGAAATCGGGTTTTACTATTGTAGAGCAGGCCATCATGCTTGT
>JACZJI010000043.1 GCA_014860665.1 Bacteroidales bacterium | reverse complement strand
ATATATATTATTATTTGATTTAAAGCAAATTGAATTATAATTACAATAGCACGTCAAGGACTTCATTTGATCTTAATTATTTATAGTAAAAACTATTTTTTATATATAATTAAACTGAATTTCAATATTTTAATACTAAATTAATATCATAAACATGAATATTCAGAGCAATAATAATTTAGCAAATAATTGATTAATGTGAATTGCATTGATTTACAATAACTTAAGAAGATATTATTTAATCAGTTAGTTTACTTTTGTATGATAGTACATTTATAAATTAACATTTTTGTTTACATAACTAAAACGCTTTATTTGGTTACATCCATAAACTACATAAGTAAACTTTGTAAATTAGTTATCCAGGAAAGAATAATGACAACTTGTACCCTACTTTTTAATTTTCTAAAATAAATACAAGTTCGAGGAAGAATTAATTTTTTTTGGAAAAGCACAATCCAAATCTAAATCGATATGGTTCCTGATATGCTTAGAAATTCTTTTTAATTACTGCCGGAGAATCTCATATTTGTTCAACTGGTGTCCAGATAGCTTATAGGCGCTATTTTGGGCTTAAACACCAGTTAATGATACTGAATAATTATTAACTACTAATAATAAATAGTTTAGCTAATAAAGGAAATAGAAAACGGTTATTCGTAACGTAACGATTCAATTGGGTCTAGTCCTGCCGCTTTATTTGCAGGTAAAATTCCGGAAACTAGGGCAACTACAAATGTCAAAAGCACTCCACCAAAAACCCAGCCCCATGGCACAACAAAAGCACTTTTAGTAATCATCGAGACCACATTTCCAATGATCACTCCAATAAAAATCCCTACGACTCCTCCTATTTGTGCAATAACAATTGCTTCGAACAAAAACTGGTTTCGGATGGTATTCTTTCGGGCACCAAGCGCTTTCCGTATGCCTATTTCACGGGTTCTTTCTGTTACAGAGACCAACATAATATTCATAAGCCCAATTGCGGCTCCAAGCAAGGTTATCAGGCCAATAGCCGTCGCTCCCCACCTGATCTTTCCGGTAAGTGAAATCAACATGTTGGCGACGTTATCACTTTTAATGATTGTAAATGAATCGGATTCTCCAAGACGGTCCCTTCTCACCAGACGAAAAATTCCCGTTGCCTCACCAATGGCTGCATCCATTTGCGATGGATTGGAAACCATCACGCTAATATTATAATTCATATTAGCCCTTGAAAAATATTGCCGTACGTTATTAAGAGGAAGCAAACAAGACATATCGCCGCTAAATCCGGCGCTGGATCCCTTTGATTTTAATATTCCAACCACCTTATAACGACCAGCTCCAATACTGACAATTTTTCCTACAGGATCGGGAGTATCAGGAAATAACTTCTTCACAATATCACTTCCAAGAATCACAAGGTGATCACCTTCTTTAACTTCCCTAGCTTGAAAATTTCTACCTTGGGACAGATCTAATCCGGCTGTAGCCAGATAATTTTCATCTATCCCTATAACCCGAATATTCGGATCTGTTTTTTTTGATTGATATTTTAAAGTGGCAGTCCCGGTTCCGGTAATACTCACTGAGGCGACAGCAGGAAAATGATAATCATCTTTAAATTGCTGTGCCTGAGCATATGTTATTACAGAATACGGTTTTGCATTACTTCTATGATTCCCAATATGAACTCTTAAACTTCGATTACTTAAGTTAAAGGTGTTGGCACCCATCATAGTAAAATTCTCCTTAAGGAAATAATTTACAGCATCAATAGCCGTAAATATACCAACCAGTGCCATAATACCAAAAGCAATAATCATTACCGTTAAAATGGTACGAACTAGATGGCTCCTGATAGAATTAAGCGAAATTCTAATATTTTCTTTGACGAGCTTGGTGTTTGTCATAATTCATCTTCTTTAAGGCCAAAAGCCAGATCTCCTGCATCTCCCAAACCCGGAACTATGTATGCTTTGGCAGTCAGTTCGTCATCAATAGCGCAGGTCCAGATTTTAATTTTCTTTTTGGAAAAGTTCTTTTTCAGGTTTTCAATACCTACAGGGCTTGCCAGAACCGACACAATATGAATCTGACTTGGTTCACCCTTTTCAAGCAATCCCTTTAACGAGGCAATTAAAGAACCTCCTGTTGCCAACATGGGATCGCATAAAATTAAAACACTCCCATCGACGTTGGGAGAAGATATATAATCAAGTTTAATAACAAAATCTTCATCATGATCATACTTCCGATATGCCGATACAAACGCATTGCCTGCATGATCAAAATAGTTAAGCATTCCCTGATGCAATGGCAGTCCGGCTCTTAAAATTGTAGCAAGAAGAGGATGACTTTTCAGAACGTTCACCTTTGCAGTTCCAAGAGGAGTGATAATATCTTTTTCAACATATTCCAATTCTTTACTAATTTCATATGCGAAAATCTCTCCAATACGTTCAAGATTCCTCCTGAAACGTAGCCTGTCTTTCTGAACATTAATATCCCTTACTTCAGAGATAAACTGATTTAATACGGAATTTTTCTTTCCTAATTCTATTGTCATAATAATCTTGTTGCTACAAAAATAATGGATTAAAACCAAATTCCGTAGCTCATGGACAGAAACTTTTTAATAAAGTTTTGATCAATTATTTAAAATGTCCGAACCAAAAGTCAGTCATTTGTTTTAGAGGAAAGGGTAACAGGTTATATTTCAAAACATTGTAATGTACTTCTTTAGCACCAAACCCTTTGTAAAAGCGAGCAAGATTTTCATCATTAGAGCCTTCAAAATCCAAAACTATCTGGGTACCTGCAAATTCATTAATTACTTTATCAAATAAAAATGTCATTGCACCATTTTCTCTTGCATTTTCATTACTTCCAGAAAATAAAAAAATCAGATGTTGATTTGCCAATAGGAAAAAAGCCGCTGCACACAACTCATTATTTGGTGTATAAATTCCGTAAGTGACGCCTTTCCCTTTGTGTATTGCAGCATACATTAATCGTTGTAATTTCTGGTATTCCGGGTCCTTTAAATGCTTTATATCCTTTCCTTTATTGTCTCTGAATAGTTCAATCACCTGAGTGGGATTAAGATTCTTGGAGAGACTTAAATCATTTTTAAGGCTATTTTTTAAATTACGCTTTGTGTTCTTGGAATAATGCCCCGAAAGCTTCCTGTAATCATGAATCAAATCCAAAAGGTGATTTTTATTTTGAATCAACCGGTATTGAGTATCCATATCAGGATGATTATGGATGTTCAAATTCATCTGAACGAAAGCAAATTTTCTCGGAATACTTTTGATAAAATTTAATACATGCTCTCCGGTAAGAATGCTTGTAGAAAAAACACCAAGCTGTTGCGCAAAAAAAGGCTGTAGAAGGTATCCAATCCCCCATTTTTTGCCTCCTGTTAATGGCATCACACGCTCATAATCGTTCTCAACCAATGCGCCCCAGTCTTCATGAATCAGATCGAGATACCATGACAATGCATAAACATTTCCATTAAATGAATGCTTAATAGTATAATCCCATTTCTGTCTATCAATTTCATTGTGAATAAGATAACGTATCATGGGATAGTGGTTAGATAATTATCAACCTTAAAACTACTCAGTTGTAGCCATTTCAAGTAAAGATTCATAGACACGCCTCCAGCCTTTCCATCTGTTTTCTTCACTAAGTGCATCATTGTGCCACACAGAAATAAAGGTTCCTTTTACATTTCTAACTTCCTGAATTAGTTGTCTAATTTTTTCAATTGCCTGATCAGGAGTCAGGTACATATAATCTCGTAATGTGCCATCCATCACTGCAAAAGGATGAATTCTCAGTTTTGTTTCGACTTCCAAAGCTAAATCATAAAAGCGGTAAGTATCAGCAATTCCAGCACGAAATCCAGGTGCACCCGCATAACCCATGGTGTAATCTTCCTGCAAATCATTCTCAATAAGATTCTGGTATGTATCAGGCAGCATCAGTCTTAAAAAATGCTGACGACTGTGCCGAATGTCGATCTTTAATAAATCCATCAGGCTGGAAAGCTCACTTTTAAGTAATTCAGGCTGTTCTGAAGAATAATAGGAAGGGTGAAGTCCGACTGTTGCATAATCAGCAATCCACTTTACAAGACGACGAAATTTTCGGTTGTAGATATTTAGATTTTTATCATATCTGCTATACCTGCTGAACAGAAAGAAATATATCGTGCGTAAATTATATTTTTTTTGGTACCCCAGTTGTAGGTCGAACGTATCAAAAGGATCTTTTTTTCTTCCCAAAAGCACCTTTGTCCTTGTTACGATTTCCTTAAAATCTAATTTCTTCAAAGACAAATAGTAGCCACCAACAATACGAAACAGACTTTTTTGCGCATAACCCCATGCTGAATCAACATCATAGGTTGCCAGAAATCGAAATTTCTTTTCAGGAAATGCAAAGTCAGGATATCTTTTTTGAATTATCTTTTTAATCTCCAGTGCCCAAATATTCACAATGGGTTTTTCAAGAATGTTCAGTTGCTTACTTAAGCTTAAATGAGCTGTAAACCGTCCGTGCTTATCCCTGACAAAAGGCAGGTATTCTTCATATCTGGTAACCAGATAAAAAATGGCAGCAAAAATGTCAAATGGCAAAACCGAATCCGTGTCATAAACCTGGAAAAATGTAGGATTTCCTCCGTATTCTGAGAAGTTAAATTCAAAATTACGTACCCCTCGTTCAAACAATACTCCGTGCGCCCTGAAAAAAAGATCATCTGTATGCGCTTTTACGCCATACATCATTTTTGGCTGGTCAGCGGACTGAAAAAAATCGAGATCTGTTGTGATATTATATTTGACTTTCAATAAATTATCGAAAACCAGGTTGAACACATAGCGAACCCGATTGGTTTCCTTGTGGGCATATATAAGTATCTCGTTCATAGAGAACAAAGTTAGAATTTATGGCTGACAAAATACAGAAATATTAAACTATTGCTAGTGAAGTTCTATGAATTTGTACTCATCGCCAGTATAAAGTCTTTTGAGTTCCGGATCATAATGCCAGTATTTACCCTCTAATTTGGACGCAGGCACCTCTTTTTGCAGGTAATTATTCAACAAATGATCGAAAGTGTAATCCGCATATGTTCGTCCCAATCCGGCAGCATAAGTATAAATCTTGCTGAGTGTCAATTTATCAACTTTATAGTAATAGACCAGGGTTCCTTTATCGCCCATAGAAAATCCTCCCTCCAGATCATCAACCAAAAGGTTTTCAGTAAAGTAAACTTTTTGATCTTTTTGTTCATTCATACTTGCCGGATAAACTTTAAACCAAAAACTTACGTCTAAAGCATTGAGATTTTTTTTGAATACATACGGTTTATTGTCTAAGTAGGCTGTATCCTTGTAAGGATAATACTGTTCTTCAAGCTCAGCCTGAACAATATCAGCATAAAAATCAGGCTTGTTAGAAGGAATAGGCATTTTATGAATAAATGGAAGAAATCCGAATTTTTTCAATTCCTCAACATAACCAATTGAAAAAAAGTGTAAAAAAATACTATCCGTAATATTTTTTACAAATTCGGATTTTGTCCAAGCAATGGAATCCTGTTCTTCTTTACTCATCTGAGAATTTTTATAATTCAGATTGAATTTGTAAAGAAAATCAGGCTCAGTGATAAGAATGGTTTTATGATTCTTAATAATATCCTTTGTAAATTCTCTTGCAACGCTCCTGGGAGATTGTGCTTTCGAGGGCATACTGACAACCAAAAGTAAAACACTTAAGGCAGTAATTTTGAGATTTATAGCGATTCTTCCTGGCATAATTTTAAGTCTTCTTATAGTTAACTCTATAAACGCTCTAAATTACTAAAAATTATCCCAGGCCGGAGCCTTAAATAAAGTTAACCTTCGTTGAGTTTCTGCAATTCTGTTGCAAAATTCAGGCCATATTCGAAAGCTTTGGCTTTTTCTTCTTCAGAAAGTGAAAACTTTATAAAAAGCCCTTCACCAAAGTAACTAAATTTCAACGCTCTAAGATTTGCCTCAAGTAATTGCCTACTTTCACCACTCCATCCATAAGATCCAAAAGCCCCAGCCAGCTTTTTGTGATCACGATATGGATTAACAACAGAAAACAATCTGTAAATAGGTAAAAGAATATTTTGATTGATGGTAGGACTTCCTACTATAACAGCATTACTTTGGGTCAGTTTCATTTCCAGTTCTCCAAGATGTGTGTGCTCAATGTCCATCATCTCAACTTCATTGTTTCCCGTACTCATGATTCCTCGCGCAATTTCCTTGGCAATTTCCCCAGTATTTCGATATGCGGATACATAAGGAATAAATACTTTGTTTTTCTGTGGATGGACAACAAACTTTTCTGACCAAAATCTTGTCAAATCAACCATTTGTTTGAGATTTTTCCTCAAAATAGGCCCATGACCAGTACAAATTGCATTAATTTCCAAATTATCAATTTTATCTAATGCCATCAACATAAACCGACTGAAAGGCTTAATAATGACATCAAAATAGTAACGGAAAGCAACACTGAAGTCATCTACTTCATCATCAAACATGCGTTCATCGGCAAAATGGCATCCGAAAGAATCACAGGTGAAAAGTATTTTTTCATCCTCCAGGTACGTGTACATTGTGTCTGGCCAGTGAAGATTGGGTGCAGAAATAAACTTCAGTTTTTTATCTCCAAGGTCCAACATATCACCATTTTTCACTGCAATAGATTCAAAGTCACTATCAATAATATCTCTCAAATATTTTAGCCCGGTAGTTGAAGCTACTACTTTTGCATTAGGAGCTATTTTTAAAAGATTTGCAAGATTACCGGAATGGTCTGGTTCTGTATGATTCAGAACAATATAATCTATTTCAGTTGGGTCCACAACTGACCTGATTTTCTTTTCATAGGTTTCCCAAAAAGTCTCTTTGGTAGTGTCAATAATGACTTTCTTTTCAGCATTGATGAAATAAGAATTATACGTGGAACCGTAATCAGTGGTCATAACCACATCAAAAGTTACAATATCATAATCTAAAACGCCAATCCACTTAACTGACGGCGAAACTTGCAATATTTCATGGCTATTCATACAAGCAGGAATTTATCTTTACAGGTTTAAATTTTTGCAAATCTACAAAAAGCTAACCCTCCGGCTCGCTTGTAATAAGCCACATAAAGAATCTTTAACATTAAGCTAAAAATTCAGAAATTGTGAATCTTTAATTATCAGGATATTAAATAAAAGGAAAACACAGAAGATGCGAAAAATTTCTCAAAATTTAGAATAGTTCCATTTGGGAAGTATCTTCTCCCTCCCGTTTTTCTTTGTCTTTTTGAGATTCGGGGGCAGGAGACTCACCTTCTTCCTCATCTTGTTCCATCTCCACAGAATCAGTGTCCTCATCCATTGCAACCATTTTCTCCTCATCAATAACCTCTTCTTCATCAGATTCTTCTACTTCAGATGGCTCGTAAGGAATTGGATCAATCAACCTGAGTTTCTTTATTTTATCATCACCCAGCCGTTTTCCACGAGCACGGAAACTTTTCACACCAATATAATCAGCCAAATGAACAACGTGAAGTGTCAAATCAGAACTTGATTTAGATTCAACCTCCATTTCAAGCCTAGGCAGATAATCCACCGAGTAAAGAGCCATCTGAGAGCCCTTTGCTTCAGAAATAAACAACGTTCTTTTGTTGACAGGGGTATCTTCCTCAATCTGAAAACGCTTCACGTAATACTTATCCAATGCCCCATCAAAATAGACTACGCTAAATATTTTGTCCGGGTCGAACTTTTCCAAATAGATTAACTCATCTTCAAAGTGTGTTGAAAGGTCAAATCCGGTAAGTTTAAACTCTCCGGTAGATAAAATCATCAGAATTTTATCGTCTCCCTTGAAGGCTCCCAAGTATTTTCCTCTATCTTCAGAGTTTAAACGCCGAACTGTTTCATCATACCAAATATCTCTGGCTCCTAGTGTTGATACACCTTCTTCCCTTTTAACAATGTTTCTGATCGGCGTACGACTCAATATATTTCCCAGGGAAGCCCTTCCTTTTATAGCCAGCTCGCTGAAATCGAAATCAATGCTGGTCTTTTTCATTCTTGGACGAGGCCTCAGGTTAATACGAATTACTTCAGCTTCACCATTAGGATTTGCACTAAAATAAACCACCCTGGAATTGGCAGTTCCTTTGGTAAGATCATATGTCTTATCCCTTGTAACTCCTTTAACGGGAAAACGTTTAACGTAATAATTCCCCTGTTTTCCGTCACGGTAAACCATATTATAGATGGTACGGTCGTCGTTTTTCTTGAAAACATCAAGATATATAACTCCCTTACCTATAAATACTTTTTCTGCTACTTTAATGACAGAACAGGTTCCATCTTCTTTAAAGACAATAATATCGTCCAAATCGGAACAATCACACACGTATTCATCTTTCTTTAACCCGGTGCCGGCAAAACCTTCTTCACGGTTTATGTACAGTTTTTCATTGGAAACAGCTACGGCAGAAGCCTGGATAGTATCGAAATTTCTTAGTTCGGTCTTTCTTTCCTTGTTTTTTCCAAACTTCTTCTTAATCTGACGGAAGTAGTTAATCGTAAAATCTACAAGATGTTCCAGATGATTCCGGACCTCTTCCATCTCTTCTTCTGTTTTTTTGATCTGTTCTTCTGCTTTAAAAGCATTAAATTTCGAAATACGTTTGATTTTTATCTCTGTCAGTTGTACCAAATCATCTTCAGTAACTTCTCTTTTCAGAATCTTTTTAAATGGCTCCAGGCCCTTATCAATCGTACTTAAAACACTTTCCCAGGTCTCACACTCTTCTATCAATAAATAAATACGGTTTTCAATAAATATCTTTTCCAGAGAAGCATAGTGCCAATGATCATTCAGTTCTCCCAAACGGATCTCAAGCTCTTTCTTTAATAAAGCAACTGTGTTGTCAGTATTATTTTTAAGAATCTCTTTTACAGAAATAAAGTTTGGTTTTCCATCTAGGATAACACATGAGTTAGGAGAAATAGAAACTTCACAGCTAGTGAATGCATAAAGTGCATCAATTGTCTGATCAGGAGAAACATTGTTAGCCAGAAATATCACGATTTCAACATGTTCAGCCGTGTTATCATCTATTTTCCTAATCTTGATTTTTCCTTTCTCACTGGCAGCGACAATCGTATCTATAAGTGTAGAAGTGGTTGTAGAATATGGAATTTCAGTGATAACCAGCGTCTTCTTATCTCTTTGTGAGATTTTTGCCCTTATCCTGACTTTGCCACCCCGAATACCTTCATTATACTTGGAAACATCGGCCATCCCTCCAGTATTGAAATCAGGATAAAGCTCAAAATCTTTTCCTTGCAGATATAAAATTGAAGCATCAATAAGCTCATTGAAATTGTGCGGTAAAATCTTGGAAGCCAGACCAACAGCAATCCCCTCAACACCTTGTGCCAAAAGCAATGGGAATTTCACAGGTAACATAACCGGCTCTTTGTTTCTTCCGTCGTAGGAAGCTTTCCAATCCGTTGTTTTTGGATTAAATACAACTTCCTTTGCAAGAGCTGACAACCTGGCCTCAATATAACGAGGCGCAGCCGCACTGTCACCGGTAAGTACATTTCCCCAGTTACCCTGAGTTTCAATCAGCAAATCTTTCTGGCCTAACTGCACAAGTGCATCACCTATGGAAGCATCACCATGAGGGTGATATTGCATGGTTTGCCCGATAAGGTTAGCCACTTTATTAAAACGACCATCATCGATACGGTACATCGCATGAAGAATTCTTCGCTGAACTGGTTTTAGACCATCCGTTATCTCTGGTACGGCACGCTCCAGAATAACGTATGAAGCATAATCAAGAAACCAACTTTCATACATCCCATGAAGATATAACTGACGGGATTCTTCTTCCGGTCCCTTTTCTGGTTTCCAAGTTTGTTCTTCACCTTCAGGTACCTGTAATTCTTCTTGCTCGTCCATTCACTCTATTGATTAAAAACTATTTAGCTATTCTTATCAGAAACAGCTTTTAAATAAAAGAAAGCTGTGTATGTCGATTTTAAGGATGCGAAGATAATAAATCGTTTGGAAACTTTATCCTGTCAGGCAATCAAACCTTTTAAGGATCGAAAAATTAATTATTTAATCAAGAAAATATAATATTCCACTTTTCCGAAAGAAAAAAAGAGCCGCTTTGCCCATTGGCAAAGCGGCTACTAAAATCAAAATTGTAAGCTGTAATTATATGATTCCCTGATCAAGCATAGCGTTGGCAACTTTGAGGAAGCCTGCAATGTTTGCTCCTTTTACATAATTAATGTAACCGTCTTCTTCGGTTCCGTATTTAATACAAACATCGTGAATAGAATTCATGATGCCTTTCAGTTTTAGGTCAACTTCTTCAGTAGACCAGGACAATTTCATTGAGTTTTGTGACATTTCAAGTCCTGAAACAGCAACACCACCAGCGTTTACTGCTTTTCCTGGTCCGAAAGGAATTTTGTGTGCATGGAATGCATTAACAGCCTCAGGGGTACATCCCATGTTGGACACTTCAGCAACCGCTTTTACACCGTTTTCAATCAGTTTGTTTGCATCATCTCCGTTAAGTTCGTTCTGCGTAGCGCAAGGCATAGCAATGTCGCATTTTACTTCCCACGGGCGTTTTCCCGGAACAAAAGTAGCTTCCGGAAATTCGTCAGCGTAAGGAGCTACGATATCCTGGTTAGAAGCTCTCAGTTCGAGCAAATAATCAATCTTTTCACCTGAAATACCTTCCGGATCGTAAATATATCCATCAGGACCTGAAATAGTAACAACTTTACCACCAAGTTCGGTAACCTTTAAAGCAGCACCCCAGGCTACGTTTCCAAAACCTGAAAGAGAGACTACTTTTCCTTTAAAAGAATCGCCGCTAACTTCCAGCATATCTTTTGTAAAATAAGCACCGCCGAAACCTGTAGCTTCCGGACGAATCAAACTACCGCCCCAACCAAGGCCCTTACCGGTAAGAACACCAGTATTTTCACGAGCCAGTTTTTTGTACATGCCGTACAAATAACCGATTTCTTTTCCGCCAACACCAATGTCACCAGCTGGAACATCCGTCTGAGGGCCGATAAGTTTCCATAACTCTAACATGAAAGCCTGGCAAAAACGCATAATTTCATTGTCTGATTTTCCTTTGGGGTTAAAATCTGAACCACCTTTACCACCTCCCATTGGAAGTGTAGTCAGAGAGTTTTTAAAAATCTGCTCAAAGCCAAGGAATTTCAAAATACTCAGGTTTACACTTGGGTGGAAACGAAGTCCTCCTTTGTACGGTCCCAAAGCATTGTTGAACTGAACACGGTATCCGAGGTTTACCTGTACTTTTCCTTCATCGTCAACCCACGGTATTTTAAAAGTTAAAATCCTGTCTGGTTCAACCAAACGCTCAATAATACCTGCAGTTTCAAAATGAGGGTTTTCATCAACTATTTCAACTATAGATTCAAGCACTTCACGTACTGCTTGAAGATACTCTGATTCGCCTGGATGTTTTTTTTCCAGGTTGTTCATAATTAGGTCAAGATTCATAATCTCTTATTTAAATTTTACAATCACAAAAGTGTTTTTCAATTTGAAGTCGCAAAATTAAATCATATTTCTGTGCTGTTCTCTTTTTAGGATTATTTATAACGATTTCGATCAGATCGAAACAAATTAAAAAGTTATTTTTAATATTTTAATATTCAGAATGTTACAAGTGAATAATTTTAAACAAATGATAAACGGAAAAAAGAATTCTGATGTAAAAGCAAAAAACAGAAAAAACCTTAGATGCATCTACGTAATTCCCTTATCTTCTTTTATCTTTATATTCTAAAACTGTAAGAAAAATTGGCACGATACTTTCATGTATTTTCTTTAGAATGACTAAACAATACAACTATGTACTTTTCAGACAAAATACTAAAGTTCTACGATGAGTTGGAAATTAAAGAAAGACTTCCGGAAGATATTAAAGTAATGAATCCATTTAAGAACCACGAAACAAAGAAGGTTTGCAGGGAATTTTATTCCAAATATTATAAGGATCAGAAAAACAGACGCATAATTCTGGGTATCAACCCGGGAAGGTTTGGTGCGGGCATTACCGGAATTCCTTTTACCGACCCCATTCGTATGGAGGAAAACTGTGGCATTCCCAACAATTTTGAAAAGAAACCTGAACTCTCTTCTATTTTTGTTTATTCATTGATAGACCACATGGGTGGGCCTGCTCAATTTTTCAAACATTATTACATTGGTGCGGTAAGTCCGTTGGGATTTATTAAAGACAACAAAAATTTCAATTATTACGATCACAAGTTGCTGGAAAGAAGCCTTAAACCTTTTATTGTCAGAACATTAATTCAGCAAATTGCATTAGGTATAGATACACAAAAGTGTTTTTGCCTGGGACAAGGCAAAAATTTTGAATATATGGAGATGCTTAATATAGAACTTAAGGTCTTCAAAGAAATCGTTCCTCTTCCTCATCCCAGATGGATTATGCAATATCGTCGCCCTCAAATGGAAAATTACCTTGATGACATACGCAAACTGTTGAGTGTTTGACATCTTGACTGACAAATCTGACAGGATTTCCATCGGGATACATTTCTGACATTTTTTATTTATCATCTTAATCTACAGTTAGCTGTGAAGTTATTTACAGTAATGACAGTGGCACAGTTTATGACATCCCTGCTACATATATCACTTAAAATTCAATAAAAAATGACTTTACCTACAACCTTAAAACATGTCGCTTCAGAAGCTCAGTTTTCTGAAATTTTGAACGAAAATGAAAATGTAATGATTTGCTGCGGACGTATGGGTCCTATGTGTGTTCCTGTTTATGCAGCTATGGAAGAACTTCAGGATGAATACACCAATGTTGAGTTCAGAGATATGGCTTTTGACAGTCCTGATGCAAGAGTCATCAGGGAATTACCGGAATGTCGCGGATTTATGGGACTTCCTTTTACCGTTTATTTCAAAAATGGCAAAGTAGCAGCTGCCACCAGCAGTATTCAGTCAAAAGAGCAAATTACTACTATTCTTGATAGGGAATTCAAGTAGAATTTTAAGCCATACAAACCTATAAATTAAAAGTCGATGATGGATAAAACTGTCATCGGCTTTTTAAAATGCAAGTGAAATGAGTCAAAATCAATACGATGTTATCATCCTTGGCGGTGGCCCGGCTGGTCTGACCGCTGGTATTTATCTCGCCCGTGCAAAATCAAATGTTTTAATATTGGATACTGGAACTCCTGGCGGACAGATGATTCTTACTTACGAGATTGCCAACTATCCGGGATTTGAAAGTATTTCGGGATATCAGCTTTCATCAAATATGGCAAAACAGGCCAAATCTTTTGGATGTACTATTAAGTCCAATGTTAAAATCTCGGAAATAAATTTTGGAAAAGATATTCATGAAATAGCCTTGGAAAACGGCGACACATACAGCGCTCCGGCTTTGATACTTGCAACCGGAGGACGCTCACGCATGTTAAATGTCCCGGGTGAAACTGAATATAAAGGACGTGGAATTTCATATTGTGCTACATGTGACGGAGACTTTTTCCAGGATAAAGAAATTATAGTTGTCGGAGGCGGAAATTCTGCTTTGGAAGAGGCTGTTTCGCTCACAAAATATGCAAGCAAAGTAACCATTCTGCATGAATTTGATCATTTTCAGGCATTTGAACAGGCTGTAAGAGAAGCTAAAGAACATCCAAAAATCAATTTTATTATGGAGTCCCACATTACCGGTTTCTATGGTGATGAAAATCTCCGCAAGGTCCAATACAAAAATCTGAAGACAGGAGTCGAAAGTGAACTTTCTATCGATGGAGCTTTCATATTCATTGGGTATGAAGCGAATACAAGTGCATTTAAAGATAGTGATGTGAAGCTGAACCAATGGAATGAAATTATCACTGATGAAAAACTGCAGACCAATATTCCAGGTGTATTTGCTGCAGGCGACTGCAGGACAAAGCAATTCCGTCAAATCACAACCGCTGTTGCGGACGGCACCGTGGCTGCATTGAATGCCTTGAACTACGTGCGGGAAAAGAAATAGTCAAGACTATTATAATCTGAATAAAATCAAGTAACTTCATAATTGTTCTGCAAAATCATTAAACCTGACTTTGCCGGACGGAAAAGGCTTTCACGACAAATCGGGAAGAGTTAAGATTTTGATTTCTTAATTTTTCCCATACATTTGCGCTTGAAAAATCTTTTCTATGTTTGAGCATGTGTTAATTGGCCCCCAGCAGCATTGGCTGCTTTGGGCAGTTTTAGTTTTTGCAGCCACTTTTGGCATATGGGCTGAGCAAAAGACCAAGTGGGGAAACAAGCTTTCCGCAGTGGTAGTCACAATATTACTGACATTTATTTTTTCGAATCTCGCCATCATTCCGACTTCATCAACAACGTATGACATTGTGTGGTCGTATCTCGTACCGCTGGCCGTTCCGTTGTTGTTGTTCAAAGCCAATATGAAAAGGATTATCAAAGAATCAGGTCCTACCTTGATTGCATTCATCATTGGAGCTATTGGAACCATTGTAGGAACTATCGTTGCTTTTAAAATTATTCCTTTAGGGGATGAAGGCTGGAAACTGGCCGGTATTTTCTGTTCAACATATATTGGCGGGTCTATGAATTATGTAGCTACTTCCGCAGCATTACAATTACATAATAGTAATTTACTGACTGCCGGTGTTGCTGCAGATAATTTGGTGATGACGGTCTATTTTCTGATTCTCTTTGCTCTTCCCTCCGTAGGATTTTTAAAAAGAAATTATAAAAACAATCACCAAAAGGAAGCTGAGCTAGCTGAAAACAAAGATTTTAGTTTTGACAACAGTGATCATAATCCGGGTTTACTGGATATGGGTAAAGCTCTGACAATAGGCTTAATTGTGTCTGCAATTGGTTTTCTTTTACAGGATATTATTGGAATAGATGGCAGTGCTATTCTGATTATCACATTGTTGATCATTGCTATTGCTACTATCGCCCCTAAACAAATGAACAGCATCAAGGGTGCTGACCTTATAGGAACTTTTTTCATGCAGATATTCTTTGCCGCTATCGGTGCCAGTGCAAACATTTATATTGTTCTAAAATATGGTCCAATTTTATTTCTCTTTGCAGGGCTAATATTATTCGTGCATTTGATATTTATTCTTCTCTTTGGAAAACTGTTTAAGCTCGATTTGGCAGAAATTGTCATTGCATCGAATGCAAATATGGGCGGACCAACTACAGCTGCGGCTATGGCAGTTGGAAGACGTTGGAAATCTCTCGTTATCCCTGCCATTTTATGCGGGACGCTTGGTTACGCCATTGCCACTTTTATAGGAGTCGGTATAGGATACTTTTTACACTAGCAATTAGTGTCTGACAACTATAATTATTTAGTAATAAGGAAATTATTAAACCATCCGGCTTAACAATTTCTTAAAAGAAACTCTAAGTTTAATTTATACTTTTGTCGCAAAAAGATGCGGTTTTTAAAACAAACTCTATTATTCATATTAGCTAGTCTGACGATAGCAAATTGTAACGCAGAGCCTAAGAAAAGTCAAACAAAATCACAGCCATATTTAGTTGTTTTATCGTTAGATGGTTTCCGCTGGAACTATACAGATGAGGCAAACACGCCAGTTTTAGATTCCTTGAGAAAAGCCGGTGTTTTTGCTGAAATGATTCCTTCTTTTCCATCAAAAACTTTCCCTAACCACTACACACTGGCAACCGGACTATATCCCGACCATCACGGTATTGTTATGAATAGTTTTTATGCTCCGGGACTGAAGAAGTTCTACAGTGTATCGAACCGGAAAAGTGTGAGAAACGGCATTTTATACGGCGGTGAACCAATATGGAATACAGCAAGGAAGCAAGGTTTAAGAAGTGCTACTTTATTTTGGGTAGGTTCAGAAGCAAACATTCAGAACATGCATGCCAATATCTGGTACCGCTACAATCAGAAACTGCCTTTTACCGACAGAATTGACAGTGTCTATACATGGCTTTCTCTGCCTGAAAATATTCGTCCGCACCTCATTATGTGGTATTATCCTGAGCCTGATGGAACAGGGCATCATTACGGGCCACATTCTCCGGAAGTCAAAAAAATGGTGGAACAACTGGACACCTGGCTGGGCGAATATTTTACCGCCATGCGCCGGCTTCCCATCTTTAACCAAATAAATTTCATCATCACTTCCGATCACGGGATGCAGAGTCTGTCACCGGAACGTACTGTCATTCTTGACAAATATGTTGATACTGCCGACCTGAAAATCGTTTTGGGGAGTAATCCGGTATACAACATCAAAGTAAAACCAGGAAAGCTGGATATCGTCTACAACGCTTTGAAAAAAGTGGCTCATATAAAGGTTTGGAAACACGACAGCCTTCCTGCTTATCTGCACTATGGACACAACCCAAGAACACTCGACCTTACAGTTGTCGCCGATCCGAGATGGAGTATTTACTGGTCAGGTCATGTGGGGCATGAAAAAGGCACCCATGGCTATGATCCGATAACTGACCGCGCGATGCATGCCATTTTTTATGCCGCAGGCCCCGCCTTCAAAAATGATTATCAGGAACATTCCTTTAAAAACGTAGATTTGTATCCCCTGATGGCGAAGATTCTTCACATCATACCCGCTCCTTCGGATGGCAAGCTGAACGAAGTGAAAGGCATGTTGAACCCTCAGCATTAGCACATTGAAAATAATCTTATCATAAGAATTATGAAACTTTTGATGATTTATTGCGACCGGTTTTCTTACAACCCGAATAGTAAGACATTGGATGGATTTCCCGAAGTAACTGAAAAAGGAAGTTTTGAAAATGCACTTGTAGCTTTCATTCAGGCTGAAGCTGAGGATGAAGCTGACATGAAATCCACAGAAACCAAAATGGTAAAGAATCTGAAATGGGCTGCTAAAAAGAATAACACGAAAAACGTTGTCCTTCATTCATTTGCACATCTTTCCGAAAGCAAAGCAGACCCTTTTTTCACAAAAGAGCTTTTTGATAAAGTAGAGTCGAGAATGAATAGTGTAGATTACCAATGTGATCAAACGCCATTCGGATATTTTCTGGATATTTTAGTGGAGGCTCCGGGGACTTCTGAAGCCAGAATTTTCAAAAGTTTCTAGGAATTAATCCATAAAAAGACTTTTCGCTTTAATAGTTTTAGCAATAGCCATGGGAACATATTTTTCCCATTCAGAATTCTCTTTTTGGATCATTTTGAGTACTTCCCGCGACTTTATCCTCAGTTGTTCTGATAAACCGCTCTGTATATCAAGAATATAATGGTTTTGGATAAGATATTCATACAAAGGGCGATATTTCTCCTGAATATTGATATTAGCCGATGTGATAAGCTCATTCTTTCTTTTGGCTTTCAATAAGGTAGGATAAATATAAAACTTCAGATTTTCCGGAAACATTTTTCCTAAAGCTTCCAAAAGCCCACCTTTCAAGTGCTTGTAATATTTATCATCCATCACTTTTTCCAAGGTAGGAACTCCCATCACAATGCGCAGTTTTGTCAATTTAAACTGCCCGAAAAACTCCACAAGTCTATAATATTCCCTGAAATCCGAAACCATCACATTCTGGCCGATTTCATTGAGCATATTAACACGCTCCAGAAAATCTTTTTCGTTAATATCTTCTTTTCCGTTGGAGAGCAGATTGTTTAATGTTATTTCGCAAAATGACAATGTGTTATCTTCCTGATAGTCTTCATCTCTTTGGAAAAGCTCCATGCTTTTACTGAGAATATCCCACGAAATATATGTGATGGGCCTGAAGCTTCCGCGAAAAGCCAGAACATTCTTTTTATAAAGCATATCCGAAGGCTGCTGCACATTGCCATTTTTGTCAAACATGATGGCATGCGACATGCCTGTTTTCACCAATTGAACCGCCAGCAAACGATTATCAACATAATCAAGTTCCGGCCCTGACATACGAATAGCATTGATACTAAAACGATCGCTGGAAAGATTATCTGTCATGGATTCCAGAAAAAGCTGCGGTCTGTCATAATAATGAATGGCGGCGTAAATCAGGTTGACACCAAGAACACCCAAAGTAGCCTGCTGAAGCTGCCCATCATTTTCCAGCAACTTCACGTGCATGATAATTGTATTAGGCCTGCTGTCAGGAGTCAGCTGAAAACGCATTCCCAGCCATCCGTGACTGTAATTCGTCTTTTGATAATTCAGGACTTCTACTGTGTCGGCAAATACAAAATACCTTGTATCATGCTTTTTTCCGGAAAGCACTTTCTCTAATTCTCCATACTCATGATTAAGCATCTTAACAAGACGCTCTTCAGACACATAGCGTTCATTCTTTTCGGTGCAATAATTCGCATCGCTGAAACTCTTATCATAGGCTGAAATAGTCTTCGCAATAGTTCCAGAGGCGCCTCCTGCCATAAAGAAGTGCCGGGCGACTTCCTGTCCCCCTCCGATTTCAGCAAAGGTTCCGTAAAAATTGGTATCCAGATTAATTTGCAGGGCTTTTCTCCCAGTTGGTAAAATTTCGTGCATCATAGCGTCATTTTACTTAATACAGGCTTTCTTATTTAGACTTTGCAAAAATAAGCATTAACCGCTGAACTATTTCGATTCCAGCAAGGATTCCAGCTCTTTTATTTCATCCCTTAACCGGGCAGCCTCTATAAAATCAAGATTTTTAGCAGCTTCCCTCATGTCTTTTTTATTCTTTTCGATGGCTTTTTTTACTTCATCACGACTCATGTATTGGACAACCGGATCTGCTGCAACGCCGGAAATATTTCCTTCGACATAAGCTTTTTCAGGAACTCCCCTTGAACCGGCAACAGCCATTTGACCTAAAATAGAATCTGTAGATTTGATAATCTGCGTTGGAGTGATACCATGTTCTTCGTTATAAGCCAGCTGCTTGGCACGTTTACGGCTGGTCTCATCCAACGTACGTTGCATAGACTGGGTGATTTTATCAGCATAGAAAATAACCTTACTATTGATATTTCTAGCCGCTCTTCCTGCAGTTTGAGTCAGGGAACGTTCCGAACGCAAGAATCCCTCTTTATCTGCATCCAGAATTGCAACAAGAGAAACCTCCGGCAAATCCAAACCTTCACGCAGTAAATTGACGCCTACCAGCACATCGAAATTACCCAGACGCAAATCACGCATAATCTCGATTCGTTCCAATGTTTCCACATCGGAATGGATATAGCGGGTTTTTATACCAAGGTTTATCAGGTATTTTGTAAGTTCTTCAGCCATCCGCTTGGTCAAAGTGGTGACCAGTGCACGACTATTTTCCTTTGTGATTTTGCTAATTTCATCCAGCAAATCATCAATCTGATTTATGCTGGGCCGAACTTCAATTTCAGGTTCCAAAAGCCCTGTCGGGCGAATCAGCTGTTCCACAACAACACCTTCGGCCTGCTGCAATTCATAATCTGCCGGAGTAGCACTCACATAAATAACCTGTCGCGTAAGCTGTTCAAATTCATCAAATTTTAATGGTCTATTGTCCATTGCTGATGGCAATCGGAAACCATATTCCACCAGGTTCTGCTTTCTGGATTGATCTCCTCCATACATCGCACGTATCTGAGGAATCGTAACATGACTTTCGTCGATGATGGTTACATAATCATCAGGGAAATAATCCAGCAGGCAGAAAGGCCTCGACCCCGGATTTCGACCGTCAAAATAACGCGAGTAATTCTCTATTCCGGAACAGTAACCCAATTCACGCATCATTTCAACGTCATATGTTACGCGGTCTAATAACCGTTTTGCCTCGAGATGTTTGCCAATTTCATTGAAATAATCTACGTGCTTCTGTAAATCCAGTTGGATCTCCATCAGTGAAGATTTCATTTTATCCTGGGAGGTGATGAAAATATTGGCCGGATAAATGGTAACATTTTCAAGATCCTCGATTCTTTTTCCCGAAAGGGGATCAATCGATTCAAAAGCTTCAATCTCATTGCCCCAGAAAACGATTCTGAAGGCTCTTTCTGCATAAGGCGGATAAACATCCACTGTATCGCCTCTAACGCGGAAATTGCTTCTATTCAGCTCCACATCATTGCGGGAGTACAGTGCATTTACCAGTAATTGCAGGAACCTGTTACGACTGATCATTTGTCCCTTTGTCAAATGTATGACATTACTGGAAAAGTCTTCCGGATTTCCAATACCGTAAATACATGAAACTGAAGAAACCACGATTACATCCCTCCTCCCTGACAATAAAGAAGAAGTAGCACTAAGTCGCAGCTTCTCAATCTCTTCATTGATAGAGAGGTCTTTTTCGATATACGTATTGGTAACAGGAATATAAGCTTCGGGCTGATAATAATCGTAATAGGAAACAAAGTATTCTACTGCACTATCAGGAAAGAATTGTTTGAATTCACCGTAAAGCTGTGCTGCCAGCGTTTTGTTATGGCTCAGAATTAAAGCTGGCCGCTGCACCTTTTCAAGTACATTGGCTACTGTAAAAGTTTTACCGGACCCGGTAACGCCCAGCAGAACCTGTGATTTATCCCCACGTACCAAACCTTCCACCAACTGCTTGATGGCTTCTGGCTGGTCGCCGGTTGGCTGATATTCGGAGTTTATTTTATATTCCATTTCCCTGACAAAAATAAAGGAATATTGTCAAGGAAAATGGAATACTGTTAAATTTTAAAATCTGTAGAAACAGATAATTCATTCAATGCTAACCCTTTTTGCAAAGGGAAAAATGCATCAAATTTTTTGAATGGATAATTAAGAAAGTGTGTCGGCAAGATTACCGTCTTCGTCCACAATTACGTCCCAATTCACAAATGCAACTTTGCCTTTTTTCAGATAGAAATCTATCATTTCTTCTTCGTAAGAAAGGCGCATTTCACCATCTTCCCGCTCCTTATCAAAATCCTCGAAACCATTGCGTTTCATCAGATCAATCACTTCTTCTTCGGTCATGTCGATAACATACTCTCCAAAAAGTTTTGAGTCCGGATGATCGGTTTCGATACCTGCCACCACCTGACGGGTGTGGCCTTCAAAAAATATAGACAATCCTTTTTCCCAGTAATGCAGCAATACTGCATTCATCTCTTCTTCGCTTTCAAAATTGTCAACTTCTTCCGGTTCTCCTAACTCGGATACGACTTTTTCCATGTCCATTCCAAATTTTAAATCTCCCAAACCGACTTTTGGGACGATTTCATACGAACTGATCATTTTTTATCGAATGTTTTGGTTAAATAAATTTATAAACAATTAATTTTTCAGTAATCTATTTAAAAGGCGAATCAGGTTCTTTCGCCATATGATTAAAAACAATTTTATCTAATACCGAAGAAAAAAACTTACTCAGGAAAACCGTAAGTTTTCCTTGTGTAGTCAATACCAACGAAGTCTTTTTGTTTTTCACTGCTTTGTATATGTGTTTTGCAACTTCTTCGGCAGACATGATTTTTCCTTCATCCAACGGGGAATTTCCCTGCTCTTTTCCATCAGCAACCAAAGCGGCATTTCTGATATTAGAAGATGTAAATCCAGGATAAGCCATCAGTACATGAAGTCCGGTTTTCAAATTTTCAATACGCAGGCTTTCCATAAAACCATGAATTGCAAATTTTGAAGCTGAATAACCGGTTCTTCCGGGAAGGCCTTTTATTCCGGCAATAGATGAAACAGCCACAACACTACCTTTGTTTTTCAACAAATGCGGCAGCGCGCTCTTTGTACAATAAACAGTTCCCCAGAAATTTACGTCCATCAGTCTTTTTATAACCGATACATCTGCATCATTAAATAATGCCCTCATGGAGATACCGGCATTGTTGATTAAAACATCAACTTGTCCAAAATTCTTTACTGCCAAATCAATGAGATTTTTACATTCATCCTCAACCGTTACATTGGTTTGAGCAAACGCAACTTCCCCGCCCTGTTGCCTGATATCTTCGGCAATCTCCTTTAGCTGGTCAACGTTTCGTGCACCCATTACTACCTTCGAACCTCTGGCTGCAAACTCATACGCCAACGCCTTCCCTATTCCTGAACTGGCTCCCGTAATGACAACGGTTTTTCCCTTCATGAACTATTGTTACTTTTTTACAATGATAGAAAAAATATAAACCTCAACTAATTTCCGTTAAGAATTTTTAGCAAATCTAATTTAATTTTCCAGATAACAAAAAAAACTTTCTAATCCTTGTATTTCAAAATATTATAACTAAAAAAACTTATCAATATTTTTGAATTTACAGCCATTTATAGTCAACTTTCTGCCTTGCTCTTACTAAGCCCTTTTTTCGCTCTTCAAAAATTATCTGATTTTTTTCAGCAAATATATTAAGGAGGACTTTTGATTTTAAAATCAGAAAATAAAAAAAGGGACTTCTTAGTGAAGTCCCTTTTTCTGATAAGAAATCAATTACTTTTTAAACTTGTCTAAGTAAGGTTTCAAGGCATCTTTGTTTACCATCATGTCCATCATTTTTAACTCCATATAGGGTGTGCTGAAGAAATAATAACCAAATTCAGGACTGTTGGGATCAAGGTTTCTGGAACCGGAACTGGAATCTTTGATCAGATACCACATTTTACCGCTTTTGTCTTTCATGTAACCCACAATATGCATGCCGTGATCATCAGTAGTAGTTCCGTTGGAAAACCTGAACTGACGGGCTTCATCATTGATATAATTTGCAGGAATGTCAAAATCAGGAATCAAAGCAACATTGGTTTTTCTTGAGAATCCGGCTTCTGATACATCACCTCCGATAGCGATCGTATAGCCATTTTCAATAGCATGATTTATGATGTCCATATAAACTTTCAACGGAACATTGTAATAATCTTTGCTGTGCCACCAGTTGTCAGGAACCTGATATTCTACCTGTTGCCAGAAAGGTTTTTGCATGTATGACAATACATCCACATAATCATCCATATTCAGTTTCAGGCTTTTGAAAAACGACTCGGGAGTATATTTAACGCCATCGTACTCGAATTCAGTTGGAGGCGTTCCCATGTAATGATCCAAAATGGATTTGGTAGTGGCAATAATTTCGCTCTTGTTCCAGTCGTCAGATGCTTTTACATGAGCAAGGTAATTTTGTAACTCAGCAATCAGTTTGGAATGATCGTAAAATTTTTGTCCGGGAAGCAAACCATTGTAAACCGACTCCGGCACGCATCCGTATTTTGAATAAATACGAGGCACGGCATTGGCTTCAGAACCTTCTTCCACTCTGGAATTTCCACGTGTTTCCACATAGCGTGTTACTTTCTCAACATATTCCCAGTAAACGGTAAACATTTCTGAAATTTTCACGTCTTTATTATAAAGACGGTGCTCTTCCGATTCAAAAAAGGAAGTGGTGGAAAAACACCAGCAAGTGCCTGTATTTCCCTGCGAAATAGGCGGAAAATGCCAGTAATCGTGGGCTTTGTAATCGGCTACTTTGTTGGGTAAGTTCATGCCGGACTGATCCATTTCAAACACCTTCTGCTGTTCGGCAGGATTTTGTGCTGCATCATAGGCATGGACGGATTTCATGATTACATTTCCGTAATAGCCCGGATTCGGGTTTACGAAAACTGCCTTGTCATTGCTTTGACCAAAGCTTAATGCCGGCAGTAAAACCATGATAAATAAAGCGTAAAAAATCTTCTTCATAGGTCTTTAGGTTTAATATTTTATAAATTTAAGGTTCAAAATTAATTTTTTTCCCGGATTAAAAATGAAAACTGAATTTGAATAGCCTCTAAATTTCATCAACTTTCCTGAAAATTTCGGGAGTTTTCAAAAAAGTGCCTAAAATTCATAAAGTGAACTAAAGTTTCTGGAAACAGGGACGAAGAGTCGGAAATAATCACAGAAAAAGATACAAGAAAAAAGAACCAAATCATAAAACGGAACCCTGGCTCGAGCAAGTGTCCGCTTGTTCCTTAATGCACCTATGCCCAGTTCCCGTTTACGGTTTCCGTGTGAAAAACGCCTGTTCCCCAGGTATTGTTGATGAGTTTTTTCTGCCAGATAACCATTTTACCAAGGTAGCTATATTGTCTCCATGTGCCGCTGACTCCTAGCCACATGCAGCTGATTCGTATCCATGTGCAGCTGACTCCTAACCATGTGCAGTTGACTCGTAGCCACATGCAGATGACTCCTATCCACTTGCAGCTGATTCGTAGCCACGTGCAGCTGACTCCTATCCATGTGCAGCTGACTCCTATCCACGTGCAGTTGACTCGTAGCCACGTGCAGCTATAAAATTACCGCGGGATATTTATCAGCTGCAGCTGGTTATTCATTAGCTATAGGTGGGTTATCATCATCTAACGCTGGGGAGCCCTCATCTACAGGTGGGTTACCATCATCTAACACTGGGGAGCCCTCATCTACAGGTGGGTTACCATCATCTAAGAAAATAAACTACCAACAGGTTCTTGACGCTACTTAAAGGTAAATTTATAATTTTGATCTCTTTCTAAAGCTTACAACGGGTGTGCGCTGCGCATGCAGGGCACACACAAACTCATCAGCAATCTCGCCTGAGGCAGGACTGCTGATAGCAGGAACCGATAGTAAAAATTGAAGGTATCAAAAAAATAAGATGACAATAAATTTCACCTCAATAGGTACAATCCACACTCCTTTCAAAAAAAAGGAAGGCATGCCCATTCAATCAAGTGGCTCAAAAGGAATAAAAGGGACTATTGTCCTCAAGAAAAAGTACGTTAAGGGTCTGCTTGACCTTGAAAAATTCTCTCATATTTACCTAATCTACCACTTTCACAAGTCAAAGAACTTTGACTTGCAGGTAATACCGTTTCTAGATGATAAACCTCATGGCATTTTCGCCACCAGAGCCCCCAGAAGACCAAATGCTTTAGGTATTTCAGTCGTAAAACTTATTAGCATTAAAGACAACGTCCTGGAAATTGAAAACGTTGACATGTTGAATGGGACTCCACTTATAGATATTAAACCTTACATCTCTCAATTTGATATCCATAATATTGAAAAGAATGGCTGGATAAATAATAAGACTGGCTATCCAAACGAGATTAAATCAGACGATAGATTTAACTGAAAACACCTTTTGCTAATCGAGTAGACGGCCCCCAGCTTATTCGGGTTTGCGCCCAAATTCAAAAAGCTTTCAGCAATGAAGATAAACCTACGTATAGCAAAATCAAAAACCATTATAAAGGTACCGAAGCCCCCGCTCCTGCCATTGCAGTACTGAAAATTAATTTCATATAACAACATTTGAGTTACAATCCCAAACGAGCTGGGGCTAGCTGCGGCACGCTAGCAAACATTGTCAAAAAGAAATTTTTCATATTGAACTGTAACATTTTTCTTCGCGTTGTATCTATAGAATAGAAATACAAAAAATTAAAAAATGTGTACAAAAAGAAAATCAAAATGGTTTCCATTAATTTCAATAGGAGTTTTAATGGTAGTACTTCCATATCTTATTGAAGATCTAAGTTCCTGGCATATTACAGAATTATTTAAATATGTATTGATGGTAGGCGGAATTTCTATAGAATTGATTGGCTTAATCCTAATTGGTATAGATGTGCGTCAGCTTAAAAAAACAAAAACTATAAATATTAAATACAAAATGATTATGAAAAGATTAAAAATTACGAGTATAATTACCCTTGTAATAGGGATAATATGTATTTTATTGTGGCGATTCGTTTTACCAGCACCATCAGATTGGTTTGTACGTATTCCAGGTTTGATTATGATTATATCAATTTTCACTTTCGTATATAGTTCCCAAAAATTGAAAAGATAAATACAAAGAGATATAGAGAAAAAATGATTCAAATTTGGATTGAGAGCAAATAAAAAGCTGCACGCACAACATTTTGTATAAGTAATGGCAGGGAAAGTGCCAAATATCAAGGTTTGTAGCCCGCTCAAACTGCGTAACGGTTTGACAGGAAACTACCACGCAATCTGCCACTACTCATACAATTTACCGATAGAAGGCAAACGAAACAACAATAATTTTTATTGGTAAAGTTTAACAAAGTTCTATTTTAGCAGTGTATCATTAAATTCACTTTATGGATTTTGACGAGATTTACAAAAACTATTCATCAAAAATCTTTCGCATTTGCCTTGGCTATTTTAATGATTATGACCTGGCAAAAGACATCACACAAGAAACCTTTATCGCTGTGTGGGAAAATCTTGCGAAGTTTAATAACCGTTCTTCCATTGGAACCTGGATTTATAGAATAGCGACTAATAAATGTCTGCGCCAAATTCATAAAGAAAAATCTCATCCAAAATCAGAACTTCCTTCAAATTTGAAATATGTAGAACCAAGTTTTGAAAAAGAAGAAAAGCTTTCAAGATTACACCAATACATTTCTGAACTTCCTGAATTAGAAAAGATCATTATCACACTTTCATTAGAAGACGTTCCACAGGAAAAAATTGCAGAAATTATTGGAATTTCTCATGCAAATATTCGAGTAAAATTTCATAGAATTAAAGCAAAGCTCACCGAAAAATTCAAAGAAAATGGATGATTTTGAAAATATAAAGCAACTTTGGAATTCCAAAAACACATTGGATATTCCCAATTTAGATCAGATACAAAC
>JACZJI010000042.1 GCA_014860665.1 Bacteroidales bacterium | reverse complement strand
TGGCTTCCGGTCAGATCGAAACTACTTTGGAAGAGGAATTGGACTTTGTAAAAAACTTTCTTGAGTTAGAGCAATTCAGGCATGATAATCAGTTCTCATACAACATCTCCAACAATCTGAAAGCAGGGACTGTAAAATTGCCTCGCTTGTTGATTCACACATTTGTCGAAAATGCGATTAAGCACGGCCTCTATCCTACTCTGGGAAAACAACCTGCCTTTATTGAAATAAAGTGCTTCGAGCAGGGACATTTCCTGATAATTGAAACATCAGATAACGGGATTGGAAAAAAAGCCGCCGGTGAAAAAGAAAACTTCTCCACCGGGAAAGGACTTGAAATTTTAAACGAAACACTATCGCTTTACAGGACAAACTACCATCAGAGAATCAGCTATTCTGTGGAAGATCTGAATCCGGGAAAAGAATTCCCCGGCACAAAAGTGACAATCTTAATTGAGAAACAATCGTATAAAAGAAAAAACAAAAAACTAATTTAAATAAAATCGACACCTATGAAACTCATAAACTGCGTATTAGTTGACGATGATCCGCTGGCACTGGAAAGAATGGAAGCCTTGTTAGAATTGACAGGCAGAGTAAAGATCATTCAGAAAATGAGCTCTCCCGAGGCTGCTCCGGATGAAATCATGCGCATCCAGCCTGATATGGTTTTCCTGGATGTGGAGATGCCCGGGCTTTCAGGATTTGAAGTAGTCAAGATGGTTCGCCTTCATGATTGTTTTCCCACTTTTGTATTCGTAACAGGTTATAACCAGTATGCCATTAAAGCCATTAAGGCAGAAGCTTTTGATTATCTGTTAAAACCTGTCGATCTGGATGAACTGAATGATTGTCTTACAAGATATCAGGAAAACAAACAACCCGATTATTTCCGCCACTTCTACCAATTATCCGACAGGGAAAAAGAAATCCAAAGACTCGTTGCAGAAGGCAAAACCAGCTTAGAAATAGCGGAAATTCTCTTTATAAGTAAGAATACTGCTGATACACACCGAAGAAACATCCGGAAGAAACTGAAAGATAAATCCTAGAAAAAATACATTCCAATTATTTTCAGAAAATAAAATACTCATTCATGAGTATATTAAATACTTCCCTGGAAGTTTTGCTTATCTCATTTTTGTCTTGAACTTGCACTCCGATTAAAGGAACAAAAAGGAAATAGATTCTTATGGTTTTCAGGGCAAAAAAACCAAAAGTTATCCATCTGGAAGTTATCGATGGAAGACTTTTTCTCACATTGGATTGGTTTGGAATTGAAGCAACACAGTCAATCATTACTAAAACCACTACCGGATTTCTATATGAAAATGTAGGACTCATGCGAAGGGAATTGTCCTGCCAGGATGAAATATTGGAGGAAATTGAGTGTTCAGACTCTTTAAAGGAAATGATGGAAAAACTGACTGTGATAAATGTCATTGAACAAAACCTGACCGAATCTCAGTAAGGAATAATTTTATAGGCTACCTCATCACAAGACGGAGAAATACCTATGTGATTTTTATCTTGGGACCAGAATTCCGGATCACCATGCCTTCGGCAGGTAAACCATCGGGCAGGATATGCCCATTTCTATTCTTTCTCCACATGACAAAAAATGAAGACTGCCCCAAATTTTTGAGACAGCCTTTCAGGTTAAGAGGATAAAAACTACTCCCCCGTCAATTGAAGATTTCCCATGTACAGCGTATCCGAAACCATCTCTTTGGAGTGAATTTCTCCTGCAGAAAGGGTTGACACCATGAACAGAAATAACTCGACCATCCGCCCTGCCCAGTTGTCGGGCAAGGTTAGCACACCACCGGCATCAGACCGTTTCAATATTCCCAACTCAGTATAACCTGTACCGGTTTCCGGATCGTACACTCCCACCATCAGCAGATCACTTGAATTTGCCAGGGACATGCTGCTGTTGTCAGTCCAGCTCAGGGTTATGCTCAAAGCAGAAGAAACAACTGCTTGCATTCCTGAAGGCACCGGTAGTTGTCCCATACTGAGTTTGACCTGGCTGAAATCAATAGACAGGTCAGGATACTCTCCTGTTATGGCATATGCCAGATTGTACTGCATAGCAGCATTGAAAGCGGTGGAATTTTCGGCGTAAGCCTTGAACCCCGCACTTACCAGCCTTCGCTGCGTTGATAAAAAGTGTCCCATGAGCGCAAACCGGCTTCGGGCATTCAGCTGCCGGGGCGTACGCGGGTTAGAGACTGAGGCCGGAATGACTCTCATCACATTCTGGCCTTTCCATTTGGAGCCGACCACACTGCCGACTTTTCCTTTGAAGCCCCCAAGGACTCAGTTTTTAAAGGTAGACATAAAATAAAAATTTTAAAGTTATGATACACAAATTCGTACATCTGATGGCTTTCCTGCAAAAACCTCGCACAATGTCCTTTCAGCATAACATTTGCCGCGTTTTGCCGCTGGTTGCTTCCCCCTGTCAGAAAGCTGCCATACTGACACCGGCAAACACCGGCAAAATGCGGCAAAAAGAACTGCCAAACAGGCACTTTCATAGGGCTGTCAGTCCTTCCCCCTGTGCAAACGCAGTATTAAAAACCATTCAAAAAGGGTTCAACGCCCCTGTTTCATGCCCGTTTCATCTCTTCCAGGGGGAGAAAAGGGAGTGTTTAGGGCTTGTTTAGGGGGCGAATAAGGGGAGTTTGAGGCTTGCTAAAGCGACGTTGACAGGGAGTTGATACGATGCTTGAAAGCATCTTTTTCTGGCCAAAATCTTTAATTTTTTTTTCCTTTCAATATCACAACTCACATCCATTTGATTTTCAGCGATATAAAAAAGTGAGATTTTTTGTCCTTTTAAAAAGGCACTTGAGAAACTATATTCGTCACGGTGTTGAAAATCAACCCGAACTTGGGCCCAGGTTCATTTTTAATGAAACAACAAATTAAAATGAACTTCAAGTTTAGTGATCATGAAAAAACAGATTATGAATTAGCAGATTTAAAAACTTACTTCGGACTTGTAAATGGTAAAACGGTGGCCCCTCCGCCGTCAGGAGATCTGCATTCCCTGATCCGGCAACAGGCTCTCGAAATTACAGAATTAAAAAAACAGATTCTTGACCTTCAGGCTGCCCTAACGAGGAAGCCTGAGGCGACATGGATAACCACCAAAGAGGTTTTGGAAATACTCCCTGTTTGCAAGCGTACGTTGCAAAATTACCGGTATGACCAAGTGATTCCGTTCAAAAAAATCAGAGGGAAAATCTATTACAGGAAAAAGGATGTGATTGAGTTTCGAGAAAGTAGCATCTGAAAAGCCTACACTGGCGCGCGAATTTTTCGCATGTCGTTAAAAACATGAATTACCAGTCATGCGTTTTGAAATTGCGTGCCGGTTTCAAGGGTAAACAAAAAAGTGGAAGAGTTTCCTCTTCCACTTTTCATAAGATTTTTACACTATTCCTTATTCAAAAAAGACGAGCTTACCCCTGCTGGGAGCCAGACTGACAGCAGTCAGGGAGTTTATGGGTAGGTCTGTTACCTCTATCAACCTTTTTCAAGACGAGACAAACCATTTTGAATGAAATTGAATAACCATTGAACTTTCGAACTTTTGAAAATTCAAGCCCCGAATAGTTCAGGGTTGTAGAGAAAATATTAAAGCATAATAAATAAGCCTTGGAACTTTTTAGAATAATAAAAAATTAAGAATAGTCAGTTAAAAAATACTTATTAATGAGTAGGGTGATTACTTATTCTGTTGCATTGTTCAATTATTTATTGAAATTAAATTGCGATAATTTTTTAATTTAAGCTTTAGTAAAATTAGTTCGTTTGTTTTTTAATAATACTGGAGAAAAGTTTTGGCAGATCATCGGAGCAATTTATTTTTCTTTTAAAATTTAAAACGGTAGAAATTAATTAGAAAGGTGAAAAGATTCTTTTTATAATCTATTAGTTTAATCTGAAAAATTTTTCTTCGTGAAAAACTGGACGATGTTTGTTAAAATTGAAAAAAAGCAATTCCAACAAATATATTTTTTAACTGCCGGAACTTTGGAAATTGAAGAAAGCAACGATAGAAAGTGCCAATAAAAAGACGATTTTTTGATTCTAAAAAAGCATCCTAAAATCAAATTATGAAAAAAATTTTTTATTCTGTTTTAAACCAACTTTAATTCTGTAATATGAATTTTCTTTTTCCCACTATTCACCCAAACGGTTTGCTTCCATTTAAGACAGGATCAGTCAAAATAATTTTAGGATTATATTAAAGCAAATTATTATTGATATGATTTTCAGGAAATCAATTAAATAAAATGTAATAACCGTTTAACAACCTTAAATTTTTGCTTTATGAAAAAAATGTACAAATTCTCTACTCTCTTATTGTCAGTCCTGACTTTGGGATTTATGTTAACTTCCTGCAGTTCGGCTAGGAAGATGGCTAAAAAAGCCCCTGCCGGAGAAACCCCGGTTCAGGTTTACTGTTCAGGTCCTCAATACCAAAGCGATACCCAAGCTTTCAGGGCAAATGCCATAGGTGAAAGTATGGATCAGGCAATCAGTCAAAAAATTGCCCTGAATAATGCCCGTACGAACCTGGCATCTGAAATGACAGTGACACTAAAAGGTCTTCTGAATAATTATGCCAAACAACAGGTTCATAATACAGATGAAGAGTTGGAAAAGAATTTTCAGGATTTAAGCCAGGAAGTTGTGGACCAGCAATTAGTGGGGACAAGAACTATTTGTGAAAAGGTTACCAAAAGCGATAAAGGGAATTATAAGACCTATATAGCCATTGAATTGGCTAATGATAAGGTTTTGAGCTCTTTGAGCAACAGACTTTCTCAGGATACTAAGCTCAAAATTGACTACGATTACACAAAATTTAAGAAAGAATTCGAGCAGGCCATTCAAAACCAGGAAAACAACAAATAACGATTAGGTTGATGCCTGATCTGTTTTTTTATGGGAGAGACTGTTGAGGAACGGTTCATCCCTCTATTTTTCTTTGCTGAAAGTGGAGGGATAAACTGTTGCTTGCAACTCTACACGTAACATGATTCACAGAAGTCTGTCTCTGATTACCTGAACAATTCTATAAATGTAGTTTTTAAGAACTCATGAATTAGGCTTTAATAATGCGTGTTTTTATAAAGGTTTTCTTAACCTTGATTTCATCAGGGAAATTTGTTTTGAAACTATGTCATAAGAATGGCATAGGAAGGGAACACAGCAATTTTTTCAGAGTCTTATTGATAGTAATTATTTTTGTTTTCAGCCTGACCTCATTAAATGCCCAGACCAAAACAGATCTGGATTATCAGACTTATAAGAAGATTTTTGAAAAGGAGATAAAAAAAATCCAAGGTAGCGAAAATGGGCAAATAGAAACACACGAGTTGTTTTTTTCGAAGCTGCCGGAATGGTTTATCTACGCAACTAAAAAAATGAACGCGTTTGATGTGATTGGTATTTCCAACCCTGGGTTGGATTCAACAGCAGCAATGCAACAGGCAGTAATAAGGGCCTGCGGTTTGGCATTTCTTTATAATCGCTGCATTTTTCAATGTATGACCCATTCATTCAAAGAATTCTATCCTACTCTGAAAGAAAACATTTTACGTTTTGTTTCGCTCAACAGCCTAGAGACTGACCCATCCTCTCAACCAGTTAATTTCAAAATAATAAAAAAAGTTATCCTGCCCACTCAAGAAGCCATTGTGGAAATTGCATTTGAAAAGAAACCAAATATCATGAAGCAAACTCCAAATTTCCGACTTCATTTAGATTTCTACACACAACTGGAAAGAAAAAATACAACTGAATCACTTCAATCTAAAATTGACTGGCGGATAATAGATATTAATGGCCGCGACACGCTTTCAGATGTTTTTAACCTCTATGGTATTCAACCGGCTTATTTTTGGAACAGTAGCTTCGGTAGTGTTCTGATGACTTCGGACAGTTTAAAGTACAATTTTTTTTACTGGGCGGATGATACAGTTTCAAATAAATCACAGGAGAACCAAAGCTACAGTTTAAAACAGGGATTGTGGCCGGCTTATTTAAATGCCATTGTCAACAATATTGTTTTTTCCGCCTATAACAGACAATGTAGAACCGACATTCAGTCATTGTCCGATTTCTATTCGCTGAAAACCGTTTCCTTCTCCCAAATAATTAATTCAGATACAATTTCCGGACTTTTTCCAAAATTTTATTTTAGAGACAATCAACTTTCCGTAAAATCTGTAAATCCATGAAAAATATTAAAATTCTTTTCATTTTGATATTCCTGGCTTCCATGGTAGCCAAGGCACAAAATGATAAACGATTTGAAGAAATTCAAAACTCCAAACAATATGTCTGGGGATATGGGGAATCTAAGGATTATGACAATGCCAATAAACTTGCATTGGAAGATTTGGTAGGAAAGATATCGGTCCATGTGGAAAGTTATTTTGAAAACAGCGTTCAGCAAAAAAATAATCAAATTAACGACTACGTTAAGTCTGTTATTAATACTTATTCCAATACTACCCTTACCAATGCCAGGGAACAAATGTTCCAAAAAAAAGGTGTTTATCATATTTTAAGATATATCAAGGCACAGAACATTCAGACCTTATTTAAGGATCGGGAAGAAAAGCTTCGTAATTATATTGTTCTGGGGGACCATGCCAGAAAACAAGACAGGATTGGAGATGCTTTGCGTTATTATTATTGGGCTTATGCATTAGATCTGAGTGACCCGTATCATGCTCAACTCAAGATAAATAAGGATAGTACCTCCATGCTCATTGATCTTTTCCTGAGTGACAGGATTAATGCTTTGCTCCAGAAAATAAATTTTGCGGTTTCCAATGAATATAAATCTGTCAAGGACAATAAAACAACAGTCTTTGTCAATTGTACATACGACGGCAAAAAAGTCGAGGACCTCGATTACAGATTTAATGCAGGAGGTAGTATTTCACCCTTGCATAGCGTAAGCAGCGGGCAGTCGGAAATTGATTTGTTCGGTGCAGATCAGACTGCATTGGAATCATTAAATCTGCAAATTGAATATAAATACCTTTCGAAAAGTTTCCAGGATAAAGAATTGACTTCTGTGCTAAACACAGTAAATGTTCCCTTTTTTGATGAATCAGTAAAAAAGATTTATTTACATACACCAACAGAGACTTACAAAGCAAAAAAGGTAATTGACCCATCTTATGAAACACTGAATAAAATTGCGGGGGACAAAAATTTCTACAGGAAAGCAATTAAACATTTACTCATCCTGATTGCTGACACAAATTACAGTGAGGCGAAAAAGGATTTTACGCCGACAGGACAGGATATGTTTAAGAAGCTGATTCAGTATGGCAAGGTTTCCATACTCCCCTTGAAAGACACGCTTAAGATAATTCAGCTAAATAATGAAGTAATGGTCAGGTCAATCCCCATGTCATTTTATTTTCCTAATAGTCACAGACAATTCACCGAAAATGTGGTTTTTACATTTAACGAGGACAGGATGATTGATGATATCTCATTTGCTATTAGTGATAATACGATCTATGATATAACAAGTCATAGTAAAAATTTTGGTAGTGTCAGGGATAAATATACACTGATAAAGTTTTTAGAAAACTATAAAACGGCTTACTGCCTAAAAAGGTTAAATTATATCAACTCAATTTTTTCGGACAACGCTCTGATTATTGTGGGGACAGTATTAAAAAGGTCGCAGCCAATTGACGGAATGTATCAAAATCTGGGTTCGGAAGCTGTAAAGTATCAGAGGTTTACCAAAAAAGAATATATAGAAAGGCTGAAGAGTGTTTTTAACAGCAACGAATTTATCAATATTGATTTTGACGAAACTAGTGTTAAAAAAGTAAATGGGGATCGGAAAATTTATGGTATTCAGATCGCTCAACATTATTATTCGACGGATTACAGCGATTTCGGTTATTTATTTCTAATGATTGATTTAAAAGACTCCTTGAAACCGATGATTTATGTCCGCACCTGGCAGCCGAAAAAAAACCCGGATGGCAGTATTTACGGATTAGGAGATTTTAGTATGAACTGATAATAATATAAAAGATAGAAAGTGATACTAAGGCCATTGCAAATTAGAACAGTTTTCATTCTGAACGAAGTGAAGAATCTGTATTGAAAGATAATTGAATAGCTAAGACCTTTCTATATGTACATTGTGAAAAAATAAACGTTTTGCCAAGGGGACATTTTTTTAATTAAAAATTGATATTTTATGAGGAGATCAATACTATTAATATTAGGCATCTTACTTTTAACTTCAAGTGCTTTTGCAGATAAATTTATAGTGGCCAACTATAAACATGAAGCAACGAACCTCGCAGCAAGAGTATATCAGAGAAAAGACAATAACGATGAAACCTGTGGTTTGATACAGGTACGCACTAGTATTTTAAACCTTGGAGTAATAGCCCCCACAGGAGTAGTAGGTTCAGTCGATTTTAAAGATGGTTATTACTGGGTTTATCTTTCACCGGGTACCCGGCGTATTAGTTTTTACAAAGAAGGATTTTTAAGATTGAATTATGATCTTCCCACACCTGTAAAATCCGGGGAAACATACCTGTTGAATTTGCGTTACGAGACCACAGGCAATTCATCCGGAACAAACCAAATGGGATTTGTGGTCATCCATTCACAGCCAGAAGGTGCCGATGTTTATATTAACGACTCAGCAACAGGAATGCAAACCCCTTTCCAGAATTCATATCTTTCCGGTTATTATCGTTTTACACTTAAAAAATCATTATATATAGACTCAACGGGAAGCTTTGAAATTCATTCCGGGAAGACTGCTCAGGTTAATATTGCCCTTGCTCCCAACTATGGGAGTTTTACTATAAGCACAACCCCGGAGATAAAAGCAAGAGTAGCCATTGACGGAGATGATAAAGGCACAACACCATTGACAGTTCAGCGCCTTTCTCCAGGCAAACATTCTTTACAATTAAACAAAGAGATGTACCTGCCCTGGCAGGGAAGTTTTACCATCTTAAGAGGAAAGAATACACAACGAACCATAACCTTGAAAGCCAACTTTAGCACAGTTACGGTAAATGCCCGTGAAGGCGATACAATTTATATTGATAATCAGGAGGTAGGGACAGAAAGTTATAGTGGCAGGTTTTTAAGAGGTCCTCACTTCATCAAGGTAGGACATCAACATTATTATTCTCAGAGCAAACAATTAGAGGTTACACCTGGTCAAAATCTAATAGAAACGTTTAAACTTCAGCCTAAGACAGGAACACTATCAGTAATGACTGACCCTATAGGAGCTGACATTTTTGTCGATGATAAGCCTATGGGGCAGTCGCCAAAGTTCATTGATAGTTTAAAGGTTGGAAAATACACGGTGAAACTGGAGAAGCAAGGTTATCCCACAGATGAAAAACAAGTTGAGATTACGGAAAATCAAACGACAACAATCAAGGAAACATTGGTAAGTGATACCACTGACAAAGAATCTTTAACAAATGGGGTAAATGTTCAAATTAAATCACAACCTCCTGGAGCCGAACTTTTTATTGACGGAAAGGATATAGGGGTCACCCCTCAAAATATTCGATTAAGTCTGGAGAATCATCTTTTCAAAGTTCAAAAGAAAGGGTACTTGCCTTATGTCAAGACCCTTTTCATAAATCAAAACCAAAATACTCATGTAAATGCAGATTTAAAGATTTCTCCTGACTACCAATTAGGCAGGCAGAAAAGAAGAAGAAATTTCTGGTTGATTTCAACATTTTTAACTGCAGGTACAGGTGCTTATTCTTACTTTCAAGCTAATAAACTGTACAGTGAATACCAAACAGCGACAGATAATGCTCCTGGATTACACAATCAAATCAATACAATGGATCAGGTTACACCGGTAGCTTTGGGTGCAGCCGGCGTTTGCTTGGTTGAGTACATCATTCATGTAGCAAAATGTGGTAAACTGAAAAGGAAAATAAAACTTAATCCTTCTTATAGTAAAAATGGAGGAGCCTTATCCTTAGCCTATAGATTTTAAAATCGTGTAACCATGAAAAAAATATTTACTCTTAGTTTCTTATTGTTTTGTTTAATATTCCTGTTTTCATGCACAAAACAACGGTTATGGGATAACCCGTATGACCCTGCATCTAATGGGGCAAATTGGATGGCAAATATCACAGGGATATCTCAAAAAACATGGAGTAATGAAATTACATTATCATGGACAAACCCCTTAAAAAAAGTCGACGGTGTCATTATTGAAAGGGCGATTGGTAATGGAGCCTCCACTCAGGTTGCAAAATTACTTTATGGTACTGAAACATGGACAGACAAAAACATACAGGAAGGGGGCGTTCAATACACGTATAAAATCTATGCAGTCGCAGGACAAAACAAGAGTGAGATATCTGAAAAACAGATTACCCCTATCCTACCCCCAAAGGTATTTGTGAAAATAGAAAACATTAAAAGTGATAGTGCAACTGTATCTGTTCAATTACAGAACGAAGGAGGTCAGGTCAATTATTATGAAATAATGCTCTCAAAAACACCTGATTTCAAAGCTTTGGCTATTGATTATTCAGAATCTGCAAATCCGGACTCAGTTATTTCTAAGCGTTTTAGATTAGAGGCTTTAACAACTTACTATACAAAGGTGCGAATACAAAGTTATTATAATACAAGCCTTGAGGATACAACGGTTGAAGGTGCCTCATTTACTACTCCTTCCTATATTGGAAGTTTTGCCCCCAAGGTGGATTATCCCACGGGTTCAAATCCACAGAGTATCGCCGTCGGTGATTTTAACAGCGATTCGATTCCAGACCTGGCAGTGGTTAATTCTAATTCTAACACTGTGTCCATACTATTGGGTAGGGGTGATGGTACCTTTAGTCCCAAGGTAGATTATGCCACGGGGTTACAACCGCAATGTGTTACCACAGGAGATTTTAATGGCGATGGGATACTTGATCTGGCTGTGGTTAATTCTAATTCCAATACTGTGTCCATACTACTGGGCAATGGGGATGGGACTTTTAATCCCAAGGTAGATTATACTTCTGGTCTAAATGTGAATAATCCAATAGGCATCACGACGGCTGACTTTAATGGTGATGGAAGAAATGATCTGGTTGTGATTGGTAGTAGTAATTATAATACAAATACCTATTCTATTTCGCTACTAATAGGCACGGGCAATGGCGGTTTTTTTTGGCAAACTACCATTTATCCCAATGGGAAGCAACCTTCGTATGTCACCACAGCAGATTTTAATCTGGATGGGATTCCCGATCTGGCTTGGACTAATTCTAATTCCAACACTGTGTCGACAGTGCTGAACAATGGAGATGCCAACAACTTTTGGGCTTCCTATGGGGTCGAGTATACAACTGGCTCAACCCCGACTAGCGTAACCACAGGAGATTTTAACCAGGATGGGATTCCTGATCTGGCAGTAACTAATTCTGGTTCCAACACTGTGTCTATATTACTGGGCAAGGGTGATGGTACCTTTAATTCCAAGGTGGATTATCCTACTGGTATACAACCACAATGTGTCACTGTGGGAGATTTTAATGGCGACGGGATACCTGACCTGGCTGTCGCTAATGCTAGTTCCAGCACTGTATCGATACTAATGGGTAAGGGTGATGGCACCTTTGCTCCAAAGGTGGACTATACCACGGGTAACACTCCTTACTTTGTCGCCACTGGTGATTTTAACGGTGACGGGAAAACCGACTTGGTCGTAGCTAATTTTGGAGCCGCTACGGTGTCAGTGCTTATAAATTATTGATATCTACAGCTATTAGATTCAATCAACTTCAAACATAAATTATTCGACAATAAAATTTGAACGAGATGATTTCTTTCAAGAACAAACATGCGGTACTTTTTAAAATACAGGAGTCATGAAAAGGATATTTACTTTTAGTTATTTGGTATGTTGTCTAATATTGTTTTTTTCATGCACAAAACAACGGTTATGGGATAACCCGTATGACCCTGCATCTAATGGGGCAAATTGGATGGCAAATATTACTGGTATTTCTCAAAAAGCATGGAGTAATGAAATTACATTATCATGGACTAACCCCTCAGAAAAGGTAGATGGCGTTGTTATAGAAAGAGCAATTGGTAATGGAGCTTCCTCTAAAGTTGCCGAATTAAATTACGGTACTGTCACCTGGATAGACAAAAACATTCAGGAAGGGGGTGTTCTGTACACTTATAAAATCTATGCAGTGGCTGGCCAAAATAAAAGCGAGATATCTGAAAAACAAATTACTCCTATTTTGCCCCCAAAGGTATCGGTGAAAATAGATAACATAAAGAGTGATAGTGCAACCGTATCTGTTCACATTGAAAACGAAGGAGGTAAAGTAAATTATTACGAAATAATGCTCTCAAAAACGCCGGATTTCAAAGATTTAGCTATTGATTATTCAGATTTTTCAAACCCGGATTCAATTATTTCTAAACGATTTAAATTAGAGGATACTACAACTTATTATACAAAGGTTCGAATTCAAAGTCATTATAACTCAAACCTTGAGGATACAACTGTTGAAGGGGAAACATTTACAACACCTTTAACCCCAAAAATAACCTGGAATACAAATCATTTGATTGTTAATCCAGGAGACTCATTATTTTATTCTAAAATTGAAGCAGATACGCTTGTAATTGGCGATAGTGTTGAAGTTGATAATTATGGGACCTCTGAAGTAATAATTGATGTAAAAGTTCTGATTATGGGTAAAAATTCTGTAATCAGAGTTCGAAACGGATATTATAGCGGTGCTCCTGCCAATCCTATTAATGATTTTGTTTACAAACCAGACACTGAGTTATATCCTAATGTTTATGGAAAAGGAGGAAATGGTGGCAATGGAGTATACCTCGGTGGTGGCGGTGGCGGTGGATTTGGCGGAGGACAAGGGGGACAACCGGGAGCCGGATTCTCAGGCTATTATGAAACAGCAGGCCATTCTAATGGTGGGGATGGTGGAAACGGTGGTGGATATTCATTTGCTGGAACAGGTGGGGGACGATTCCATGTAGGCCTAGATGGAGGTTATGAAAGCGGAGGTGGAGGTAATTCAGGTAAGGGAAATTCATTCTTCGGTTTGATTGCTCCCGGCGGCGGCGGCGGCGGTTACGGTGGAGGTGTTCTATTAATTAACACGTCTGAAATTATCTGGGATCAAACAAATGCACCGAAGTATGCTCCAAAATTTTTAGTTTCTGGTCAAAAAGGTGGCCAAGGAGGATCCCCGGGAGGGAATGATGGCCAAAACGGACAAGGCGGTATTTTAATAATAAACAATCAAAAAGGTTCATTGTGGAATTCAATGTGGGATCTCGCCTGGCCGGAAACGTACGGGACACATGATGAAAATTGGAATACTGATACCGGTCATGGTGTTGTGACCGGAGGTCCATCTAAAGTATATATTAATGGAACTCAAGAGTGAAAACAGACCGTGTAAGATTGCAGAACATGTAAGATATTGAGACATAATTATTTAAATTAAACTTTAAAAAAGATTGACTTCATATTTTCAAAAACCTAAATATCATATAGTTAGGCTGTAAAATATTTGTTTTAAAAAAATCGAATCCATGAAAACATTGACCTCATTGCTAATATTTTTACTGTTGATTCCTTTCATAGCCTATTCCCAAACTTTTGAGCAATACAAAAAACAGGAACGACAAAAACTCGAATTGTTTAGGAAAACCCAGAATACAGGGATGGCACAACTTGCCAAAAGCTATAACGAGTATGTACAAAAGGCTGATAAAGAATTTGCGAATTACCTGGACAAAGAATGGAAATCTTATCAGGCTTTTGCTGGTATTAAAATGCCCAGCCAGCCAAAGCCCAGCATAATACCTCATTTTAAACCCTTGATTGGGGATTCCGGGTTGACAAAAAAAATTCCGACTCCATCTATAATACTTCCTGTAAATAAGCTTATTACCCAAAAGCCTGTTCAGCCAATCATCCAAAAAACAGATCATAATAATTTTCACAAATCAAATATTCAGGTCAATTTTTTTGGAACTGATCTTTCCTTCCCTTTTGATGCCGGAATGCAGGAAGTTATTTCTGGTACCATTGATCCTCATTCTATAAGCCAGTGGTGGACTCAGGTCAGTAAAACAAACTATAATGTTTTGGTTAATAAATTATTCGATACCAAAAGTGCCCTTTCTTTAAATGATTGGGCTTATTTGCTTTTGGTTGAAAAGACGGCCGGAGAAATCACTCATGACGATATAAATAGGAAAGCCTTGCTTACCTGGTTCCTGATGATCCGATCAGGCTATGATATAAAGTTGGCTTTTTATGATAATCGGATTTATGTACTTTTCCCCAGTCCAAATCTTGTATACGGAAAAGCATTCCTTCAAATGAATAATCAACCGTATTATGTTCTGGAAAATACTAATAATAAATCCTATCAAGCTTATAGTTTTGATTTCCCGGGTGCGACAAAAAGTATTGATTTTAGTATCAGACAGCCACTGAACATTGGCAAAAAAGTATCCAAAAAACAATTTGATTTCTCTTACGGCGGGAAAAATTATTCATTTAAGATATCTCTGAATTTAGACAATCTGGATTTCATGAAAAACTACCCGGAAACCGATTTGTCTGTTTTCTTCAACGCAGCCATGTCAAGGGTTACAAAAGAATCTATAGCAGAGGATCTCATGCCTGTTGTTTCTAATATGGATACAAATCAAGCATTGAATTTCCTCTTGAGGTTGGTCCAGAAAAGTTTCAAATATGAAACTGATCAGGAGCAGTTCGGAAGGGAGAAGTTTTTCTTTCCAGAAGAGGTATTTTTCTATCCTGGTTCCGATTGCGAGGACCGTGCCGGATTATACACCTATCTGGTGGAAAATTTATTACACCTTAAGGTAGTTGGACTTGTTTATAAAGGGCACGTGGCAACTGCTGTGGATGACGGGGATAAACCACATGGAGATTATTTAGTATATAAAAACATCACATATACGATAGCCGATCCTACATATATTAATGCACCGCTGGGTCTTACCATGCCTCAATACAGAAATTCAAGACCACAAATATTAGAAACATTATCAACCAATTACCTGGCATCGAATCTTGATGATTTCTGGAAAACCGCCAATACTGCAGGAGAGTACAGGGGAAGCAACCTGACAGATGCTGTTATTGCCCATTCAGGAAATTGTTATCTGACAGGGTATCGCATCCAAAAACCGGCGCACGGAAATCAGGATGATGGCAATAGGCAGGCTTTCATTGCCAAATATAATAAAAACAGGAAGTTATTATGGCTCCGACCCTTGGAAACAAAAGGCGTTTCTACAGGTTTTGCCATCACTTTGGACAATAATGGCAACCCTGCCATCGCAGGATCTTTCCAGGGAGAGATTACCGGAAATAATGAATCTTTAAATACAAAAAAAGATGGTACTGATGTGTTTGCTGCACAATACGATTCAAGCGGAAGAATGCTATGGATTCAAAAATCGGATTTGGATACCATGCATAAAGCACAATATTTAAATTACGTAATCCATTTCAACAGTACAGGAAAAAGACTGGGTACAAATCTATTTCTTGAAAACGAACTGAGGCCTTCCAGCGGCATCTTCTATAATAACCATATCCTCAGTATTATAGGTGAGATTAATAATACTACCGGTATGGAGAAAATGAGCGGGAGTTTGAACAGTACTGAGAATTTCAACGTCATAGATTATTTAAAGACAGAAAATGATGCGATGATTGCAAATAACATCAACAAAAGTGTTGCCGGATTATTTGCAGCGCTGAACCTAATGATGCATTCCGGTATGATCCTGGAAGGCAAGGATGTCCAGAAAGCGCTGAATAAATATAATCCGGCTTTCAGAACCAGTTCTCCATCCATCTTTGAAAATATCGGAGAAGTAGAATTTGTAAAGAATGATGATGGAATTATTAGTATGAAAACGTTCGATCGTAAAGTCTCTTTCGATGAAATCAGAATTAATAACGGGGCAAAAATAAAGGTGGTTCCACTAAAAAACGGCAATGAGGAGATTGATGTTTTGTCCGGTATAAAAGTGGGGAAGCTCTTTGTATGGTATGATTTGAATTTTATACAGATTCACCCGAAATCAGGAAATCTGTTGTTCGATTACGACTCTGACCATACACAAGCTACAATAAATATGCAAAAAGATATCCTTGACTAAAATCTAGAAACATGAAAATGATAATAACCTTATTAATTGTTGTGCTGTTTTTAACCTTGACAGCCTTTTCACAATCTTTTCAAGATTATAAAAAGCAAGAACAACAGAATTTTCAACAATATAAGGAATCAGAACAAAAAGCTTTTGCAGCATACAAAAAGCAGGAACAGGAAGGAATTGAAAAACTACGTAAAGAGATTGAAGCTTATTGGGGGCAAAACGGGTTTGTTACTTCCACAAATAAAGACTGGGTCGAGTATAGTACTGATAAACAAAGCCGTTCTGATGTTGATTTCAAAAACGGGAAGGCCACGGTTCAGGTCCTGCTCTCTGAAAAAGAAGCTTCAAATCCTAAATTAGTGCGTAAAAAACTGGAAGATGCTGTAGAGAAACTGGCACTGACAAAAGGTAAAACAAGAGATTTCTCTACCCCCGCAGAAAGACCAAAAGCACTTGAATCGGTCCCTGTTTTAAAAGGACAGTTACAAACAAAAGAAGGAAAAGTTGTAAATGCTTCCAATGTGAAACAATATGCAAAAGAAGAAGTGACACCGGGAGTCATACAAAAGGAAATTGTGAAAGGTACAGATGGCGTACAGCGTACTAAATTTACCATAAACCTTAACCTGGCACCGGATTATATTAAAATACGAGCGGCTATTTATCAAACTGATATTGCAAAATATGCACATGCCCGTAAATTACCCTCAGATTTATTATTTGCGGTGATTCATACCGAGTCGTTTTTTAATCCAAAAGCTACATCCTCGGCACCAGCATTTGGATTGATGCAACTGGTGCCTTCTTCCGGTGCACTTGATGCGTACAGGTTTTTGTACAATCGTGGGAGACTTATTACAGCTAATTTTTTGTTTAATCCTGACAATAATATAAAGTTAGGCTCAGCCTATCTTCAGTTGTTGATGAGTCGTTATTTCAGCAGGGTAAAAGACCCGGACTCGAGAATACTTTGTGCCGTCGCAGCTTATAATACGGGACCGGGGAATGTCGCCAGGGCATTTACAGGGAGTACAGATCCGGGCCAGGCGATCCCATATATTAATAAAATGACCTATCATGAATTGTATAAGTTTCTGAGCAGACATTTGCCTTATGAAGAAACACGAAATTATATCGCAAAGGTGACCCAACGAATGGTGATGTATCATAACTGGAAACTTGGGAAATAGTTGGCTATTTTGAAATTAACCTGCAATAAAGCTGTTGGTTTTAAAGGTAGTACCTGATATTCTTTTAAAATATTTGAGTGAAAAATTTTAGTATAAACTTAAGTCCTAAGAAAATGAAGAAAATTTTACTATCTACTTTATGTTTAATAGTTTCTGTGGGATTATTTGCCCAGAGTATTCCACACGAAATTTCTTACCAAGGTAAATTGTATAATGGTACAAGCAGCGCTGTGACAGGAACCGTAAGCCTTACTTTTACGATTGGTTCCTGGACCGAAATACATCCAAGCGTTCAGGTCAATGACGGTCTTTATTCCGTAATTCTTGGCGAAACCAATCCTATTCCGGCCAGTGTTTTTGAAAATTCTTCCAGTGTAAAATTAGATGTCTCTGTGAATGGCTCAGACCTTTCGCCTCAGACAGAAATTCTATCTGTTCCTTATGCCTATAAGGCCGAAAAAGCTGAAAACACCGATTCTATTGGCGGAAATGCAGTTTCTACAAGCTCACCAACTTCCGGACAAGTACTTAAATGGAATGGCTCGCAATGGGCACCCGGAACTGATAATTCTGGAGGCGCTCCTTCCGGTGCGGCAGGTGGAGACCTTTCAGGAAGTTACCCAAACCCAACTGTTTCGAAAATTCAGGGCCAACAGGTTTCAACAACTGCACCAAGTTCTGGACAAGTACTTAAATGGAATGGCTCACAATGGGCACCACAAAAAGACAGTATTGGTGGGTTCTCATTACCCTATAGTGGAAGTTATAGTGGTAACAAGGTCGCTTTTCAAATAGAAAACCCTACAAGTGGTGGTGGTGCAATGTTTTTTGCAGGAGGGTCTAATATATTGCAATTAGCACCAGCACCCAGTCTTGGCACGACCTGGGGAGCAACTGGTCTTCTTGATATCGAAAACCAAGGTGGAAGTTATAATGGATTAAGTATAAACAATAATAGTAGTGGAGAAGGAATTGAAATTGATAGTTATAGTAAAAATAATGGAACTGCTTTATATATTAATAGTTCTGATAATGGTGGCATTGAACTTCAAAGTCTTAGTAACAATTTACCTGCATTAGAAGTCGAAAATACTGGAGATGCTATTGTAGCACATTTTAGTGGCCTTAGTAGCAATAGCCCTGTTTTAGAAGTCCAACAAAGTGGATCGGCTAATGCCGCATTATTTGATGGCAATATTGAAATCGATGGCAATGTTAAAATAATCGGAAGTATTTCTAAATCAAGTGGCACATTTAAAATTGATGATCCTGCCGACCCGGCAAACAAATTCCTCTACCATTCGTTTGTGGAGTCCCCGGATATGATGGATGTTTATAATGGCAATATAATAACTAATTCAAATGGTATAGCGGTGGTCCAATTACCAGACTATTTTGAGGCTCTCAATAAGGATTTTCGTTATCAGCTTACGGTTATAGGTGTTTTTAGCCAGGCCATTGTTTACAAGAAAATAAGCAACAATCAATTTACAATAAAGACTGACAAGCCAAATGTTGAAGTAAGCTGGCAGGTTACAGGTATCCGTCACGACCCATATGCAAATGCACACCGTGTGGTACCTGTAGTCGAAAAATCAGCGAAAGAAAAAGGGCATTATTTAGACTATAAAGAGTATAACCAACCCTTCGCAAAAAGTATCGAAGCTGTTGATCACCCAGAAAAACTTCCTAAAAATGGAGGAAAATAAAATGAAATATCTAAAATTTATCTTTTCATTTATCTTTTTGTTGTTTTATTTCTTAGGATATACTCAAACCTACGCACAGCCAGTCGGTGTAATATCAGCTGGTGGAGGAGAATCGAGTGGCGGAAACTATTCAAACTTTGATGTTATCGGAGGAACCTTTGTCAATCAATCCGTTACAGGAGGCAACTATAGCACGAGTATAGGATTCCTATTTTCTTCTTTAACTCTTACAGGGATCAATGAAATACCCAGTAATATTGTTTCACTAAAGGTTTTCCCAAATCCTACACGAAATAAAATTAACGTTACTATGGATATTACCAAAGCCAAAACACTGACAATCGAACTCCTAAATATTGCTGGAGGTGTATTGTGGCAGGAAACCGCAAAATATAGACCTGGTCAATTTACCAAAACCATTGATTTGAGTCCATACAGCAAAGGCATACACATCTTACTGCTTACTGCGGACGATGGTACTATTACACGAAAAATTGTTCTTGAATAAAATTATTTAAATCTGCAAGGCTTAAAAAACCTTGCAGATTTAAATAAACACAAAGGCAATTTGTGCACAAATGGTTCAATCTCGATGTTTTAATTACCACATAGGTATTTATAAAACAATCCGAAAACCATATACTATTATGAAACATCTAATTTTATTAATACCCCGGTACTGGGGTATCCTATGGGTTTATATTATATATGGTTCATTACTGATCAAGGCTCTGCAACCAAAAAATTTATCATTGAAAGGTAAAGAGTCTAATAGATCTTATCATTTATGACAATAATAAAATCTGGTTTCCAGATGGGGGTTGATTGACAAAAGCGGGAGAAAATTCTCCCGCTTTGTCTTAATAAGATTTTCATAAAATTATTCCTACTCAAACAACACAATTTTACTCCATGTGTGTTTGCGGGTAATCAGGCGCATAACATAGGTTCCTCTATAAGAAACCGGGAAGTTATAGGATAGTTTATTTTCGCCGTTGGTAAGCTGTAATGTGCGATTGAACACCATTCTGCCTGTCATATCCACAAGTTGTATGGTTCCCACATTCTCACCCTGAGAGATAAAACAGGAAACATTGACATTTCCTTGCTGTACCGGGTTGGGGAATACATTCATGCCCTGAACGGGGTTCTCATCGAAATTCCTGACGGCTGTTACGCCACCGCTGGTAAGGTAAAGCTGCATGAAGTTCTGATAATAAAGATTGGCAATGGTCGCTTCATGAACAACCAGCGTATTCTCATCATTCTTATTATTAGCGGCATCACTCCAGTTATGCGAACCAGTCCAAATCATGGGATCTGAACTGGCATCCCCTTCATCGATAATCATATATTTATTATGCATGATGCCGGCACCGGTATAAAAAACATAATGACTGCCCAAAGCAGCAGAAAGTGTCGTATTTACGGAAGTACTGTTACTACTTTCCTGATCGGTCAGCATATTAACACCGGCTCCGTCCATACTGGCTGTATCGATTTGTGCTGCAACATCATCACGGGTCAGCAGCATGGTTGCTATATTCAAATCATGGTTAGCTGTTTTGATATGACTTACGATCTGTGAATTTACGCCATCCGTAGGACTGAAATAACACTCAACCCGTTGTCCGTTAATCATAAACTCGTGAGGAGTATTGTCTATTTTCTGAGGGCCGAACTTCGCATTGCTTGCATCCGGCGTATCACCTGTTGAGCCCCACATTTCTTCAAATTCAATCTGATAGGTCTTTGCTAAGCTTTGATCCTGAACAATGATCACATTATTGGCATCCTGGTCTATTTGTGCCTCAGTAAAGTTTGTGGAGCCGGTCCAGACAATCGGATCATCAGGGTTAGAGGATTCCGCATCGAAAATAACAAACTTGTTATGCATAATACCTGAGATGCTGGTTGGTCTTTTTATATAATGAACATTGGTACCTGTAAAGGCATTAAAACCAAGGTTTGCTGTTGTTCCATCCCCTACTACCCGGACACGAACGCCACGATTCGCGGCATCAATCAGCGCCTGACTGATGTTACTGATACCATCGTTATTCAGATTGTAAATAGCCATATCAATAGTATATTTTGCCCGGTTGATGTAGTTTATCAATGTATCATCGACTGTATTATGGAGATATATGGCATCCACACCGGTAGAATATGAGTTATCCACAGGAGTATTGAAATATACTTTGATATTACCTGTTGAATTTGAGATTGTGGCGAAAGAAGTTACAGCTGACTTTGCAGTATCTGAACCGCTCACTGAAAATGCCTGTACCCAGATAATGTGTCCAGGATACAAACTGGAAATAGAGATTGAATGGTCCTTGGTTTGCCCGTCAACAATCCAGAGATTAGAATTGTAAGTTGGTCTTGCTGTATCATAATACATCCCTGTCGTTCCTTCAATATTAGTACTCCAGCTAAAATCGAGAGAAGTCTTTGTAAAATTTATATTTTCCAGTGGTTTTGTAAAATAGATTGAACTTTCTCTCACAATGTCATTCATATCCCTCGGTAAAAGCTGATAACCTGCGTTTGGGTCAGAATAGTCAAATTGAGAACATATTGCCGTTAGGGTAACCGAAACGCTGGGAATAATTTGTCCCACGAGATCGGTATGTGCATTAACGTAAATAATACCTGTCTGTCCTCCGGAGGTAAATGAATAAGAAGACTTCGATGCAAAAGTCTTACCCCCGTCACTAAAAACAGCGCTTTTAATTTGCACCAACTGTCCTTCGTATTTTTCTGATATCTGGTCAGGGGTTAGAACTATCGGATCTGGCAAAGTATTCCCGGTTGAATTTATAACAACACTGGTTATAGGGTCAAGCTCCAGCAACTGATAATAACCTTTCACGGTACCGGTAATTGTGATGGAATCACCGCGGTTTACATTTTTAAGAAAAGAAGTGTCAGAAGTGATATCATAGGCAGCAATTCCGGCTGTATTATCCTGCAGATAACGAATCGGGCCCAATTCACTTCCATTGGTAACAATGCCTTTCACTGTGACCTCCTGCCCTACTTTTGCCCGGGCATCTGAAATCGTAATAAAGTTTGTATTCGCAGCTCCGGTAGTAGCATTTACCATCGGTATGGTACCATCGGTTTTGTAATTGATAGCCGAACCGGAATTGGTGTAAGCCCAAATTTTGAAATAGTAAGGTGTACCGGGATTCAGGCCAGTAAAAGTATAAGTTTGCGTACCATGTGCCACATTCACCTGTCCCGAACCGTCCGACAAATCCTTGTCGTCAGACTGTGCGGTTCCGTCCACCGGGGCGGTAAATGTTCCTGTGGTATTGACCATGATCAGATAACCGTCGGCAGCAACCGAGCCGTCGTTGTCGGTCCATGCGAGAGGAATGGTTGTAGCTGTAGGAGTTCCGGCGGTAAAAGAAGCAGCCTGATTGGTGGGTTCGTCCTTAATAGTAGAGGCATCTGCGGTAACCCCGCCTGAATAATCTGTCGAACCGTCTACCGACCATGCTTTATAGTAATAATGCGTTCCCGCGGTAAGGCTGGTATGGTTATAACTGGTTGCGCTTCCGTTGTAGAGCACCGTACCACCACCCGTGATGCCATCGCCGGACGCATAAGAAGTTCCGCTGGAAGGCGTTCCGAAAGTTCCGTCTGAGCTGTAAGCCACCATCACATTATTGCTGCTGGAGTTTTGAGTCCAGGCAAGGTCTATTTCATTTTTTGAAGCGGCAGTAGCCGAAAAACCCGTGGGATTGTCAGGGGCACTTGAAGCCTGCCAACTCTCAAAGTCACCGTTAGTAACAGTCAATGGGGTTCCGGTAGGAGATTCAAAAGTTACGTCATCAATATATTGAGTTTCAGGTGCTGAATATCCAGTCTGATCATAAAATCTGATACGAATCTTTACATCTGTCGCGCCAGAGGGTACCGTCCCTGAATAAGTAAATTCTGTCCATGATGTTGCACCGGCATCCGTATAATCACCATAAGTCGCTGTTGCGCCAGTCCAGTCCAGAACAATCCTGCCTTTGACATAGGCACTGGTTTGATACCAAAACTTAACCGTGAAGGTTTCACCTGCAGTAACGGGAATGGCGGTTTGATTTTGGAAATCACAATCTGCCTGCACTCCTGAATTCACATCAATTTTACAAGAATAGCTTCCTCCGTGAACAACTGTAGATTCCTGGTAAGTACTAATATCTGTATCGCCTGTCCAATTGTTGGGCAATGTTTGCCCGCTTACCAATATGGGAGTTAAGCAAAGAAAAAGTGCCGCCAAAAGGGTGGCGAGGGATAGAAATTTTTTCATAATCTATAAGCTTTATGAGTTTTCAAAATAATTCAAAGTATTCAGCACAAACAATTGATGTGTCTGAATGATAAATTCGCCTGGCTGTAACGAAAAAGCGAATATTAAGTCCAATTAAATTGTTAAATAAAGATTCTTTTCTGACAGGCGAAAACCCTTTTAAATTCAGTATTTCAATCAGAAAACCCGACATCAGTGGAATCGCAAAGAGCAACTTATCCGTAAATAATTCCAAGCTTTTGGATTAACAGAATTATCACATTAAATCGACAAGGATAAAGCCCGAAAAGACGAGATGAAAGTAATGATCACTCCATATATTCCCCTTTAATTCCTACTAATTTGTTACAAAAGTAGCAACAAATTATCAGGAATACCTGTGTTAACATTTTATTAATCATTGTTTTTCTTCTCTTTTTTAAAAAAAAGAAATGTTTAACATTTTTTAAGTTTTTACCAATAAAAACTTCATGAAACAGAAAATAAACAGGATTTTTTTCTGTGGTTTCCTCCATTGAAACAAAATTTTTATTGTTAAAATTCTAACAATTTAAAATGAATATAATACGGTATATTAATCGCTTTTCCTAATTTTGCACGACTTAAAAAAGAACTGAACTTTATGGAGCAGAAACAAAAGAAGGTAGCTATTATCGGCGGAGGAATTACAGGACTCGTAACGGCTTTTAACCTGAAAAAAGAACAAATCCCTTTTACAATTTTCGAAAGTTCCAATCACATGGGCGGTGTTATCGCATCGCACCGTGAAAACGGATTTTTATATGAAACAGGCCCCAATAGCGGGACCATCTCACAACCAGAGGTCATGGATCTATTTGCAGATCTGAAAGATGAATGCAAGCTGGAGATAGCGAATGACGCTTCCGGCAAAAGATTAATCTGGAAAGGTGGCCGTTGGCACGCCATGCCTTCGGGGATTGGAAGTGGTATCAGCACTCCATTGTTTTCATTGAAAGATAAACTCAGGATTCTGGGGGAACCATTTCGTAAACCGGGAACCAATCCCAACGAAAGTCTGGCTGACCTGGTAAAAAGAAGAATGGGCCAGAGTTTTCTGGATTATGCGATAGATCCTTTTATTCTTGGTATTTACGCCGGAGACCCTCAGTACATCGTTCCCAAGTATGCCTTGCCTAAATTATATAACCTGGAACAGAATTACGGAAGCTTTATCGGCGGCGCCATCAAAAAGCGCAAGGAACCTAAAGACGAAAATCAGAAGAAAGCTACCGGAAAAATATTTTCAGTGGAAGGGGGGCTTGAAGAACTGGTTAAAGCGCTGGTCAGAAAGCTTGGTAAAGAAAATATTAAAACAGAGTGTAAAGACCTGTCCATCAAACCTGCTGAAAATGGTTTCCAAATCAAAGGGCAGAACATTGACGAAACTTTTACGCATATTGTCAGCACGGTAAATTCAGCAGAAGTGGAAAAACTTTTCTCATTTATTGGAAAAGAAACCCTGGCTCCTATTACACGTCTGAAATATGCCCGCGTTACTGAAGTTGCCGTCGGATTCAAAAAATGGAACGGGATTTCTCTGGATGCCTTTGGCGGACTGATTCCGTTTAAAGAAAACCGGAATTTGCTTGGTGCATTGTTCATGTCAACACTTTTCAAGGACCGCGCTCCGGAAGGCGGAGCTTTGATCACCACTTTTGTGGGCGGTATGCGCAAAGCTGAACTGGCCGATTTAAGGGACGATGAACTTGAAAACCTTATCGCTGATGAAATGAAAATCATCATGGGAATGAAAGATTTCAAACCCGATTTACTTAAGACTAAAAGCCATAGCCGTGCCATTGCACAATATGGTGCCGATTCGGGTGAAAGAATCCAGGCCATTGAAACCATCGAGAAAAAATATCCCGGACTTTTCCTGGCGGGCAGCATGATTGGCGGCATTGGAATGGCCGACAGAATTAAACAAGGACGCACTGTTACGGACCGGATTATTCAGTCTTAAGTGACTAAAGTGAGCTATAGTTTTGAAAGAAACAACTGTCGTCATGCGATTGTTGGGAATGAAAAATTCAGGACGGCGTCATGGCTGGCAGGTGACCGACGAAGTCATCTCAAATTATGAGATTGCCATCTCCGCCAAAGGCGGAACCTGGCAATGATACGGTTTTATTGGATGTGCGGATTTTTTGGCCTTTCCTACCCTTTAACTTTTCAGACTTTTCCATCATTTCAAACTTTTCTTTTAAAGTAAGTTAAAGGCTACAAACTATTTTGACGGGAAAACCGTTAATTTTATACTTTTGTTCAAACTAAAAATTGCAGACAGTGAGTTTATTATTTTTGGATTTAGGAACAGGTGAAATATTGCTTATCGTATTGGCAATCTTTCTTGTATTTGGTCCTGGCAAGATACCGGAACTGGCTAAAGGACTTGGAAAATTTGTAAGCGAAATTAAAAGAGCCTCTGAAGATGTGAAAAATGAAATCAATCGGGAAGCAAACCGTATTGAGCGGGAAGATAAACTTAAGGAATATAAGAAAAAGATAGACCTGGAAGGAGACCCGGAAGAAAAAGCTGACGGCGGTGAAGAACAGCCAGAAGAAAAGAAAAAGACTCCCAAAGCCAAATCATCTGTAAAAAAAGCAGTTCCTGATGCTGATATTGTCCAGGAAGAGGATGAAGCAAAACCTGTAACTAAAAAAACAACTACAAAAAAGAAAACTACTGCTTCATCAAAAAGTCAAAAAACAGCTGTGAAGGAAGATGCAAAAGCATCAACTGCTAAAAAGCCAAGGACAACGGTAAAAAAGCCTAAGTCAGAGGTAATAGATGCAGAGTCCGCTGAAAAGGAAGTTAAAAAGACTCCTGCTAAAAAGCCTGCAGCCAAAAAGACAAAACCAGAATCGATAGAAAAAACACCGGAAACTGACGTAAATACAGAAGTTAACTCCACCAAACCTGTCACTGAAACACTTAATAATCAATCCTAAATATTCCCGAAAACAGAAATTGCCGGAGGAAAAGATATGGCCACGTCAAAAACAGGAAAGTACTTCATCTTGATTCTATTTTTCCTGTTACCAGCCATCTCCTACTCCCAACATCTCAGTCGGCTAAAGACGGCAGATCAGATGTTTGAAAACCAGCAATACTGGAATGCATTAAATAAATACGAGAAAATATACGACAAAATAAGCAACAATCGGGAAGTTAAAAACCTGGTTGCCTATCGTATGGCTAAGTGTCTGGTTATGACACAAAACTATACACGAGCTGAATTCTTTTACCGGCATCTTATACTCTATGGCTACGACAAGAAACATCCTGTTGTAATTCTGGATCTTGCAGACTTACTAAAAATGAACGGGAGCTTCAACGAAGCTCTGAAATATTACAAGATGTACGAGGATCAGGTTCCAAATGATCCACGCGGAAAACTGGGGGAAGAAACCACAAAACTGGTGCAAACCTGGATGGAGCATCCCACAAAATATCAGGTAAAAAATGTCAGGGAAATAAATTCCAGAGAATCTGATTTTGCGCCTGCTTTCCTTTCCGGAAATTATAACCAGCTGGTTTTCACTTCCAACAGAAAAGAAAGCACAGGAAAAGACATAGACAATTGGACAGGCTTAAAATTTACCGACCTTTTCCAAACACAGCTCGACCGAAACGGGAATTGGACTGCACCTGTTTTGCTGGATAAATCAGGAAATATTGATACCAAAGCCAACGAAGGCGCAGCCACATTGAACGAACAATACAATGCCATTTATTTCACACGCTGTAAGAAAGTTGAAGACAAAACAACGGGTTGTCAGATCTATAAATCAGTTCGTATTGGAAGAAACTGGGGAAAAGCGGAACTGGTAAAAATACAAGGTATCGACAGCACACAAACAGTCGGTCAGCCGACGTTAAGCCCTGATGAGCTTACACTGATTTTTTCTTCGGATAAAAGGGGTACACTGGGAGGCAACGATCTTTGGGTCTCAACACGAAAAAGCAAAGGGTTACCCTTTGGACATCCGTTTAATATGGGACCTGTCATTAACACCAAGGGAAACGAAGTCTTTCCTTTCCTGAGAAACGACAGCACGCTATATTTTTCTTCCGACGGGCATGGCGGCATGGGCGGACTGGATATTTTCGTAAGCAGAAAAGATTCTACCGGAAATTGGGGGAAACCCGTAAACCTGCGTTATCCCATCAACTCTACCTTTGATGATTTTGGAATTATCTTTGAACCTGGTGAAAACAAGGGTTATTTCAGTTCTAACCGGAAAGGTGGAAAAGGAAAAGAAGACATTTACTCGTTTGTACAGCCTACCGTAAGTTTTACTTTGTCGGGTACTGTACAGGACGAGCAGACCCTTTTCGGGATGCCCAATGTTAAAGTTTTACTGTCAGCCGCAAAAACACCAACTTTAAGCACAATTACCAATGACAAAGGCTATTATTCATTTGAGAAAAGCCAGCTAAAGAAAAACACAGCCTATACAGTTACAGCCGGAGCCGAGGATTATTTTACAACCTCATCAGAATTTACAACAGTAGACAGGGAATTCAGCAAGGATTTTAAAATTAACTTCTCGATGAAGCGCATCCCTTCCCAGCCTATTGTATTACCTGATATCCTTTATGATTTCGGGAAATGGGATCTAAGACCTCAATTCCAGGATTCTTTACAGGGACTGGTTCAGCTCCTGCGAAACAATCCTAAACTGGTTATTGAGCTGGGTTCGCACACAGACTCCAGAGGTTCGGTGGAAAGTAATGATATTCTTTCGCAGAAAAGGGCACTGTCTGTTGTAGACTATCTCATTATGCGAGGCATCAATCCTGGAAGACTGGTAGCCAAAGGTTATGGTGAACGTGTTCCCCGAAGCTTGCAGAAAGACATCCGAAAAGACGGTTTTGTTTTCACAAAAGGAACAACCCTGACCGATAATTATATTAAGGGACTTAAGAATCCAACTGAAGAAGAAGCGGCTTACGCGTTGAACCGGAGAACAGATTTCAGAGTCCTGAGAAGAGATTTTTCACCGTCAGAAGATGTAGCCGTTGCGGATACCAGCATGACTATTGCAATCAACCAACCCCAAAACTCAGTTCCGTTCACTACGAATAAATCCAATGGGATGTATGTTGCTAATTGTGTGATAAACGGCTATTCAGAACCTTTCATTTACGATGCAAACAATAGTGCCCAGATTTCTGTCAGTCAGGCTGTCAGGATGCTTCAGGAGGGTGTTATCACCAAAGATGATTTTGAAAATCCCGAAGTTGTTCTAAGAAACAACACTGTAGCAGACCATGCCATTGTCACACTGAAAAGTATAACCATTGCCGGTAAAACGGTTAAAAATGTACAATTCATTGTCTCCCAAGACCTCTATTTTGGAATTGTCATGGGAAGACAGGTATTACAAAAATTCGGTAATTATCAGTTCGATACCAAAACAAATCTTTTAATCATCCATGAAAAATAAGGCAACAGACCAAAATTCTAGATATACACAACGAGGCGTATCTGCAGCAAAAGAAGATGTCCACCAGGCAATTAAAAATCTGGATAAGGGCCTGTTTCCAAATGCTTTCTGCAAGGTAATACCGGATATTCTTGGTAACGATGATAATTATTGCAATATTATGCACGCCGACGGAGCAGGAACAAAATCTTCCCTGGCCTACCTCTATTGGAAAGAAACCGGAGACATGAGTGTCTGGGAAGGTATTGCACAGGATGCCGTAGTGATGAATACAGATGATCTTTTGTGTATAGGAGTTACCGACAATATTTTACTTTCTTCAACCATTGGTCGTAACAAAAACCTGATTCCGGGCGAAGTCATAGCTGCATTGATCAACGGAACAGAAACGTTCCTGGAAAAAATGAGAAAGCTGGGCGTAACCATGCATCTGACAGGAGGGGAAACCGCTGATGTAGGCGATTTGGTCAGAACAGTCATTGTAGACTCCACAGTGACGGCGCGTGTTCGCAGAGATGAAATCATTGAAAATCACATTCAGCCCGGAGATGTCATTGTAGGGTTTGCTTCATTCGGAAAAGCTTCCTATGAAGAAAAATACAATGGTGGCATGGGTAGCAACGGCCTGACTTCGGCTCGTCATGATGTGCTGGAACACAGTCTCGCTAATTCCTATCCTGAAAGTTTTGACCCACATATACCTGATTCACTTGTTTATTCAGGAAAACTAAAACTTACAGATGAGTCACCGGTTAAAGGAATAACGGTTGGAGAATTGATTTTATCTCCCACGAGAACCTATGCTCCTATCATGAAATCTATTTTCGGGAAGCATAAAAAACAGATTCATGGAATCATTCATTGCAGTGGCGGTGCACAAACCAAAGTATTGCATTTCATCGAAAAATTGCACATCATCAAAAACAACCTCTTCCCTACCCCTGAATTATTCCAAATGATTCAAGAGCAATCAGGCACACCCTGGGAAGAAATGTATCAGGTTTTTAACATGGGGCACCGCATGGAACTCTATGTTCCTGAAGCTATTGCCACTGATCTGATCACCATCTCCGAATCTTTCGGTGTGGATGCCAGGATTGTGGGGTATGTGGAAAAATCAGAGAAGAAAAAGCTAACCATCCAGACTGCTCACGGGACCTTTCTATATTAACTTCCTGTAATTTTTTTTGTTTTTGAAAGATTTTTGTGATTTTATCACTGAAAAAATTCACAATTTCTTATAATTGCAGATAAATTCTTCATTTTTCCACTAAATCTGCGTTCTATGGCACAAAGTAAAGACGGTTGGGGATCTCGAATTGGCCTTATTCTCGCCATGGCTGGTAATGCTGTCGGCCTTGGTAACTTTCTAAGATTTCCTGTTCAGGCGGTACAAAACGGAGGGGGAGCATTCATCATCCCCTATTTTGTTTCATTCCTTGTTATGGGAATTCCATTGTTATGGATAGAATGGGCCATGGGACGGTATGGCGGTATCAAGGGAAACCACTCCACCCCCTTTATTACGGACAGTATGGGTAAAAAAAGAATCTGGAAATACGTCGGTGTTTTCGGAATCTTTACCAACCTTGGAATTATTTCTTATTATACCTATATCGAATCCTGGACTCTTAGCTACACGCTAAAATCTATTGGTCAAAGCTTTACAGGATTGTCACGAGCACAGGTAAGTACGGCTTTTGATAATTATGTTGGAGTTCACGGCACGCTTAGTGATCGAATTGTGGATATTAATATACCCCATTGGGCTATCGTAATTTTCCTGATCACACTCGCAATTAATATTTATATCTTATCCAAAGGATTGAGTGGAGGGATTGAGAAAGTCGCCAAAATCGGGATGCCTTTATTGATTCTTTTCGGTATTTTTCTTGCCATCAGAGGAATCACACTTGGACATACAGGAGTAGCGGGATGTACCACATGCAATTCTCAGGTAGGATTGGATTTCCTATGGAAACCGGATTTTACCAGTCTGGCTAATCCCAAAGTCTGGCTTGCGGCGGCGGGTCAAATATTTTTTACCCTTTCCGTGGGTATGGGAACCATTCAATGCTACGCGGCATACTTAAAGAAAAATGATGATATCGCCCTTAACGCCATGACTGCAGGATGGATGAATGAGTTTGTGGAGATTGTTTTAGGCGCAGCCATTGTAATTCCAATCGCAGTTGGTTACATGGGTCTTGACTGGGTAAAACAAAATGCCGGCTTTATGATGGCATTTAAAACCATGCCTTATTTGTTCAATCAATGGGGACCGCTTTTGGCAACATTGTCAGGTGTCGCATGGTTTGGGTTACTGTTCTTTGCAGGAATCACCTCTTCTCTGGCTATGGGAACACCATTCATGGGTTTTATGGAAGATGAATTCGGGTGGAAAAGAGGGAAAAGCTCGATTGTTCTCGGGATCATTGTTCTTATCCTTGCCCTTCCTACCATTTTCTTCTTCGAATATGGTGTTTTCAATGAATACGATTACTGGACGGGAACTGTCTCACTTGTGGTATTTGCCACACTGGAAGTGATACTCTTCTCCTGGGTCTTCGGCATGAAAAACGGATGGGAAGAGATCACACGAGGGTCTGATATTAAAGTACCCACAATTTATAAGTTTATTATTAAATGGATTACACCAATTTTCATAATAGTAATATTTATTACATCTTTAATAGAACCTGTTCATACAGACATGGCAGGCTGGCAAAGCGCATTCCATCAACTATTTACTAACGGAACCTGGCCATGGGCCAACGACAGCATTATCGCTCAGATTTTCCATCTCAACGAAAAAATTGTCTATTTCAAAAACGGGGTTCCTACAGGAATGTTTTTTAAAGACATGGCGAGACTCCTGCTTATTTCAACCTTTTTGGGATTGAGCTATTTGGTGCATATCGCCTCAAACAAAAGAAAGTTAGCCAATAAAACCATTGAATCATGAGTACATCAGCATTAATATTAATGGTATCAGTTCTGGGACTTGTAACGACCATTACAGTTTATTTTCTGGTTAAGGTGCTGCGTGTACCCCCAAAAACGGATGAAGAGCTTGAAAGGGAAGAAAAAGAAGATAGCCTCCAGGAATAAACTTTTCAGGACAGGCAGCAAAGGATTAGTAAATTTATTGCGATAGTAAAATCCATCGGGGTTCTTTCCTGGCAGATTTCGATCCGATATATACCCGAAATTAAAGTTCCTTAGGATATAAATAAGCTACAAGTTATGCATCAAGGCTTTAAACATTGGGTTAAATCGTTTCTGACATTAAGCAAATTCGAGCAGCGCGGCATTGTTGTATTGTTGGTGTTGCTCGTATTTGTTACGGGCTTAAACTTTCTGTTGCCTTCTTTCATTCACAATAAGGAATATTCAAATACACAGTTTATAGCCGAAGTTGCACATTTTAAAGCTGCACGGCAAAATCTTAAAGATTCTCTTGAACTTATTAAACTTCAAAACAAAAAGCAGCTTTCGCCAAATCAGGCAAAAACCCGGATTCATCCCTTTTCTTTTGATCCCAACCATCTGACTTATGAGCAGGGGATTAAACTTGGACTTACATCAAAACAAATTCAAACCATCCAAAACTATCTCCAAAAAGGAGGAAAGTTCAGGAAGAAAGAAGATTTTAGAAAGATGTATTGCCTTTCAGCAACTGAATACGAGATTTTATCGCCTTACATTGATATACCGGAAGTCCACGAATCCGCTTCTGAAAGATCAACTGAAATAGCCTTAAAACCAAAAAGTCTGGAAATCAACTCCTGCGATTCTGTACAATTGTGTAATAATTTGCGCTTGGAAGGATGGTTGGCTGCGCGCATCATCAAATACAGAGCATTACTTGGAAATTTTTACTCAGTAAAACAACTGGAGGAAGTTTATGGAATGAGAGGCAGAGTCTATCAAAAGTTGGAAGGGTACATATCATGTGACACTTCCCTGGTAAAAAAGATTGATCTGAACCATGCTTCTTTCAAAATGTTGGTACATCATCCTTACATCAATTATGAAACCACAAAAAATCTTGTGAATTCAAGAAGAGAGCTGAAAGGTTTCCGCTACATTGCTGAAATCAGGAATGTTCCCGGGATTACTGATTCTGTCTATCAGAAGCTAAGGCATTATTTATACGTTACTCCATTGGAAAACTAAAAATGCCTGCCATTTTCCCACAAATCCTTTAACTTTTCAACTGCAGATTTTTTTCTCTTAACCAAAATTTAGAATTATTTCATTTAAGCTTGGGTGTCATAATTTTAAATCTTAATTCTGGAAAATTCCTGAGCGCATACGATTGATATTAATTATTTTATCTAATAGTATTCTCTTTCATCGTACCAGAATCACTTCTGAGAAAGTGTCCTATCCCGTTCACATCATTGATGTTATAGCAAATTCCCTTGAGGGAAAATCATTCACTATTTGTATATTCGCCCCTTAAAATTGAAAAAACATGAGTGTAAAAGGGATTATTAAAGAATTACCGCGAACATTCTGGGTGGGCAATACACTGGAATTGATCGAGCGGTGGGCATGGTATGGCTTCTTCATGCTTTTCGCCAATTACCTGACCCGGTCTTCCGATCTGGGAGGTCTGCAATTTACACAGGTCCAAAAAGGGTGGATTATGGGTGTCGGAACGGGGATTGTTTATCTTTTACCTGTAATCACCGGAGCCATTGCCGATAAATTCGGATATAAAAAAGTGCTCTATATTGCCTTCTGCTTTTATACAACGGCATTTATCTTCCTACCAATGTTCCATAGTTTTACTGGCGTATTCGCCATGTATTTGTATCTCGCAGTGGGGGCAGCGCTCTTTAAACCTATCGTCTCGGCAACGGTGGCCAAAACCACCAATGACCGAACAGCTTCATTGGGATTCGGTATCTTTTATATGATGGTGAACCTGGGAGCCTTTTTCGGCCCCATGTTAACACTGCTATACAGTAATACATCTTACTCAACTGTTTTCCACATTTCTGCAGGCATGATTGCACTGAACTTCATCATGCTGTTCTTTTACAAAGAACCAAAACGCGAGACGGAAGTTGAAACAAAAAAGTACCTGATCTTTGATTATGCCAATATTCTATGGACATTAATTGCTTCCATTATTATTTTCCTTGTCTTTTTTACCCTTTTCCTTGTAATTTTTATCCTGGAATCTTTCGTGGTCTTCCTGCTAAAGGAGAGAATCAGTTTCAAGTTTGTTGACTTGCTCATGAAAACTATTAACATCAGGTTTAAGGGGAACATCATAAAACTCTCCTTAGGTGAAGACAACAGAAAGATCTTCCGGAATATAACCACCATTTTTAAGGACTCGAGATTTATATTATTTCTGGTGATTGTGGCAGGTTTCTGGACCATGTACAATCAACTCTTTTTTACATTACCTGTATTTATTGGGCAATGGGTAGATACCACTTCGCTTTATAATTTCTTTAATGGATTCCTACCTTTCATTTCTCATTATTACAGTCACCACGGACAAATGGATCCGGAATTTATTACCAACCTCGATGCCCTTTCCATTATTATTTTCCAGATTTTTGTATCCGCATTCGTAATGCGCTGGAAACCCGTAGGTACCATGGTGACCGGCTTTATTGTCAGTTCGCTGGGGATGACTTTAAGTCTTCTCACACAGAATATTACTTTTACGGTTCTCGCCATTTTCATTTTTTCTATCGGTGAAATGACAGCATCACCCAAAATCACTGAATACATTGGGCGCATTGCACCACAAGATAAAAAAGCCTTGTACATGGGTTATTCTTTTATCCCGGTATTTCTGGGTACAACTTTTGCCGGATACATCTCCGGGAATGTTTACCAGAGTATGTCCGACAAGCACACACTTCTTGTAAGGGAAGTAGTGAAACGGGGAATACATCTGCCTCAAGGGCTTACCCTTCAGCAATATTTCGATCAGGCAGCCGCAGCCATGCATATGAAACCGCAGCAGCTTACCAATTATTTATGGACAACCTACCATCCTTCAAATATATGGATGGTAATTCTGTCCATCGGAATGATAGCCGCGATTATGCTGTGGGTTTATGATAAATTTATTCTGAACAACGTAAGTAAGGCTTAAATGGAATAAAATCCCGGGTTCATTTACAAGCCCCGGGATTTATTTTTTTACATCCCTTGATTCTAAAGGAAATAAAAAACATTCGTGACTTTAAGCCATATACAATTCTAGCCCAAAATACATCAAATTGGCCACTGGAACAGCAAGCATAAGAAATTGAGTTCACTAGAAAATTAGACATAATTTGTATATTCGCCCCTTCCAAAAATTAAACAAGCATGAGTAAAATCTCAAAAGCGTTAAAGAAATTTCCTGGAGTATTCTGGGTTGCCAACACCATGGAGCTTTTCGAACGATGGGCATGGTATGGTTTATTTGCCGTTCTGGCTTTGTATCTGACACAGTCAACTGACACGGGAGCACTCGGATTCTCCCAGACACAAAAGGGTGATATCATGGGTATCGTCACCGCCATTTTGTACCTGTTGCCCATTGTCACCGGCGCCATTGCCGACCGGTTCGGATACAAAAAGGTGCTGATTCTGGCTTACATTGTGTTGTCTTCAGGATATTTCATGATGGGGAAATTCACCACTTATGGTTATGTATTTTTCGCTTTTCTATATGTAGCACTTGGTGCGGCCATGTTTAAGCCCATCGTTTCGGCGACTGTGGCAAAAACTACCGACAAAGACACGAGTTCGATAGGTTTTGGTATATTTTATATGATGGTGAATATTGGTGGCTTTCTCGGCCCGATTGTATCTTCAAAGATGCGGGTAGTGGCCTGGGACCATGTTTTCACCATGTCGACGGTTTCCATCCTGGTAAACCTGGTGCTGGTGCTGCTGTTCTACAAAGAACCCAAACGTGAAACTGAAGTAGAAACGAAAAAGTATCTCATCCTTGATTATCTCAACATTTTTTGGACACTCATTACTTCAATCATCATTTTTGTGGTCTTTTTCACCATTTTTCTTTCCATCTTTATTTTAGAATCATTTGTAGTCTTCCTGCTGAAGGAAAGATTCAGCTTTAAATTTGTGGATTTCATCAACACGTTACCCATTGGTGAAGACAACAAAAAGATATTCAGAAATATTACAACCATTTTCAGGGATTCCAAATTCATTCTGTTCCTGGTTTTTATTGTTGGATTCTGGACTATGTTCAACCAGATTTTCTACACATTGCCCAACTTTATCGACCAGTGGGTGAACACCAAACCGCTGTTTGATTTCTTCCAAAACATCTGGTCGGGACTTACCTGGTTTTTCGGCCCCAATGACGGCAGGAAGGTGATTGAACCTGAAATCGTGGTGAGCTTTGATTCGGGATTTATTATTCTTTTTCAGATCATTGTTTCATCAATCGTGATGCGGCTGCGTCCCATCAATTCCATGATCAGCGGGATTATTGTTTCAGCTATTGGTGTGGGACTTGCGTTTGCCACACATAGTGTTGGTTTTGTGGTGCTGGGGATTCTCATTTTCGCGCTGGGCGAAATGGCTTCGTCACCTAAATTTACTGAATACATCGGACTTATTGCACCGCGTGACAAAGTAGGGTTATATATGGGATATTCATTTCTCCCTGTAGCCATCGGCAACTTACTGGCCGGTTTTCTCTCCGGAAGGGTTTACCAGACCATGAGTGATAAAATTTCGCTGTTGCAGATAGAAGCTGCTAAACGCGGACTTCACATTCAGGCCATCTCAAAAGCCACCGACTTCACGCAGAACGATTACATCGACCAGTTTTGTAAACTTACCGGCATGAACCACGCCCAGGTAACCGAGTTTTTATGGAAACACTACCATCCCGCCAATATCTGGATGGTCTTTGCCGTGATAGGATTTATTGCAGTTGCCGGTTTGTGGATCTATGACAGGTTTATTCTGAAGAGCAAACAGCAAGCACAGGCTTAAGTCTTTCAAGTTTTAAGGGGATAATACTTTTTTATAGAACACCCCGGGCAATCGCCCGGGGTGTTCATTTTTATTATGAGGTTCCTAAAAACTTTTCGGATTTAAAATGAACTACATCTCTGCAGAGCTAACGAGGTGTCAAAAAAGAACTTTAAGTGTTTTAGGATTCCAACGAAACTTCTGAAAATACCAATTCGCTGGCTGTAATCCCACTAATTTCAATATTTTTAAGCGTTGGTTTATTGATTACCAGTAAATCATCTTTCTCTAAAGCAATTATTTTGTCATGAATTGAAAGGTTTATTTTCCCTGAAACCAAAAATGCAAAAAGCCAGTCGCAGTTTCTTTTTATTTCATAACGGACTGCCTGGCTTTCCGGAATAACCATTGCCCTTAAGGTACCGCTGGTCTTGCCGGTGGTCATTAAATTAAAGTCAGTACACTTTCCCCGGGATGATGTTTTCCAACCGCCATCAAATTCAGCCACTTCAAATGAATTTAGTGGTCTGGAACCATGTGCTTCATGGCTCAGGGTTATTTTACCGGATAACACCATTAACTTTCTTGAAATTCCTGGTAATGATGTAAAATCAGATTTTTCTACTTCAACGACAGACTTACTTAACCGAAATTGAAAATTTCGTCGTTGATAATCTGCTGTCTGTGGGAAAATAAAAAGTTCGGTCGTTGTACCACCCGACCAGCCTGTCGTTTTGAAATATTCAGGAGTAATAATTTTGTATTCCATAAAATGAACGGGCGTTTAATAAATTTTTGGGCTGACGGTTAGCTATGAATCTTTAATTCGTCCCTTAACCCGTCGTCGCCAACAAAGATAAGAACAGGGTGATTTACTATTAGCCTGAATTCGATTTAAAATTGATTCTTTGTACTTAACACTTCTAGCAAGTTAAGTTTGTCTCCAGACCGTTGCAAAGATATAGTAAGGCAATATTTAAGGCAAAGTTAAACCGGGGTTCATTCGTTTTTATTCGAAGGAACTTCGAAGGAACCTCGGCTGAACCTCGGTTTAATCATAGCTTTACTATAGCCTTGCCTCAGAGCAGATTCCTATGAAAGGAAGTACTAAATCTAATAATCAGAGTGGAATATCAAAAAGTTGCAGGAAAACTATTAACAGATAAGGGATCCGTTTCCCAACATTATTTAAAAGCTTGTTTATTGATGTTATTCAACGCATCAAAGGACTCCGGGCACAGGAGTTTTACCAACTATTTTATCAAATAGAGTCTCTGGCTTGTTGGCCTGCTCTTTTATGGTAAAATAATCCAAGAATTCAATACGAAACGATTCTGGTTACATCTCAACTCATTCTTTTTTAATCCTTTGTTTATATCGAACTCAGGTTATTATTCATATTTTTTTTGAGGTTAAATTAAGATCTGTTTCGGGAATAAAATATGGCAGTCTTGAGAAAGGAGACCACGGTAGTCAGACCATGTCTTTATTCCATGAATCCCTTTCTTTCACCCCTCGAAGCATTGGATCCATGGACATTGCCACCACCCCAGGTCAGTCCTGACTTCCGGTTGCGAAAAGGAGATTTATTCATTTCCCACTCCGGCTTAGTAGTGCCTTCTCGGGCTTCGGAAGCTCTCTCCTCCCCATCATCCAATGGATTCAGCGGCTCTTCCAGGCTTCCTTCATTTCGAAATCTGCTGATAAAGTAGCTGGGTAGACAAACGATCCCCAGTAATGCCAAGGCTGATAATAAAATCAAATCATTATTAGGAAACTTCAGAAAGATTCCGAGGAATCTTACAATAAGAAGGACGAGTCCCGCGCCTCCGGAAATATAAAATACAATTTTGAAAATATACGTTCCCGATTTGGGCTTATGCTTTTTAGTAATCATAACGCCATAATTTATTATTTGTAATTCATTAATTGTAAGATTACTAATATAATCATTTTTGAGATTAAAAACAATAGCTAATCTTACGCTGATTGATGATCATTATGAAAAGCTCCGTTAGAATCACAACAACAGTTGAACAGGATTGATCTATTCAAACTTTGCGCGAAACTCTTCCGGAACCGGAAGTTTCTTTCTTGTCTGATAATTAAAAAATACAATACGTGTTTTGGCGCGGGCAATTTCATCACCGGAAGCTTTGTCGGTAAGCAGATAAAAGAAATCGCATGCCGCAGGGGAAAAGTCGCTCACTGTGATGGCAAAATCAATTAAGGTTCCGTAATATGCCTCCTGCTTATAAACGATGACCGTATCTGCCTGAATAAGACTGGCGCCACACACGTCCATTTCCGTGTAGCCATGGCTTTTTAAGAATCTGACCCTTGCTTCGTGGATTAAAGTAAGAACCGAATCGTTTCCGAGATGACCACCATAATTTAAATCAGTGATGCGCACCGGAATCTCAGTGTGGAACTCAAATTTTTCAGGCAGTTCCAGTTTAATTTTTCCCATACAAACTCTTTTTTACAAAGATAGCAATCGGAATGAAACCCGATTGCTATCACTAAAATCCCTGTAAAAACTTAGTTCGTTGGTATATAAAATACTATATGTATTTGAGTTCTTTCAAAGTTTCCACAATCAACTCTCCACTGCGCTCAATATCGTGATCAAGACCAACAGAGAAACGCACCAGACCCGGTGATAATCCCATCTCTTTCTGTATCTCTTCAGGTACTTCTGAAGAGGTGCTTTTACCGGAGTTAGAGAACAGAGTCTTGAAATACCCCAGACTTACAGCATGATATCCCACACCTTTTCGTTGCATCAGTTCCATAAACGGGGCTGCCCGTTCAGGGGTTTCCATGTCAATGGCAATCATACCACCGTAACCAAAATCCTTATTCATGAGTTGTGTCATCAGCTCATATTGCGGATGCTCTGGCATACCGGGGTAAACAAATTTTAATCCGATTTCTTTAAACTTTCTGGCCAGATACATAGCATTCTCACTGTGCTTCTGCATGCGGATATGCAAAGTAGCCAGGTTCTTCAAAACGCTTGACGAACGCAGCGGATCGAGCACCGGCCCGAGCAGCATGGCAGTCCCGTCATTCACACTACTAATGGCATTGATAAATTCTTCGGAAGCACAAATGGCACCTGCCACCATATCATTTTTCCCGTTGATGAATTTTGTCATACTGTACACCACAATATCAGCACCTAGCTGATAAGGACTGAATATCATAGGTGTAAAAGTATTGTCCACAACAAGCTTAGCTGTACCGTGTTCCTTCACGATTTTTGCCAGTTCAGGAATATTTGATATCTGTAGCATGGGGTTGGTCATCGTTTCCGTGTAAACAACCTTGGTATTCGGGCGCATGGCCTGACGTACGCTTTCCAGATTGGTAATATTCACGAATGATATTTCGATATTGAACCTTTTCAGGAAGTTGGCCAGAAAAGCATATGTACCTCCATAAGTGGTTACACTGGTCACAATATGATCTCCGCAACTGCAGAGTTGTAAAATAGCAGTGGTGATAGCAGCCATTCCCGAACCTGTAACCCATGCCATTTCGGTGCCTTCCATAGCTGCCAGAGCATCTGAAAGGTAACGGTTGCTGGGGTTCCAGTGCCGCGAATAGAGAAAGCATCCCGTTCCTTCTCCGTGGAAGGTTTTGATCATTTCTTCCTCCGTCATAAATGTAAATGTCGCTGAATCGGTGATGGAAGGATTAACATCACCAAATTCCCCAAACTGCTCCAGCCTTTGAATGGCTGTAGCCGGATCAAATTTCTTTTTCATGATACTGTAATTTTGTTTTCATGGGTTATAAAACTCAAAGAACAAAATCTTTCTTTTTCTTTGAGAGATTAAACTATTGTGTAATTGTCATCCAAAATAAGCCATGACAAAATTATGAATTTAACAGTATATGACACAATTTTATCTTAATTTTCTTGATTGCTTTACAATTTAGTGTAAATTTGCAATTATTTTTACGAATTTTATGATAATTTTAGATTTTATTCAATAAAAAATGAACCATCAACTTCAAATTGATAATCTGGATAAAAAGATTTTAAAGTTTCTGATGAGGGATGCAAGGGTTTCATTTTTGGAAATTGCCAGACAATGCAATGTTTCAGGCGCTTCAGTCCATCAGCGGGCACTAAAACTTCAGGAATCCGGTATTGTTTCAGGTTCCCAGTTCCGCATCAATCCTAAAAAGTTAGGGTATCTTACGACGGCTTTTGTAGGTGTTCAGGTAAATCTGACAAGCACTCACACGCACGAAGAAGTATTTCAAAAAATCACAAAAATTCCAGAAGTAGTGGAATGCCATCACACAACAGGAAAATATTCGTTATTTTTAAAAATCTATTCGATGGACAATGAGCATCTGAAAAAAATATTGGTTGAATACATCCAGTCCATTCCGGAAGTAACAGCAACTGAAACTTTCATCTCATTGCAGGAAGGATTCAGCAGGCAGTTGCCCATCGAAAAAAGCAATGGAACGCCCAACACGAACCTGTTTGAATGATAGGAGTAAAATTAAATTTTGTACCTTGCCACGCAAAATTATACTTATGAAGTTTACAGCACAACAAATAGCCAACGCATTGAATGGTAGCGTAGAAGGCCGCCCGGAAGTCGAAGTTTCTACACTTTCAAAAATAGAAGAAGGTAAGCCCGGAAGCATCAGTTTTCTGGCAAATCCGATTTATACAAAATATATTTATGATACAAAGGCTGACATTGTTGTGGTAAATGAAGATTTCAAACCTGAAAAACCCTTAACAGCCACTTTAATCCGTGTTAAGGACGCCTATCTTGCTTTTACATCTTTGTTGGAAATTTATCAAAACTCAAAGCAGCAGAAAACCGGGATTTCACCTAATGCAGCGGTTGCTCCTTCGGCGAAAATCGGAGAAGGGGTTTATATCGGTGATTTTGTTTCCATTGGAGAAAATACTACCATTGGTAATAATGTGAAGATTTATTCCAATACAAGTATTGGAGATAATTGCAAAATCGGAAACGACACAACTATTTATTACGGAGTTAAGATATACAGCGAAACAGTAATTGGCAATGAATGTATCCTTCACGGCGGTTCTGTTATTGGTGCTGATGGATTTGGATTTGCTCCTCAGCAGAATACGGATTTCAAAAAGATCCCGCAAATCGGAAATGTAATTCTCGAGGATCGTGTTGAAGTGGGAGCCAATACCACGATAGACCGTGCTACTATGGGTTCAACGATCATCCGGAAAGGCGTCAAACTTGACAATCTTATCCAGATTGCTCATAATGTCGAAATTGGAGAGAACACAGTTATAGCCTCTCAATCGGGAGTCTCCGGTTCCACAAAATTAGGAAAGAACTGTATGGTTGCCGGGCAGGTTGGTTTTGTCGGTCATATAAAAATTGCTGATGGCGTGAAAGTTATGGCTCAATCCGGTATTTCAAAAAGTTTCACAAAACCCGACAGTCTCATCGGAGGCAGTCCGGCAACAAATCTTGCCGACCATCAGAGATCCTTGATTTATCTGAGACAAATTGAAAGCATGGTAAAAAGAATCACAGAGCTGGAAAACAAATTGAAAGAGATGCGCGGAGAATAGCCCGGTGACATTAGAAACTTATCATTAACTAAGATTATGAGTCAGTTAAAGGCTATTCTTTTCACACCTTACTGTTTATAAGAGAATTACAAAATTATTTGACTTCTTTTCAGGAGTCTCATAATTATGTTGCGGCCTCTAATATTGACATTCAAATTGAAATTAGCATCTTTTGGAACAAAAAAATGTTATTTTTGCCAAAATTTCTTTTTTAAAAACATTCACTGATTAGATGATTGAAAGGCAAACTACTCTGGGGAAAAAAGTTTCAATTGAGGGACAAGGACTCCATACAGGGAAGAAAGGAACGATGAGTTTTCTACCAGCTCCCGCTGGTCACGGAATAAAATTTAAAAGAACCGATTTAGAGGGTCAACCGGTTATTGATGCATTAGTTGCTAATGTCATCAGTACGAACCGTGGCACTTGTATTGGAAAAGATGACGCCCGTGTATATACTATCGAACATGTTATGGCCGCTTTTCGCGGTTTAAATATAGACAATGCTTTGGTAGAGCTTGACATGGAAGAGATTCCGATTAAAGACGGTTCTTCAAAATATTTTGTTGAAGCTATCGAAGAAGCAGGCATCGTAGAATTAGATGCTGAAAGGGAATACATTGTCATCGAGGATATTATTACGATGGAGATCCCCGAAAAGAAGACAAAAATTGAAATCCGTCCCTCGAAACATTTCTCAGCAACAACGATTATAGATTTTGAATCCCGGGTTCTGGGCGAACAAACCGCAGAAATACAAGATATTTCCGAGTTTAAAGCAGAAATTTCTTCTTGCAGGACTTTCGTCTTTTTGCACGAATTGGAATTTTTGTTGAAAAATGACCTTATTAAAGGTGGCGATTTAAACAACGCTATTGTTTTTGTAAACCGGAAAGTTCCGCAAGATGAGCTCGACTATTTGGCTGATTTATTTAAAAAGCCAAGGGTTACGGTCAACGGAAGTGGTATTCTGAACAACCTTTCCCTTTATTTTGACAATGAGCCTGCCCGTCATAAATTGCTGGATTTAATCGGAGACCTTTATTTATTGGGGAAACCATTGAAAGGTCATGTTACTGCTACACGCCCTGGCCATCATGCCAATACGGAATTTGCAAAACATATCTTGAAAGAAATCAATCAAAAAGCGACTGTCAATGATTAAAGAGCCTCCGTTTGATATATACGCCGATCCTGTATACGACATCAAGGAAATAAAGAAAATTCTCCCACACCGTTCTCCTTTCCTACTGGTAGATAAAATTCTGGAGTTAAGCGATAATCATATTGTAGGCCTTAAGAACGTCACAATGAATGAAGGCTTTTTTATGGGACATTTCCCTGATGAGCCTTTAATGCCTGGTGTATTGCAGATTGAAGCGCTTGCCCAGGTTGGAGGAATTTTTGTTCTGAGCGGGGTGGAAGACAAGAAAAGTTATTCTACCTATTTCCTTAAAATTAACGACGTGAGATTTCGCGCCAAGGTAGTTCCCGGTGATACACTTGTTTTCTCTCTGGAACCCATCGCTCCTATCAAACAAGGGATTTGCATTATGCGAGGAAAAGCGTTTGTCGGAAACAAACTTGTTATGCAAGGTGAACTGACAGCACAAATTATAAAAAATAAGTAGACCTAAATGAATCAACCACTGGCATACGTACATCCTGAAGCCAAAATCGCATCGAATGTCGTTATTGAACCTTTTGTAAACATTGAAAAAAATGTTGTTATTGATAAGGGGACATGGATTGGCTCCAATGTTACTATTATGGAAGGTGCCCGTATCGGAAAAAACTGTCGTATTTTCCCCGGCGCGGTCATTTCTGCGATCCCACAGGATTTGAAATATGATGGAGAAGATACCCAGGTAATTATTGGAGATCATGTTACCATCCGTGAATTTGTTACCGTAAACCGTGGAACAAAAGCCAGCGGTGAAACCGTGGTAGGAAATAACTGTCTTTTGATGGCCTATGTGCACATTGCTCACGACTGTCACATTGGAAATAACGTAATTCTTGCGAACGCTGTAAACCTGGCCGGTCATATCGATGTAGAAGACTTTGCTATCATTGGCGGTATGTCGGCTGTGCATCAGTTTGTCCATATTGGAAAACATGCAATGGTAGCTGGTGGCAGCATGGTTACAAAAGATATTCCTCCTTATTCAAAAGCCGGACGTAATCCCATTTCTTTTGTAGGGGTTAACTCCATAGGTTTGCGGAGAAGAGGATACACTGATGAACAAATTAATTTTATTCACGAAATTTACAGAAACCTTTACTTAAAAGGCCGTAACATCAGCCAGGCAGTAGGCTTTATCGAGGCTAATCTTCCTATCAACGCAGAACGTGATGAAATTCTGAATTTCATCCAGAATTCCCAGAGAGGAATTATGCGCGGCTACAAAAGACAACGCGAATAAATTTCAGAAAACTTTATTTTTATTATGGCGACAACAGCAGATTTTAGAAACGGATTGTGCATTGAATTCAACGGGGACTTGTGGATCATTGTAGAGTTTCAACATGTTAAACCCGGAAAAGGTCCCGCTTTCGTTCGCACTAAGTTGAAGAACGCAAAAACCGGGAGAGTAATTCCTAACACTTTCACTTCAGGGGTTAAAATCAACATTCAGAGAATTGAAAGAAGACCTTATCAGTATCTTTACAAAGAAAGTACCACTTATCATTTTATGAATACTGAGACTTTCGAGCAGATTTTCCTTGATGAAGGACTTATTACTGCCCCTGACCTCTTGAAAGAAGGTGAAATGGTAACCGTTGTTTACCATGCAGATACAGAGTCTCCTATGGAATGTGAAATGAGTCCTTATGTTACTTTGGAAGTTACTTACACCGAACCTGGTGAAAAAGGCAATACTGCCACCAACACTTTCAAAGATGCCACCATGGAAACCGGAGCTACCGTGAAGGTGCCGCTTTTCATCAACATTGGTGACAAGATCAAAGTGGATACCAGAACTCATGAATACTCTGAAAGAGTAAAAGAGTAATTCAAATTCTTTAAAAAGCATCAAAGAGGCTGTCCCAAATCAGGGATGGCCTCTTTTGTTGTAAAGATTGAATGGTAGGGAGCAAATAAATAAAGAAAATTAAGCACTCCGGTGGATTGTTTAATCAATCCGGCCGGTTCTGCGATGCTCCGGTGGGCTTTGTAACTACTCCGGGCTATTGTGTAGCAAGTCCAGGCGGTTCTGCGGAAGTCCAGACTATCGTGCAACCAAACCAGGCAGTTCTGCGAAGGTCCAGCCTATTGTGCGGCCAGTCCAGGCTGTTCTGCGGAAGTCCAGCCTATTGTGCAACCAGTCCAGCCAGTTCTGCGGAGGTTTGTCCGGGAAATTTCTTTAAACTATGTATCCAAAATTTTATTGAGAAAGTGTATTCTTCAATTTTACAGGATTTATGACTCCTGGTGCACTTCAGCAGGCACTTCTTTCGAATGATAAACTTCCAGGCTGACCAAAATGGCCATAAAGCCCCAGACCGGGACAGATAATTTGTCAGTAGCCAGAAAATCGTTCATTAATCCGTGGAAGAAATAAGCAATGATTCCCAATGTTACCATCAGACTCAGGAATTTAAGCTCAGTATTTCCTTTTTTGTGAATATCAAGACCTGTTTTTATAGCAAAGCCAACCAGCAATAATACGCTGATAAGCCCCGGAATGCCTTCTTCCGACAATGGTCCTAAATATTCGCTGTGGGCATTACCGCGATCGCCCAGGTTGGTTGAAATTTGTGTCATTTCGCTGGCAAGCTGAAATGGGGCATATTCAAATTGATATGTTCCCGGCCCCCATCCAAACAATGGCCGTTGCTCAAACATCCGTATGGCAGAAGCCCAACGATTTATCCGCTCCATATTTGAAGGGTCAGAAGAGATGTTACTCATGGATTTCACATGATCCACAAAACTTGTCGAAGAATCCTGCTTGTTCTTTTCAAGTTTGCTGAATATCTGCTGCTGAAAAGAGAATGCCAAAACGAGTATCAGAACTGTTCCTGTCGCCACCCAGCGAAACCTGATGCGAAGCATCACCAAAAGGAAAACAAACAGCGCTACCGCCGTGCTAAGCCAGGCAGCACGACTGTATGAAAACGTCAGTGCTACAGCGAACAGAACAAAAAAGAACAACGATGTTATTCTTTGCCATGAAGACAGTTTGGGGAAAAATATATAACCTGCCAATACAGGTATAAACATAGATAATGCGGCCCCGTATGCCGTGTGATCATTATAAAACGGAGTCATGACCCAATGCCCTGCCTGTTCATCGAAACCATATCCGGAATGCCTTATCAGGGTATAGATTATTACTATTGTTAAGGACAAAATGTAAAGCCACAAAAACTTATGAATGTTCTTTTTAACACGGAACATTGGAGAAGCCACAAAAAAGAAAGGTACCACAAACCAGATTCTTGAAAGCAGGTGTTTAAAAGAAACCAGAGGCAAGGCACTGGTCATAGATGTAACAAACATCCAGAACAGGTTAAAATATATCAGATAAGCAATGATGTGCGTTGAAACCTTCCGGTTATAATTTCCGACCAAAATCAAGTTGCCCAGGAATAGCACCAGAACACCAAACATTAAAGGTTCGGAAGGGACAGACAAAGCAGCCCCCAGGGATGAGTCATTCAACGTGACGGCAAGAGGCGTCAGGAATGTGATGAGCAAGACAATTTTGTCAAGCGAAACAAGGTAATAATAGGCAACGATCAATACAAGAGGTAAAGCAAAAAACCAATAGCTCTCCTTTTTCAGCATATAGTAAAATCCCAAACTCAGGAATAGTACCAATGCAAAATAAAAGACAACCAGCTTTTTTGTTTGTTCCTTCTGAATCATGTATTAAGAAGCAGAAAATGATTTTCTGTCAAGAAAAGCGATCAAAATTAAGGCGAGCACAAGAGCTGCTACATCTACTACCAAAACAATCAACCACCTGATGGGATAAGATTTTTTATCAGCCACAAAAGGATAAGTAACCACATTGGTATAAGTCACGTTGGAAACTACATGCCTGTACTCCTTCTCAAAACTCAGTTTCACTTCGACGTAGGTTTTAGCCTCAGCAGCGAGCATATCCGTGGTCTGCACCAGATTACCACTGTACTTACCCATGTTTTCCATCAGTTGTTTGGCTTCTTTCATGCTTTTGCCTGAATAACCTTTTTCAAGATTACTCAAATACGATTTCATGATTTGCTGCGACTCATAGTCATACTCGAATACACCTTTATCGCCCAAATCCTGTAATACATTACGCAATGAGTCCATAGCAGCTCTTTTGCGTTTCAACTGACCGGCATAAGCATTTGCCAGCTCGCTAAACTTTTCGTTCTGCATGCTCCTTACCTTTTTGTTGAACAAAGAAATCAGTTCATCCACCATCAGCTTAGCCGTATCCGGATTCCTGTCAAGAACTTCTATTTCGACTGCTTCATAGCTTGTTTTCTGAATACTTACATTTTCATGATACAGCCTTAACAACTCTGTTCTGAAATATTTGTAGTGCGGATCAACGTCATAACGTTTTGCCAGATCATACTTTGCTATCATGCTATCCACAATGCCCTGAGATTGAAAAATCTGAATCATTTGTTCCGTGGTACTTTCCTTGGAGTAAGGTTCCAGATTATTGGGATAAACAACGGCATAGGATTTATACATCGGGATAATAAACTTCGGCCCGGAAAAAAAGGCTGCAGCAGCAGAAGCCACAACCAGGACAATCAGCAGATGGTATTTCCACTTTTTAATAATGAGCATCAGCTTTCGGCTTTCAAAATTATATTCCATACATTATTTGTTTTTCAGGACTTTGTAGCCCAATTACTACCATCAGGCTTACAGGCAATCTATGTTTCCAAAAATAAAGTTTATAAAATGAAACTTTCCGGAGTTTGCCTGTGGCTTAAAAATTCAAATTTAAAAAATAAATAAGGTGCAGAAACTAAAATTCCCTGAACTATTTTTCCTGTTGATCAAATGCGATCCTTGCAAAATTCTTCAAATCCCAGAGTTTCAATAACACGGCTGCCATCCCCCCTGCTACTAAAAACAGTAACCATTTCAATTTCCAGTCCATAACCAAAAACCTTTGAAGGACGAACCCTGTTAAAACAAGAGCTACGATATATGCCGTAAAATTCAGAATCAGTCTCCAGTTTATCTTCATTTGGAAATATTTCACGACCAGATAAACCTGCAATCCTGCTGTCAGAAATTCAGTTGCCAGAGTAGCCACAGCAGATCCATACGCCAGATACGAAGGTATCAAAAGGAAATTGAGAAATATGTTCAATGCTAATCCTGAAAAAGCCACCACATTCAAAACATTAAGATTGTTGTTGGCGGTCAAAAGTGTACCGAAAATATATCCGGATGAGATAGCAACAAAACTCCACATCAGCAATCTGAAAATATCTGCTGACTGGTTCATCCGCAGCGCGTAATCCCATGCACCTTCACCAGGATGCCTGGTATACATTAAGGTCATCAGATCTTTGGCATAAAACTGTGAACTTATTGCCACCAGCAATGCTCCCGCCAAAAGAATAGATGCGGATAGTTTTACCAACGGACCTACTTCCTGCCTATCTTTTATCATTTTCGAGAATAGTGGTAACAGCAACACTGCAAAGAGAAATGCAAGATTCTGACCGGCATCCAGCAACCGATAACCCTGCGCATAAACACCTGCCTGCTGACTTCCCATCGAACCGGGTAGTAATCTTTCAATAAGAACACTGTCGATACGGGAATAAAGACTCATGATTAAAAATAAGAGTGCGAATGGAAGGCTGCTTTTAATGATGGACTTAAAGAAAGTCCAGTCCCACCGCAAAGAGATTTTTCCTGATTTTCTGAGAACCGCCAAAAGAGCGATAATCGCCGTAACCAAATAAGCAGCCGTCTGCGAATACACAAACCATTCGATGGTAAATCTGCCTTTTCCGATTCCGGTCCATAAAAGCACACCAACGATAGCTATCATCAGCAGCCGGTCAAGAACTGAAATAATACTATCAGTCTTAAACAAAAGCAATCCTGAAAGATTAGAGCGGAGATAGAGTATGAAAGCAAGGAGGAACTGGTTAAATCCTACCCACGCCAACAGAGTCATCTGATGGTGATCATATCCTATCAGCCAGCCAATAATAAAGATTACAATCCCGTATACCAATCCAAGGATCAGTTTCAAAGATGCAATTCCTCCGAAATGCGACTGCAGCAATTCATTATCCTGTGCTATACTCCGGCTATTAAAATTGGCAATTCCCAGGTCGAGAAAAATGATAAAGAGATAGGAAAAGTTGAAAATTGCGAAATAGAATCCGTAATTCTCAGTACCAACAACATTCTGTACCTGCCTGTCGATTCCCAAAATCCAGAAAGGTTTCACAAGGAGATTGAGAAACAGCAAAAAGGCCAGGTTTTTCAGAAATTTGTTGCTCATTAAACAAAAATAAAACAAAAGCTGAATAGACTATACCGGACTTAAAATACAATTCAACTTTTTAGAAAAGAATTGATAAAAATGTTTCAGTACGGACCAAATCAGAACAATTGATTGAAAAAACCTTCGAGAACATGAGGGACAGTAATGATGGTAAATATGATACCAAAAACTGCGCCCCAGAAGTGAGCTCCATGGCCTATACGGCTATTTCCTTTTTTCTGCATGTATGCAGAATAAACCAAAAACAGGATACCAAATAACCACGATGGAATGGAAAAAGGAATAGGAAACAGATAGATACCACTTACAGGATAAATCATAATACTTGAAAAAACAACCGCAGCCACAGCTCCCGATGCACCAACAGCGTTGTAATAAATATTGTCTTTATTCTTACCATAATCAAATAATATCGAAAACAAGACACCTCCGATGTATAGCATTAAATAATATGGAATGCCCTTAGGTCCAAAATATATTCCAAACATGCGCAACACAATATCGCCGAATGAATAAAGCACCCACATGTTAATCAAAAGGTGAAGCCAGTCGGCGTGCACCAATGCATAAGAAGCAAAACGCCATCCTTGTTTCCTGTGTTTGATTTGGTATGCATTAAATTTCAAACGGTCCATCAACTCGGCATTATAAAATGCGAGTATCGAAATAATAGCGGTTACTGCAATAATTACAATATTCATACTCATTGTTTATTAAAAATTTTTCAGAATCCCGTAGACCCAATCAGAAAATTTAAACAAGACAAACCATCCTTCAAAAGTTTTTTGGGATATTTCAGTCGCATAAACCGACTGAAAAGCAAAATTAGCATTTTAATTTTAGCAGGTTTAAGACAGGTTTCGTTTTAATCCTGTTATAAAGCAAATAAATCTTAAAAATTTGATTTGCTCCATCCGTAATTTCTATAACTTAGCTGCCTGAAACTAATTATTAACCCAAACTAAGTATAACTTCCCGAAATTATGAATCAAAGTCCAGATTGGTCGGACAAAACAATATTGATTGTCGAGGATGATCTTATTGCAAGGATTTTTTATGAAAAAACCCTTAAAGACCTAACTCAGCTAATCTTTGTAAAAAACGGCCTGGATGCTGTGGAAACCGTAAAAACCGATCCCTCTGTCGATCTCGTCCTGATGGATTTAAAGATGCCTGTCAAAACTGGTTTTGAAGCAACCGTTGAAATCAAAAGCATACGACCAAGTCTTCCTGTCATTGCACAAACTGCACTAGCTTACCCGCAGGATAAGAAAAAAGCCAAAGAGGCAGGTTGCGACGATTTTATTTCCAAACCTATTGAGATTGAAATATTGTTCGATACATTGACCCGTTTTTTAGGATAAAAAGGAAAGAAAACCTTTTTCTGTGATCAGGCATTTAAGCCATCCACAATCTTTTTCAAGATCTCAGAAGCCTTCCCTTCCAGGAAAAGATCCGTTATTTCTTCAGTATATTGAGTGTGCTGGACGTTTATTTCGATAATTTTAGCTCCCGTTTGCTTTGCCAGCAAAGGAATTTGACTTGCAGGGACTACTTCACCGGAAGTTCCAACCACCAACATCAAATCCGATTTTCTCGCTGCTTCCATTGAGTCAAGAAAAGCCTGTCTGGGGATATCCTCACCAAAAAAGATAAAATCAGGTTTTAGCAGACCTCCGCAGGAATCACATTTTACCGGTAAATTATTCAAAACAGTCTCCGAGGGTTTAATTCTTTTATGACAATCCAGACAAACCAATTTATGAGAGCTTCCATGAAACTCGACCACTTTTTTGCTGCCTGCTGCCTGATGAAGATTATCGATATTCTGGGTTATCAGCTGCTTTATAAAACCCCGATCTTCGAGCTCTGCCAGGGCTATATGTGCTTCGTTAGGTTTTGAATACTCAAAATAATCGTAAAATATTTCTTTAATAACCTTCCAGGATTTAAGCGGGTTTGCTTTAAAATAATCAATATCCAGCGTCATGGGATCATAACGGCTCCAAAAACCATTATCACCACGAAATGTCGGGATACCGCTTTCTACTGATATTCCGGCGCCTGTAAAAGCCGTAGCGTGTTTTGAGGCTCTTATTAATTCAACAGCCTTTCTGATACTTTCTTCCAAAATAAACTAGTAGGGAATCTTATTTTCAGAATGAACCCATTCTTCAAAAACTTTCACTGCCTCATCACGCATCATTTGCACTGACTGAAGCTTACGTTCTTCTTTGGGAAGCGCAAACTCTTTATAAATGTATGAATCGTCGAAGTTGGCAGCAGCAGCATCATCCTTGGTGGATGCGTAATAAAGCTTGTCGAGCCTTGCCCAATAAATAGCTCCCAGACACATGGGACAAGGTTCACAACTGGAGTAAATTTCACAACCTGATAAATCAAAAGTGTCCAGGTTTCTGGACGCATCTCTGATGGCCATAATTTCAGCATGAGCTGATGGGTCATTGAGCAGTGTAACCTGATTATTTCCCGAACCTACAATCCTCCCATCTTTAACGATTACAGCCCCGAAAGGCCCACCTTTCAGACTTTCGACATTCTCCAAAGCCAGTGAAATGGCTTTATTCATAAAATCCTTTTTAAGCTCTTTTTCCATCCTTAAACTTTATCAGAAATCACAAAAATTTTTCAGGTTATCAATTTAACAAGCAAATATAAAAAACTTTCTCTGGAAATCAAACGGGCACCCTGCGAAGCTAAGTGGCTGGTTTCCTGCTGTACATCAATCAATTCAACACCTTCCTCAATCAGCCAGTCAACACAATGCCAAAGTCCGACTTTAGATGCATTTGTTACCAGATGAAACATAGATTCGCCGAAAAAAACTTTTCCGATCTTCAGTCCGTAAAGGCCACCAACCAGGTTGCCATGTTCCCGAACTTCCACAGAATGTGCAACACCCATCTCATAAAGGCGAATATAAGCATCCCGTACTTCATCCGTAATCCAGGTTCCATCCTGCCCTTCGCGTGAAACTCTTCCACAGGCAGATATTACTGCGTGGAAATCCTCATCGATCGTGACTTCAAAACGGCCGCTTAAAACATCTTTTTTTAAACTTTTATGTCTTTTGAATTCGTTGGGAAAAAGCACCATTCTCGGGTCAGGCGACCACCATAAAATGGGTTCTCCTTCAGAGTACCAGGGGAAGATCCCATTGGTGTATGCCAGCAACAGCCGCTGAGGCGACAAATCGCCTCCCACCGCCAGCAAACCGTCTTGGCGAGCAAGCTCGGGTTTGGGAAAAATGATATTTTGGTTTAATTCAAATACAGGCATTATACATCAACACGCATCAGGTTAGCATTTCCTTTTGCGATCATTCTTTCTTTGGCAGGATTCCATATTTCACATTCCATATTGATAATATTTTTTCCCAGCTTGAGCATTCTGGTTCTGGCCTGAATGATGTCTCCCAGCTTTGCCATAGCAAAAAAACTCACATCCAGATTTACAGTGACATATTGACCCGGAAGCTCCATAGAATAAACCGTGGCACCCATCATATCATCTATTATCCCGGCTACCACACCACCATGCAGAATTTCAACCGGATTGATCATCTCTTTCCTGACTGTGTATTCAAAAGTTAGTGAACCATATTCAGCCTCCTTTGCAACGGGCTGCAACCAATTCGTAAATGGTGAAGGAGAAGACTGGTTTGGCCTGCCGATCTTTTCTTTGATTACCTCTATGATCTTTGTCGTTCTTTCTGCCATATCAATTTTTTAAGGCGGCAAAATTACGACAATAAATCCTTTTTAAATTGAAATTTCTCAAAGTCACCATGCTAGCACTTAAGGGATACTCTTTTTTATCACTAGTATCCGGCAGCTTCACCGTCTTTACGTGACTCGGAAGCTCCATAGTAAACCTTGTTTTTGCTATCCCACATGATGGCCTGATAACCACCATAGCCTCCCAGTGAGAATCTGATTTTATGGCCCATTTCCATCAGTTTCCTGATGGCAGCATAGCTGAATCCGCTTTCCATATTCAGCCAACCAGTTCCCTCCATTACTTCGCCTGTAGGCTGAGAAGAACCATCATGACGGATACGCGGTGCATCGCCTGCTTCCTGAAGATTCATACCAAAATCAATCAGATTAACCAGCACCTGTGTCTGACCCTGAGGCTGCATGGCTCCTCCCATTACACCAAAACTCAGCCAGGGTTGTCCGTCTTTTGTAACAAAAGCAGGAATAATGGTATGGAAAGGTCTTTTGCCGGGAGCGTAAGTGTTAAAATGGCCGGGCTGCAAGTCGAAGAGCTCTCCCCTGTCCTGCAGGTCAAATCCCAGACCGGTTGGGCACATGCCGGAACCCATGCCTCGATAATTACTTTGAATAAATGAAACCATATTTCCCCATTGATCTGCAACAGTCAGATAAATAGTATTTCCCTTTTCAGGTTGCCCGGCAGGATAATAATCGGCTGCTTTCTCTGGGTTGTAAAGTTTCAGCCTTTCCTTAGCATATTGTTTTGAAATAAGTTCATTGATGGGGATTTTGTTAAATCTTGGGTCTGAATAGAACTTTGCCCTGTCTTCATAAGCCAGTTTTTTGACCTCAGTAAGCAAATGAATGTATTCAGCACTGCCGAATCCCATGGCTTTGATGTTAAAAGGTTCAAGCATGTTTAACATCTGTAAAACTGCAATTCCCTGTCCGTTCGGTGGAAGTTCCCAAACGTCATAGCCACGGTAATTGGTACTTAACGGTTGTACCCATTCAGCATGATAGGAAGCCAGATCATCATAGGAAAGAAATCCGCCCTGCTCTTTCATGAATTTATCAATTACATGTGCTGGCTCTCCTTCATAGAAATAACGCAATCCATTATTTGCAAGCATCTCAAGAGTATTGGCAAGCTCAGGATTCTTGAATATTTCACCTTTGGAAGGCACCTTTCCGTTCGGCATATAAACCTTGACAAATCCGGGATATTTTTTCAAAACTTGTGCGTTCAGTTTCCAATAATAAGCAATCAACTCAGTGACAGGATACCCTTCACGGGCATAACTGATAGCAGGTTGCAAAATCTCTTTGACAGGAAGTTTCCCAAAGCGTTTGTGCAGTTCATTCCATCCATCCACACATCCGGGAACAGAAACCGGTAAAGGTCCGTGTGGTGGAATAAACTTATAACCATGGTCATGAAACCATTCTAAGGTCAGCGACTTTGGTGACGGGCCGCTGGAATTAAGTCCATAGAGTTTGTGCGTCTTTGCGTCCCAGACGATGGCAAATAGATCGCCACCCATACCGGCTCCGGTAGGTTCCATTAGTCCAAGGGCAGCATCAGCGGCAATGGCAGCATCCACGGCTGTACCGCCTTTTTTCAGAATATCCAGTGCAATTTGTGTTGCCAGCGGTTGACTTGTACATGCCATCCCATGCTGTGCGATCACTTCAGAGCGGGTTTCAACATTGGAGCTGCTGATTCGATCCTGAGCAAAGCTCGTCCCCGTCCATATTAACAGGACTAAGAACGCGTAAAATACATGCTTCATAATCTTTTGATTTGGTTAAGACTTGTGATTATTAGTTGCGAAATTTTGTCAATTTCTTCCTCAGTAATGGTAAGTGGTGGAGCAATTCGGAAACTTTTGTCATCAAACAGGAATCTGTCGATAATCAGACGTGATTTAAACAATTCACGCTCCACTTTGTTCATAGTCTCTACATCCGTTATTTCTACGGCTATCATCAGTCCTATTTGCCTAATTTCCTTTACAAGCGGATGGCCGCTTAATTTTTTTACAAACATTCTTCCTTTTGCCTGAGCCTGTTCGCACAATTTTTCCTGTAGAATCACCTCCAGGCTTGCCAGTGCGGCCGCGCAACTCACAGGATGGCCACCGAAAGTGGTGATGTGTCCAAGCTCCGGGTGATGCGTAAGCAACTTCATATTCTTTCTTGAAGACACAAAAGCGCCAATGGGCATACCTCCTCCCATAGCCTTTGCCAGACAAAGAATGTCGGGAACCACATCAAAATGCTCGAAAGCAAACAGGGTTCCTGTCCGCCCGAAACCCATCTGTACTTCATCAAAGATCAGTACTGTTCCTGTTTCTGTGCACCTTTCCCGAACTGCACGAATGTAATTTTTATCGGGGATGATTATTCCGGCTTCCGCCTGAATAGGTTCTATCAGCACGCAGGCTGTTTTTTCAGTGATCTCTGCCAGGCTGTCCAGATCATTAAATTCAAGAAATTTCACATCAGGGAGCAACGGATAAAAGGCATATTTCATCTTTTCGTTACCCAGCATGCTCATTGCACCATGCGTATGACCGTGATAAGCGTCTCTGAAAGCAATCATTTCCGTGCGGCCTGTCATCCGTTTTGCCAGTTTCAAGGCACCTTCAATGGCTTCGCTGCCGGAGTTGACATAAAATACCGAATCAAGATCTTTGGGAAGATATTTTGCCATCAGCCCTGCCAGACGCACCTGAGGCGACTGAATATATTTCCCGTACACCATCAGGTGCATGTATTTCTTTATCTGATCCTCAACCGCTTTAACTACCTTAGGATGCAGATGTCCCACATTGCTCACAGAAACACCCGAAACCAAATCAACATATTCGTTTCCGAGATCATCATAAATATAAATTCCCTCTGCCCTGACAATTTCAAGGGCCTCCGGCTCCTCTGACGGAATAGCGACATTCCGGTAAAACAATTCACGGTTGGTGAGATACATAGGTTATTTGTTTTTTCAAAAATAGGAAAAGAAACTTAATCTTCATTCAACGATACAGTTGGCTCATTTAATCGAATGCACAATTTTGAAATGGTTATAGTCTCTTAGTCTCGTTGACGGGTATTGATCTGCAAATAAAAAAGGGTCGCGCCTTGTTAATTGCGTAACCCTTTGTAAGTTATTGTGAACCCGGAGGGATTCGAACCCCCAACCTTCTGATCCGTAGTCAGATGC
>JACZJI010000041.1 GCA_014860665.1 Bacteroidales bacterium | reverse complement strand
CCTAATATAACACTTCATTTTATAAATGGTAAAACGGCTACTCTTGATCAGTTAAGAGGGAAAGTAGTTGTGTTACAGTTTACTGCCAGCTGGTGCCCCGTATGCCGCAGGGAAATGCCGCATTTGGAAAAAGAAATATGGGATGTTTATAAACATAAAAACTTTTTACTGATTGCAGTCGATTTCCAGCAACCTAAAGATACTGCAGTTGCTTTCAAAAAGGAGATGAGGATTACTTATCCCATGGCTTATGACAAAAGTGGTGAGGAATTTTATGACTTTGCTGTAAAAAATGCAGGGGTTACCAGAAATATTGTGATAGATCAGAAGGGGAACATTGCCTTCCTTACCCGTTTATATGATAGAAATGAGTTTTTGGCAATGAAAAAGAAAATTGGTGAACTGCTGAAGCAGTAGATTATTTTCTTAGGTAAGTTTCAAAGGAATAACTGAAATCGTTCTGCGGGTCATCATCGACCTGCAGACTTTCTACAAGCTCCCACTCATCCAGTGATATTTCCGGGAAAAAAGTATCGCCGGTAAAAAATTCACGAACTTTTGTGATATAGAGTTTTTGAGCCAGAGGGAAAAACTCAGTATAGATATTTCCGCCTCCTATAACAAAGTTTTCACCTTCTGGATCCATTTTTTCTAATGCCTCTTCAACAGAATGAACCATGATGCAGGAATCAGTGGTCAAATCTTTATTTCTCGTCATGACAATATTCGTACGCTGTGGCAACGGTCGCACCGGAAGAGATTGAAAAGTATTGTTTCCCATTACGATAGTGTGTCCGGTAGTTAACTTTTTAAATCTTTTCAGATCAGCAGAAATATGCCATAATAAATTGTTGTTTCCGCCGATGACTCCATTTTCTGCTACCGCAGCTATGATCGTTATTTTTTTAGTCACTTTTCCGTCCCTTTCCTTTTTCTTTATTTGGGTGAAATTAAAATTTTTCCGGCACTCATCTGACGTAAATAGTTCGTTAATCCAGAAGTTATATGATCAAAATCTGTTTTACTCTGGATACGCGTTTTATAGGTATTGTCAATAAATCTTGCCTGCATTGCTTTAGAAATCTCATCAAAATAGTCATCGTCTAACATTTCTCTCCAATCGGCAAGATTAAATCCCGAAACAATTTTGTCTTTAAAAATTAATCCAAGTGGATTAATTCCTGAAACAGGTTGGTTAGAAAGTCCTCCGTAAATTACAATCTCAGAGCCTTCGGGCATTGCATTCAGTATCTTTCCCGTGAGTTCACCTCCAACAGCATCCAGGGCCAGTGTGGCTTCCAGCTTTGCTGAAAGCTTCATTAATTTTTCTTCAAAATCCTGGTCATGTTCCAGTAGAACGTATTTTGCTCCTGCTTTTTTAAGCTGGTCAGCACTCTCCTTCTTTCTTACAATATCAATTACTTTTATATTGTGTTCTTCTGCCATTTGTCTGACAAACGCAGCAACTTGTCCGCCTGCAGCATTTTGAATAATACAAGGAACACTATGCAAAAGAGCAATATCCAGCAAACCTCTGGCTGTGAATGGATTGATTGAGAAACAGGCTGCCTGGTCCATATCCATTTGTCCATCTAGTACTACCAGATTTTTTTTGTTCAGACAAATATATTCAGACCATGTACCGTCTCTATCGTCCTGAGAAAAAAAGCACACTTTCTCATCAATAAGATTTTCTGCACCTTCACCGGCATCGACAACAATTCCTGATCCTTCAAGTCCTGGTACTGCGGGCAGGGTTTTTACTATGTTGTAACCTCCTTCCATGAAAGCAATGTCCGAAGGGTTGCAGGGGGCGGCATGTACTTTAACCAGAACTTCATTCTTAGCAGGTTTGGGTATTTCCGATTCAACAACCTGAAGACTCAAAATCGCCCTCAGAATATTCTTTTTATAGTCAGGCAGTACAATCTTTCTCATGAGTTTTTTCTTAAAAGTTAAATGAAGAATCGTCAATTATTCTTATTCAGAAAGTCTGTTACAACTGCTAAACTGGAACTTTTTGATTTCTCTAATTCATCGTTTATCAACACAATATCAAATTTATTCTCAAACCCCAGTTCATAGGAAGCTCTGGCAATTCTTTTAATGATACTTTCCTCACTTTCGGTTGAACGATGACGCAACCTGCTTTCCAAAACAGCAATAGATGGCGGCCTGATAAATATGGCAAGAGCTTCATCGCCATATATTTTTTTGATACTAAGCCCGCCTTTTACATCCACATCGAAGATTACTGAATTCCCCTTATCGCGAATTCGTTCTATTTCGCTTCTAAGTGTCCCGTAAAATTGATTATCGTAAACTTCTTCCCACTCAACAAATTCTCCTTTGGCAACCTTTTCTCTGAAGATTTCGGTACTTAAAAAATAATAATCTACACCATCTCTTTCATCGGGCCTTGCTTTGCGGTTGGTAGCGGATACCGAAAATTCAAGATTAGAAAATTGTGTCATAATATAGTGCACCAGTGTAGTTTTACCCGATCCTGAGGGTGCGGAAAATATAACCAGTTTTCCTTTTTTTACTTTTTTCTCCATTACAAAACGTTCAGCATTTGTTCTTTTAATTTCTCCAGTTCATCTTTCATTAAAACTACCAGCTTTTGCAGCATGGCATCGTTGGCTTTAGAGCCAAGAGTATTGATTTCGCGACCAATTTCCTGAAGTACAAAGGCCAGTTTCCTGCCCACCTGTTCTTCTGTGTCTAGGATTTCTATAAAATAATCGCAGTGTTTTTTTAGCCTTATTTTCTCTTCAGTAATATCTAACTTTTCAATGTAAAAAATGATTTCCTGTTCCAGTCGGTTCTCATCATACCGTACATCAGAAAAGTACTGTTCCAGACTACTTTCTATACGTTCCCTGATTTTTCCGATCCTGGCTTCTTCATATTCCGGAACTTTTTCAAGGAAATCCAGTATGTTTTGAATCCGTGCCCTAAAATCAGTTTCCAGAATAGTCCCCTCCTGCAGTCTGAATTGATTCACTAAATTCAGTGTTTCCTGAATTTTTTGTTCAATTATTTGCCACTCTTCATTATTAAGTTCAGTTTCTGGCGTGTAAAAAACATCAGGAAAACGTGTTATCATCGGAAGAAATCCAGTTTCAGGAATTTCATTCAGCTCTTCAGAAAGTGTTTTTAATTCGTTGTAGTATTCTAAAGCTCTGTCGTGATTAATTTTTGGGATGCCGTTTTGCCTTCCTTCTTCAAATGATATTCCAAAATCAATCTTCCCCCTGCTCAGCTCATTAGAAATAATCCGGCGTAAATCCAATTCTTTTACCCTAAACTGTTGAGGGAGTCGCATATTTAAATCCAGCTGCTTGCTGTTAAGTGTTCTACATTCTATGGTTAAGTTGTGTCCGGGCAATTCGACAACAGACTTACCATAGCCGGTCATGGATTTTATCATAGTGAGTCATTTAAAAAGCAAATATACAATTCTATGTCGGTTCTCAAGTTAGAAAGAGGGCCGTTTTGGCAGAATAGTGATATAAATTATGTGAGATTAATTAACTTTAAGGCGTATCAGTCAATTTAGCAGAAAAGCGTTGTGATTTGCAAAAGAAAATCTAAATTTGCGATAAGCATGAAAAAACTTTTCGCAATAATCGGCATAACCCTGTTTTTACCGGCATTTCTGGTTGCACAGACTACCAGTCAGGTTCATAAAATTCAAGAAAAACTCCAAAATGCGACAGGAGTTGAACGGGTCAATTTATTGATCGAACTTTCCAAAGCATTTCGAACTATTTCCTTTCATGAATGTGTAAAATATGGAGAAGCTTCTATTGCTGAAGCTGAGAAACTAGGAAAGCTGGATCTTGCCGGCCTTGCAAGTAAGGATTTAGGGGTATCAGGTTACTATTCTGGTAATTATAAAGAAGCCATGAAATATTTTAAGCAAGGACTTTCCTTTTACCAGAAAACCCAAAATAAAAAAGGAATTTCAAATTGCGTTAATGATATAGGTTTAATTTATGAGAGTTGGTCAAATTTCGATTCTGCAGCAATCTATTATCAGAAATCGCTTGACATAGAAAAGGAATTAAAAAATTCTGAAGGTATTGCTACTTCAATGATTAATATGGGTAATATCAATTACTACCGTAAAGCTTACAGGCATGCTCTGGAAGATTATATTAGTGCGTTGAAGATTTTTGTCGATATACAGGATTTAGATGGTATGGGTCTTGCTTATAACAGCGCATCTGTTATCTATGAGCAGTTGAATGAATATGATAAAGCAAAGGATTTTCTTCAGAAGGCATTGGCCATTTATGAAAATCGGAATGATAAAATCAATCAGTCTGTAGTTCTTGATAATCTTGCAGAGATCTATTATGAACATTATAATGATTACAAACAAGCGCTTTTACTTTATCAGCAAGCACTGGACCTGAAAAAAGAGATCGACAGTAAATCTGGTGTGGCAATGGTAACCTGCAACCTTGGCGCACTCTATGGAAAAATGGGAAATTTTTCCAAAGCATTTACTCTTTTTGAGCAAAGTAGACAGCTATTTGAGCAAATTGGCGATAAGACAGGTCTTGTAATAGTCTATTATAACGAGGGTGATATTCATGTTCTTGCCCATGAGTTTAGAAAAGCTTTGGAGAGTTTTAAGAAAGGTTTAGCTCTTTCAAAAAAGATTGGCTTTGCTGACTATACACAAAAATTCAATGAAGGTTTTTTCATTTGTTATGCTGGTTTGGGCGAGTTTGATAATTTCACGAGATATTATCAAATTTACAAAGCGAAGCAGGATTCTTTGATTAATAAGCTTGAATTAGAAAATACTTCAGAAATTGAAAACCAATATAAAGTGAAGGAACTCACTCAAAAGAGCAATGAACTAAAGGAAGAAAGCCGCCAACAAACTAAAAGAATACGAAATTATGATTTTGTCGGAGCAATTTTTATCGCTTCTTTGGTAATTTTGTTGGTTTCTATTTTGTTCTATATCAGACTTAGGAAAAATGTACGTCATGTTGAGGAAGAATAATAAATCTCTTCGAAGGTTCCTTTTCATACAATCTTTACTACAGCTTTAGAAATGAATCAAACAGAAAAGATAACCAGTCTTCAGAACCCGAAGATTAAAAATATTGTAAAGCTTCAAAAAGCTTCTGAAAGAAAGAAACAGAAGTTGTTTGTCGTAGAAGGGCTCAAAGAAATAAAGCACGTAACCAGTTGCGGATACGAACTGCATTCCCTTTATTTCTGCCCGGAAATTGCTCCTGATGGGTTGCCAGAAAGTGTGATTCCTAAAGTTCCGCAGGCATACGAGGTAAGTTCTGATGTGTTTTCAAAAATTGCATACCGCGAAACAACAGGTGGTATGATTGCTTTAGCGTATTCCCGCTTTTTGACACTTGATGAGTTAAAGTTAAGTAAAATACCACTAATTGTAGTTCTTGAGCATGTTGAGAAGCCTGGTAATTTGGGAGCCATTCTTCGTACTGCTGATGCGGCTCAGGTAGATGCCGTAATTATTTGCGACCCCGCAACAGATTTGTACAATCCAAATGTAATTAGAGCTAGTATAGGTTGTGTTTTTTCCACGCAGGTAGTGTCTTGTTCTTCAGAGGAAGCTATGGAATGGCTTAAAGAAAAAAATATTCGAAGTTTTGCAGCTGCTATCCAAACCAATAAATGGTATCATGAGAGCAACTATGATCAGCCTTCAGCATTGATTATGGGTACTGAATCAGAGGGGCTGAGTCAGCAGTGGAGAGACTTCTCTGACGAGATCATAAAGATTCCGATGATGGGTATCAACGATTCTTTAAACGTTTCTATTGCTACCGCAATTCTGATTTATGAAGCAATGAGACAAAGAGATTTCAAAAAATAAATGCTCTAAAAAATCTTATTCTTTTCTTCAAATCCTAAGTCAAGGATTGAAAAATCGCTTATTTTTATTGTCGGAAACATAGTTCCGTGAGACATTGTAAACGTATCATACATTATGGAAAACACTGGCTATCGTCTATATTCGGATCCTTTCCAGTTTTATCATAAAATGATAAAGGACATTCGTGGAGCCACTAAATATGTTTATTTAGAGACGTTCAGAGTTGGTGCTGATGTTATTGGTGAAAGGTTTAGATCTGCACTGATTGAAGCACGAAAAAAGGGTGTCGAAATCAAAATTTTGATAGACTACTGGGGAGCAGGTTCGGTGAGGTATGGTTTTTTTGACGAATTGATTGAAATGGGAGGAAAAGTCAGGTTCTTTAAGAAAATTAAATATAATTTTGACTTTTTCACACGTAGCCATCGTCGGAATCACCGCAAACTTTTGCTGATAGATGATGAGATAACATATATAGGTTCTTCTAATATAACCGATTACAATATGAACTGGCGCGAATCGGTTTTGCGGATGGAGAGCGATATTACCCATGTTTTTAAAAAACTGTTCATCCAGGATTTCAATATTTACAACCGTTATATTATTTCAAGAGCTTATTATACAAGGCACGTTAAGCATGGAGATTATGAGATAGTGAGAGACGTACCTATCATCACTAAAAAGAAGATCAATAAGAAATTCATAAAGCTTATTCAGGATTCAAAGGATACAATTGTCATTGAGACTCCATATTTCTTACCTGGTTTTATGCTCAGAAAAGCTTTAATGGAAGCTGCCGAACGAGGAGTATCTATAAAAGTTGTCGTCCCAAAAAAATCCGATGTAAGACTTGTGGATATATTACGAAATAAATATTTAGGCACTCTTTCCAAAAGGGGAATTGAGTTTTTGTTTTATGAACCTAATAATCTCCATGCAAAGTTGATTTTAGTGGACAATCGCACTTTTGGCATAGGGTCATCTAATTTTGATTATAGAAGTTTTAGATACATGTTCGAAGTGGTTTTGTTTGGCTTGGAACCAAAGATTGTAAAAGAATTGCAGGCTCACAATCAAAAGACGATGGAAGCTACTATACCTTTTAATTATAAAGAATGGGAGAAGCGTCCTCCGGTGGAAAAATTTTTTGAATGGCTGCTCCTGCCCTTCCGCCATCTTCTATAAAAGGTTTTGGTTGTATGTTTTCATTTTAGATACGTGATACACTGATTTGGATTTTCCATTCAGAAACTTCGCACTTAAAATTGTATTATTGCAATTGCAAAAGGCATAGATTCTATACAGCGAAAATCATAGTTTTAACTTTATATATTTTGAAATATGTCAGAAAAACTCACTTCGAAAGTGGCAATGGAGTTGGAAGACAAGTATGGTGCACATAATTACCATCCAATTCCGGTAGTATTGTCGAAAGGGCTTGGAGCCAAAGTTTGGGATGTTGAAGGTAAAGAATATCTTGATTTTCTATCCGCTTATTCAGCGGTAAATCAAGGGCATTGTCATCCTAAAATTATCAAGGCTCTGACTGATCAGGCACAAAAACTGACCCTTACATCTCGTGCTTTTTATAATGATGCACTGGGTGTTTATGAAAAATACATCACAGGTTATTTTGGTTATGATAAGATTCTGCCCATGAATTCAGGTGCAGAAGCTGATGAAACCGCATTAAAGCTGATTCGTAAATGGGCTTATCTTAAAAAGGGTATACCTGAAAATGAGGCTAAGATTATTGTTTGTGCTAATAATTTCCATGGACGTACTATCACCATCATTTCAATGTCCACCGATCCGGATGCGAAAAATGACTTCGGTCCGTACACACCTGGTTTTATTACCATTCCTTACAATGATTTGGATGCGTTGGCTAAAGCTTTGGAAGATAAATATGTTGCAGGTTTTCTTGTAGAACCTATTCAGGGAGAAGCCGGGGTGATGGTTCCTGACGAGGGTTATTTGAAAAAAGCCTATGAAATGTGTAAAGCAAATAACGTGCTTTTTGTTGCTGATGAAGTCCAAACTGGAATTGCCAGAACCGGAAAGCTGTTGGCTTGCGATCATGAAGGAGTCCGCCCGGATGTTTTGATTCTTGGAAAAGCATTGTCTGGTGGTGCATACCCGATTTCTGCTGTTCTTGCTGATGATGATATTATGCTTACTATTAAACCCGGAGAACATGGTTCTACATTTGGTGGAAATCCATTAGCTGCTAGAATTGCAGTGGCCGCTTTGGAAGTTATTCATGAGGAAAAACTTGCTGAAAGAGCTGAAAAAATGGGAACTATTTTTAGAAATGGGCTCAGAGCCATTAAATCAGATATGGTTGCTGAAGTAAGAGGGAAAGGTTTGTTGAATGCCATGGTTATCGCTCCAAAGAATGGTAAAACTGCATGGGATGTCTGTCTTAAGATGGCTGAGCTAGGATTGCTCGCAAAACCAACCCACGATCATATCATCCGTTTTGCTCCACCGTTAGTCATTGAAGAAGAGGACCTGAAACGTGCTCTGAATATCGTTGAAACAGCTCTTAAATTCTTCAATTAATATTTTCTAGTATAAAAGGCAGTTCTTGGAATTGCCTTTTATTCAAAAAAAGAAGTCTCGCCGGGGAGACGAGACTTCTTCAATTATTAACCTAAAAGCCCTCAGAATGAGGGATAACCCAAAAAATTAACCTGCATTTTATTAGTATCTATTCCTACGTAAATACTTTAAAATTGCACTACAAATATATGCATTATTTGTACGGAATCTAAATAAAGATAACATTTTTTAATAATTAATTTTTAATTAATTATAATTCAATTTGTTAAAATTGAGAAAATCGTCTAAAAATTATAATTTTGATGATCCCACATCGTTTTTTTATTATTTTTATAGGTAAATTTGGTTAAACAAATGCAAATTTTTCAAATTTCTGGAACCCTTTAAAATTTAAACATGAAAAAATTAAAATTTATCTGCATTCTATTTATAGGATTTCTTCCTCTGGCACTTTTTGGACAAGGTATCAGTGAAAATATGGCCAAGGATGATTTCTGGCGCATACAACAGCGTGACAACGGTACGACAAGTATAAAGATTCCATATAGTAAAATACAAGGTTCTCCCTATTTAAATACACAATTTGGAACCGGACAGATCTTCACAAAGGAACAGACTCTATATGGTTCCTATCCTTTGCGTTATAATGTTTTTACAGGGAACTTCGAATTCAGGAAATCGAATTCTGAAGTTTTTGAACTGAACGCTCCGGGCATGGTAGGAAAAATTGATCTTGATGATACAACGTTCGTTTATGCACCTTATCTGGATAAACAAGTTACTTCAAATGGATTTTTCCAGCTTTTGAATTCTGGCACCAAGGCTCAGGGGTTGATTCGTTATAGTATAGAGTTTTTAAAAGCAACCCCTCCAGGTGCATATCAGGATGCACAGCCTGCAAGATTTTCTTCTGTTCAAAAGGATTATTATGTTCGTTTTGGCCAGGAACCCGCAGTTCTTATTTATAAGAATTCTGATTTTTTAAAGGCTCTTCCGGATAAGAAGTCTGAGATTACGAAGTTCATCAAAAAGGAAAAAATACATGCTTCAAGAGAAGACGATCTGATAAAGCTTTTGAATTATTATAACTCGTTATAGCTCCGGTTAATCAATTAGACTAAAAATTTATCATAACTTTTAGGTTCACTCTTCTTGTAGTCAGATAATTGGGGACTGCAAAGTTTTGATTTTCTACGTCAGTAATCCAATTGTAGGAGACGGTATTGTACACTTGGAAAAGATTAAATACTTCAAGCGTTACCCAAAGCGATTTTAATTTCTTTAAAGCAATATTTTCGTCTTCATGGTGCAAAAGATTCCATGAAAATCCTACGTCTACCCTTCTGTAATCTGGCATTCGTAATGTTTGCTGGTAAGGCTGTGATTGTGGTGGGCCAAAGGGAAGCCCTGTTCCGAAAAGTAATCGAAGATGCACTTTAAACGCTTTGTGACCGGGAATATAATCCTGGAAAAAAATCTTTACATTCATACGGCTATCCATTGGAAGCGGAATATAACCAGGAGAAACTTTTGCGCTATCAACGGCCTGAAAATGGTTTGAAGCGGGTATTTGTGTTCCATCCTGAGCATAATAGTTATAATAATAGTCTCCTTGAACATCTTCTGCGGCTTTTAAAAATGACAATGATATCCAGCTGTCAATTCCTTTTACAAATGCTCCTGATAACCTGAAATCTATACCAGTAGCATAAGCTTTAGCAACTTCGCTGGCAAAATACCTGATTTGCAAGTTATTCACTTCATAGGGAATAAAACGATCCATCCTCTTGTAGTAAGCCTCCGCTGTGAATAAGAAAGGCCTATCCCATATATTCAGCTTATGATCTCCTGATAAAATAAAATGAATAGCTCGTGGCGACTTTATATTATGATTGATCTGCCCATCCATTTCCCTCATTTCCCGATAGAAAGGTGGCTGATAATATATCCCGGAGGCAAAACGAAATGTCCATGATGGATTTCCAGTGGGAAAATATGCTAAATTAAACCTTGGACTAAACAAAAACTCGTGTGTAAAATCCCAATAATAAAATCTTGCTCCTGCAGTCAATCCTAATAGGCTTTTGTTTCTTAAAGTAAAATTCCAGCGATTGGAAGCATAAGCTGAAAATCTGTTGATAGAAAGTATATTATGTGCGGAAATAAAATAATAAAGATTCAAATCGGGTCTGTTAGGATTTAGATTTCCTGGGATGTCTATCGGATTTGGGAGAAAATATCCTGTTGAATCATTTACCTGCCACTCTCTGACCTGGTCATCGACAAACTGATGCTGGTAACGAACACCCCAAATTAAGTGATGACCATTATAAAAATAAGAACCATTATGTTGGAGCGTAAAGACTTTGGCTGTAAAATAATCTCTGGCATGACGCAAAAAGGAACCAATTCCCAGTGTTTGCACAGATTGTCCTTCATCCATAGTTGTCTGTTCATTATTTATTTCACCGATCCAGTATTGTCCTAAAATATCGTAAGTCTCTGATTCTTTAGTATTATACCCTGAAACGATGAAATTTAAAGTGGTACTTTTGTTAGGGTGATAATTGAAAGTAAGTCCTCCTTGTGCCAAATTATATTGATCGACTTCCTGTCCATCGAAATAAACAGAAAAACGCAAAGGTTGTTGTGCAGTGCCAAAATCTGTTTCACGACTGCTGGGAACAATTTGATATTTGTTACTTGAATAATATCCCAAAAGAGATACATCCCATTTTTTAGATAGTTGATAGGTTAATAAAGCTTGTAGATCAATGAAATCGGGTTTATAATCTCCTTTTGTGTCTAAAGTCCCCAGTAAGTACCTGTTTGTCTTATAGCGGCTTCCAATCAAATAGGTAAACCTGTGATTTTTGTTGGTTCCCTGAACTGAAACACCAGCTCCCAGCAGGCTTAGATAAACACTTCCTCCAGTACTTTCCGGATGTTTATATGTAATATTCAATACCGATGACATTTTATCACCGTACTGAACTCCAAATCCACCTGCTGAAAAATCTATTTTTGAAACCAAGTCCGGATTTATAAAACTAAGCCCCTCCTGCTGCCCGGTGTTTACTAAAAACGGGCGGTATATTTCAATTCCATTGACATATACAAGATTTTCATCGTAATTGCCTCCCCTGACAGAATACTCGGAACTCAGTTCATTATTAGAAGTTACACCGGGAAGCGTTTTTATCAATCCTTCCACACCTGAAGAAGCAGCGGGTGTAACAAGAACATTCTGAGGATTCAGGCTTGTAATGTTTTCGAGTTTGAGGTTCTGTTCTCGGACTTCAAGACTGGGTAGTTGTGTTGTTTCGGATATTAATCTGAAGTTTTGTATAACTTTTTTGTTAGTCGGAATTATCAATGCAGTATCAATACTTTTATATCCCACATAACTGATGGAAAGTAGAAATCTTTTGTTTGACGGAACAGTCAGTCTGTAAAAACCTACGGAATCAGTTACAGTACCCTGGTTTGATGATTTGATTCTGATATTTACCCACGGTAATGGATTCCCCTTATCTGTTGTGATAACACCTTCAAGTTGTGATGTCTGAGCGAAGCCTCTGGTAGAAAGCAGACAAAACAAAAATATTAATCCAAAAATCTGGTACGACCAGGGTCTTCGCATGCGACTAATTGTTTTAACAAAAACTTATTTAGAGCAAATTTATTATATATCCTGAAGCAACCATATTGGAATGCCATTAATTTGAGTTTTAGATATGAATGAATTTAGAATTTAATCCAAATAATAACTGATTTAAAAAGAAATTAGTAACGAGATGTTTTATAATTTTGTGCAGTATTTATAAAATGCTCCGAGAATAGATCTCTAAAGCGAAGCCATGGGTTCTATTCCGATGGGTCTAGGTAGAAATGCTTAAGCCTCCCGAAATCTGCGGTAGCAGAATGAATTGGAAAGGAGTCTGCAGGATTATCACTTTGTTTTGATCTTCAGAAGGCGGCCTCTTTCCAAATGGTTAAGAGGCATTTTTATTTTGTACAATGAGGTGAAGGACGTAATAAGACTGATGAAAATAAAAATATTGAACCATGATTTCTTATGAAGAGGCATTGAAACTTGTTCTTGAGAATGCACATACCTTGGGAATTGAAACTGTGAGTTTTGAAAATTCGATTAACCGGGTGCTGGCGGTAGATGTAGTATCTGACGTTGATATGCCGCCCTTTAACAAGGCAGCAATGGACGGATATGCCTGTCGAAATGTCGATTTGAAAAATGAACTGGAAGTTATTGAGGTGATTCCCGCGGGTCACTGGCCAGAGAAAACTATTTGTGAAAATCAGTGTTCTAAAATAATGACTGGAGCCCCCTTACCTCAAGGAGCTGATACTGTTATTATGATTGAATATGTCAAAGAAGTGGCTCCCAATAAGATTGTTTTCTCTAAGGAAGATACAAAATCGAATGTTTGTCTTTTAGGCGATGATGTCAAAACAGGCGATGTAGTCTTGAAAAAGGGAACATTTATTAAAGCCAAACATATTCCGGTTCTGGCATCAGCCGGCGCAACACAAATTGAAGTCTTCAGGCAACCGGTTGTAGCCGTTGTTTCAACAGGCAACGAATTGGTTGAACCGGAGATAAGGCCTCAGCCTTCACAGATAAGAAATTCTAATGGTTACCAGCTGGTTGCACAAGTCAAAGAGCTTGGCTTGTCGGTCCGATATTTTGGTATTGCCAGAGATACTTTTGAGGATACAGATGCTTTGTTTCAAAAGGCAATTGCTGAAGCCGACGTATTGATTATGTCAGGGGCCGTTTCTGTAGGTGATTATGATTTTGTCCCGGAAGTGCTAAAAAAATCAGGTTTTGATATTCATTTTCATGGAGTCTCTGTAAAACCTGGAAAACGAACTATTTTTGGAACTCATGAAAATAAGTGGTTTGTCGGGGTTCCCGGAAATCCTGTTTCTTCGTATGTTCAATTTGAAACGTTAATCAAGCCGCTCTTATTGAAGATTGAAGGGTATGATGCTTTTCTGAAAATTCTTAGACTTCCGCTGGAGGATGATTTCAGACGAAAAAATGCAAACAGAAAAGCGTATGAACCCATCGTGATTACTTCTCGGGGAACAGCTAAAAAGATGGAATATCATGGCTCAGCTCATATTAATTCTTTATCCTATGCTGATGGTTTGATGGAAATTGAGCTGGGCATCAGTGAAATTAAGAAAGGAACATTAGTAAATGTACGACCGATATAACAGAAAAATAGATTATTTACGCATATCAGTCACGGACCGATGCAATCTAAGGTGTGTATACTGCATGCCTGAAGAAGGTGTTGAGTTAATGCCGAAAGAGGAAATTCTTTCTTTTGATGAGATTGTAGAAGTTGTGCAGAATGGTGTCCATAAGGGAATTACAAAAGTACGTCTGACAGGGGGTGAACCTCTTGTGCGAAAGGATATTGTCGAGCTGGTAAGAAAGATTTCAACTATTGAAGGAATTAAGGATCTTTCAATGACAACCAATGGAATCTTGCTGTCGAAGTATGCGGAAAGTCTTAAAGAAGCCGGGTTAAATCGAATTAACATCAGTCTTGATACACTTTCTCCGGAACGTTACGCTGAAATCACGCGTGGTGGGGATATAGAGAAGGTTTTTGAAGGAATTGAAGCAGCCAAAAAAGCAGGTCTCTCTCCTATCAAAATTAATTGTGTGGTCTTCAAAAACAGTGATGAAAAAGATGCTCTTGAAGTTGCTGATTTTTGTGCCAAGCAAGGACTTCAAATTAGGTTTATTCACCAGATGAATCTTGAAACTGGTGAGTTTTCAAAAGTGGAAGGTGGAGAAGGCGGTGACTGCAAAAATTGTAACCGTTTAAGACTTACTGCAAATGGAGAAATTAAACCTTGTTTATTCAATGAGCTTGCATTTGCAGTGAAAGAACTTGGTGCGGAGAGGGCTTATGAAAAAGCACTTGCTGAAAAGCCTAGGGCTGGGACAAAGAATCAGTCTGGAAAATTTTATGGAATCGGAGGATAAAAACTCATTGATACTGAAATACACTGATATAAAAAGATATGGAACTATCGCATATTGATAAAGATGGCAAAGCTAATATGGTAGATGTGGGAAATAAACCTATTCAGCTACGCACTGCTACAGCGGAAGGATTTATAAAGTTGAAGCCAGAAACGGTAAGACTAATTCATGAAAATCAGATTAAAAAGGGAGATGTTTTAACAATTTCTGAAATTGCCGGAATACAGGCAGCTAAAAAGACAAGTGAACTTGTCCCCCTTTGTCATCCTTTATCGCTTACGAAAGTTTCCGTAAAAGCCACTTTAAAAGAGAATGGAGTTCATGTCATTTGTACCGCCCGTTGCAGCGGACAGACTGGCGTAGAGATGGAAGCTCTCGCAGGAGTTCAGGTTGCTTTGCTTACCGTTTATGATATGTGTAAGGCTGTAGACAAAGTAATGGTTATGGAACAAATCCATCTGATTGAAAAAACAAAAAAATAATTCCGAATGATGAAAACTTTTGAGGTCACGTCTGTAAATATTTCTGAGAAAAAAGGAACTGTAAAAAAGCCTGTTGAAAAAATTTCCCTCACGGAGATAGGCATTCCCGGAGATGCTCACTCTGGAAGTTGGCATAGGCAAGTAAGTTTGCTTGGCGAAGAAAGTATACGAAAATTCTCTAAAGAAGCTAACAGAGAAATCAAATTTGGGGAGTTTGCAGAAAATATCTCTACACGAGGTTTAGAGCTCTATAAAACTGCTCCTCTTGACAAGTTTATTTCTGATGGAATTGAGTTGATGGTGACTCAGATAGGTAAAAAATGTCATGGAGATAACTGTGCTATCTTTAGGGAAGTTGGGAATTGCGTGATGCCTAAAGAAGGTATTTTTGCAAAGGTTTTGACAGGTGGTGAGTTGACTGCAGGAATGAAATTCGAATATCATCCCAGAATATTAAGAATTAATGTGATTACTTTAAGTGATCGAGCCAGCCAGGGGGTTTATGAAGATTTAAGCGGTCCGGCAATCCAAAAGAAAACAGAAGAGTTTTTATTATCGAAGAATCGGCATTTTGAGTTTCATAATCAGATTATTCCGGACGATTCAGCACTCCTCAAACAGTCAATTCTTAAAGCAGTTTCTCAAAAGACAGATATTATTTTCACCACTGGTGGAACTGGAATTGGACCAAGAGATATTACTCCAGATGTGGTCAGGCCAATGTTGGATAAGGAAATTACCGGAATTATGGAGCTTATTCGCGTGAAATATGGAATGAAAAAACCCAACGCCCTTATCAGCCGTGCAGTAGCCGGAACCATTAATCAGACCTTAATTTATACCCTCCCCGGCAGTGTAAAAGCGGTAAATGAATATCTGGATGAGATTTTACCCACACTAGAACATTCACTTTATATGATGAATGGTTTGGATTTACATTAATCGCTGGACAGTTTTTCTTATTTTTCTTTGACGTTAGAACTGGTGCCATTCAGTTTAATTCTCTAAATTTGGCCTCAGTTAAACTAATTGAAAATTTTGACAAAGTTTTCCTATAAATTTTTCAGAGCTGGCATCTTTTTGCTGCTTGTTTGGATTTCGTATCCGGTTTCAGGACAGACGCATACAGCCAAAATGAAGGTTGATACTGCCATGGCCAAAAAAATAAAGGTAGATACTGTCATGAACAAACAAGACAGTATTGCAGTTTATTACTTTAGGGGCACTGTTGACAGTTTGAAATTAAACCGTCTTCATGCTATAGATACTTCCATAACTTATTTTCATCAATATAATCCAATACAGCACGGTAATCAAATGTATGGAACACTTAACAATGTTGGACTTCCCAGCTATAACCGTGTTTTTTCTCCTGATTTGGCAGCTGATTATATTTTCATACCACAAGCTCTAAATAAGATTTTGTATTCCAATGACGAAGTTGAGTATTATAAACTCATAAGACCTTACACGAGTCTGCATTATGTGATGGGGCCTCAAAGGGAACAGAACTTTGGTGTGGGATTCGACAGGATGGTAAGCAAAAGTATTACGTTAGGGCTTCGGTTTTCTATTATTAATTCTCCGGGCGTTTATGGCCGGAGTTTTTCTAAGGATAATAACCTGTATCTGACTGGACAATATTATACTAAGAATCATAGGTATGGAATCATTGCTAATTACCTTTACAACCAGGATAAATTTCAGGAAAGTGGTGGGTTAAAGTATGACAGTATATTTCAACTGCATCTTGAAAACGACCCCACTGTTATACCGGTCCAGCTAAATACTGCTGAAAACAGGATCAAAACCAAAGGTTTTTATGTGGAGCAATATTTTAATTTGTCGCCTGCTGATTCTACTAATGCAAAAAATAAGAGAAAAATAGATGCAGGGAATATTTCCTATTCGTTTTTATATCAAAGGAATTATATGGTATATGACGATATGGCATCAGATTCCTCATTCTACAATGCTTTTCCAGCCGTTTTTGATTCGATTCAAACTTATGATTCTGTTTATCAGGTTCACATGAGCAATACGATTAAATGGTCAAATTTGGGATACAATGAGGATAAGTTGAGTCGGGTTTTTCATCTTTCATTCGGGGTTCATTTTGACCGGATAGAACAAAAACTGGCTTATGACTCAACGCTTAGCAAATTTAACGAAGTCAAGCCTTTTGGAAGTATTTCATTATGGTTGTTTAAACGAAGCTATCTGGATGCAAACGGACAGATTACATTTGGTGGTTATAATAACGGAGACTTTGAATTGACAGGTGGGCTGTTACAATATTTAGGTTCAGAAGTGAAAAATATCGGTAAACTTCGTCTAGGCCTACATATTATAAATCGCATGCCTGCTTGGTATTTTTCTCATTATCAATCTAATAGATTTAATTGGAATCAAGAGTTAAAGAAAGAGCGGTTTTTGATTCTGGACGGTGAATATTTGTACAAAAATATTAGTGCGGGTGCTCGTCTACAGACTTTGAATAATTACACCTATTTTAATGATTCTGTAGCTCCAGCTCAAAACAAGCAGACCGGAACAGTCTTACAGATTTATGGCAATGGGACTATCCCAATAAGGAGTTTCGGAATTAATTTCAGAGGTGTTTATCAAACAACTACCATGGGAAATATTATCCATTTGCCTACATTTACCGGAATGTTAGACCTTTATTTCAAAGGGTGGATTTTTACACACCATGGTAAATTGCAAACCGGGTTCCAGTTCTCGTATTTCACAAAATATTACGCGGATGCATATATGCCGGAATTAAGAACGTTCTACGTACAAAATAATACTGCAATTGGTGATTATCTGATGATTACAGCATACGCAACTTTAAAAGTGAAGAGATTTCGGATGTTTGTCAAAGAAACCAATTTAAGGGGACTAACTGGTATATATAATTATTATAGTTCACCCCACTATCCTGATGTCGCACCAGGAGTGTTTTTCGGTGTTTCGTGGAGATTCCATAACTAATCCCGTTCAATATTTTTCTTAATCAGTATTGAAATTCTTCTATTTCATATCAAATAAGAAATACAAAAGATCCTTTCTCAAATTATAATGACTCTAATTTAAGGGGGCCCTTTCTCTTTGCTGGGAAATTTTGTACCTTAGTACCAAGAAACCCAAAAATTAAACCACATGAAAAAACAGATTTCATTATCGGTTAAATGTCCTTATTGCATGAAATCACTTCTTGATGAAGATGTAAAAATTCAGGGGCACCCTAGCATTAAATTAAACATTCAGACAGAATTTGAGCGGGGAACTATTCATCTATGCGCTATTTACGAGTGTTATGAAAACATTTCTGATGTTGATATTAAAAAAGGTGAAATTGTCGAGTTTACTTGTCCTCATTGCAATAAAGAATTGCTTGTTAAAGAGGAATGTAAACTCTGTGATGCCCCAATGGTTTCTTTGATGTTAGATACGGGTGGGCGTGTCAGTCTTTGTTCAAGAAGCGGATGCCCGAACCACTATGTCGCTTTTCAGGATTTGTCAATAGAACTGCGAAAATTTTACGAGCAGTATGGCGACTAACAAATTCTGGGCAATTGCTGTCCTGAGAGCATTTCTATAATTCTTTTTCCCCCAACGACTGTATTAAGCCAAGCTTTGCCCTTGTGAGATTCGCTGATCTCTCCTATTATTGATGCTTCTTTTCCAAAAGAATGTTCATGCATCAATGATATGGTCTTGTCTGCATCTGCTGCTTCTACAACCATGAGAACTTTACCTTCGTTTGCAACGTAAAGCGGATCGAAGCCAAGCAACTCGCACATACCGCGAACACCTTCACCGATGACTAATTTTTCCTCATCGATCTGAAGTCCTATTTCTTTTCCCCTAACCAGCTCTGCTGCGACGGTTCCAAGTCCTCCTCTGGTTGCGTCGCGCATAAATTTGACTTTGATTCCGGCATCCAATACTTTTCTGATTAATCCATTCAGACAAGCACAGTCAGAATTGATAGATGCTGAAATATTAAGATCGTTTCTTGCAGCCATAATTGCCATTCCGTGAGCTCCTATTTCACCATTTATGATAATCTTATCACCAGATTTTATATCATTTCCGGAACCGATAGAGACGAATTTCTCATCCAGGACACCAATTCCACTGGTATTAATAAAAACTTTGTCGCATTTTCCCTTATCTACAACTTTAGTATCTCCTGTAACAATTTTTACATCTGCCTTTGAAGCCTCCTCAGCCATGGTCTTTACAATAGTTTCCAAATCCTCCATCGAAAAACCTTCCTCAATAACAAATCCTGCACTTATGTATTTTGGAACAGCACCGGAGACAGCCAGATCATTTACGGTACCTGCAATAGCCAGTTTTCCTATATTTCCTCCTGGAAAGAAAATAGGATCAACCACAAAAGAATCTGTAGTAAATGCTAGGTGTTTTGAACATGGCTCCAAAACTGCTGAATCAGATTGTTGTCGTAAAATTTCATTATCAAAATATCGGGCGAATAAACTGTCAATTAAATCGTGGCTCATACGTCCGCCACTCCCGTGACCTAAAAGGATCTTTTCTTTACTCATCTGACTTTTAATTAATAATTACTTACAACCTATTGTTTAAAAATGGTTTTTATAATGTTGGTAC
>JACZJI010000040.1 GCA_014860665.1 Bacteroidales bacterium | reverse complement strand
CTGCATTGGTTGTGTTTATCGTGGTGGCCATTGGCCTTGCCATTTGGATGTTTATTGCTCAAGGAAACATTAAAACCTTAAAAGCTGAAAAGCAAGCTCAAAAAGAAGAATTGATGTCTCAAGTGAATTCACTAATCAAAGAACATGATCAGTTGAAAGCTCAGTATGGTCAACTTTCTGATTCACTGGCAAAAAAAGATCAAGTTATACTAGCTAACGCTAATGAGATCAAACAACTCTTAAGGACAAAATGGGAATATTATGAGGTTAGAAAAAAATTCCACGCTTTGCAACAAATCGAGCAAGGATTTGTTCGTCAGTTAGATTCTCTCTACAAAGTTAATCATGCCCTTACCTTAGAGAACCATCAGATAAAAGAAGAGGTTAAATCAGAGAAAGCAAAGAACCAAAACCTGATGCAGGAAAAATCAGCACTTACTCAAAAAGTTGCCTTAGCCAGTGTTATTCCCACTTACAATTTTGAAGCTGAAGGAGTTCATGTTACAGGTAGCGGAAGAGAAAGAAAAACTGATAAAATTAAAAGAGTTAATAAAATTAAGGTTTGTTTCACTCTTGGTTCCAATGACATTACAGCACCGGGAAGTAAAAACGTTTATGTAAGAATTGCCCGTCCGGACAAAAAGATTCTAACCATAAACGAAAGTGACGAAACCTCATTTATGTACGACGGCAACAAACTTCAGTACAGTGCCATGAAGGTAGTTGACTACCAGAATAAATCTATCGGAGTTTGCGTTTACTGGGATCGCAGAATGACAGAGGCTTTACAACCTGGTGAATACAATGTAGATGTTTTCGTTGATAATTATAACATCGGTCATACAACCTTCAAACTGAGATAGTCGAAATTCGATAATATAAGAAAAGCCGCTGGAAATTCCAGCGGCTTTTTTATTTTAATCAGGTTTCAGAGATTACCTTTCCCTAAGTCTTTGGGAAACGATACCTCTAATTTCATCAATAGAAATACGATCCTGTTTCATCGTGTCGCGTTCACGAATTGTAACAGTGTTATCTTCCAAAGTCTGGTGGTCAATTGTTACGCAGTAAGGTGTTCCGATAGCATCATGACGACGGTAGCGTTTTCCTATGGTATCTTTTTCTTCATAAAAACACATGAAATCTTCCTGGAGCATAGTAAGGATTTCTCTGGCTTTCTCCGGTAAACCATCCTTTTTAAGTAAGGGGAATATGGCAACCTTTGTAGGAGCCAGAAACGGAGGCAGTTTCATCACTACACGTTCTGATCCATCTTCCAAAGTCTCTTCAGTATAAGCTGCACTCATCATCGCAAGGAACATTCTGTCAAGACCGATGGATGTTTCAATCACGTAAGGAATATAGCTTTCATTTAATTCGTTATCAAAGTAACGCAACTTTTTACCTGAGAATTTTTCATGTGCGCCCAAATCAAAGTCTGTGCGAGAATGGATTCCTTCGAGTTCCTTGAATCCTATCGGGAAGGCAAATTCAATATCGGTAGCGGCATTAGCATAGTGAGCCAGCTTATCATGATCGTGAAAACGGAAGCTGCTCTTGTCTATTCCTGTGGAAAGATGCCACTTCATTCGTTCTTCCTTCCAGTATTTGAACCATTCCATTTCAGTTCCGGGTTGAACAAAGAACTGCATTTCCATCTGCTCGAATTCACGCATACGGAAAATAAACTGACGGGCGACGATTTCGTTACGGAAAGCCTTTCCTGTTTGGGCAATGCCAAAAGGAATTTTCATCCTGGATGTTTTCTGAACATTGAGATAATTCACAAAAATCCCCTGGGCAGTCTCCGGCCTCAAATAGATTTCTGAGGCTGAATCAGCTGTAGATCCCAGTTGTGTGGAAAACATCAAATTAAACTGTCTAACTTCGGTCCAGTTCTTCGATCCTGAAATCGGATCAACAATCTCAAGATCTTCAATCAGCTGCTTGATTCCTGCCATATCATTTTTCTCCATGGCCGGATACAGACGATGTTTGATTTCTTCTATCTTCTTGTTGTTTTCAAGCACCCGTGGATTGGTATCTTTGAATTGTTGCACATCGAAGGCATCGCCAAACCGCTTTTGAGCTTTCTCGATTTCTTTATCAATTTTAGCTTCCAGCTTGGCTATATGATCTTCCACCAACACATCTGCACGATAACGTTTCTTAGAATCTTTGTTATCAATTAACGGATCGGCGAAAGCATCCACATGACCCGAAGCCTTCCAAATGGTAGGGTGCATAAAAATAGCAGCATCAATACCTACAATATTTTCGTGCATCTGCACCATGGCTTTCCACCAGTAGTCACGAATGTTCTTCTTTAGTTCCGAACCATTCGGACCATAATCATATACTGCACTCAGTCCGTCATAAATATCGCTCGACGGATATACAAAACCATATTCTTTCGCATGTGCAATGATCTTTTTGAATAAATCTTCCTGATTTGCCATAATTAAATTTTAAAATGCACCCAAAATCATACCGGGTATCTGAATCTAAATAATTTATCCTTTATTACAGAAACTTAAAATATTCTTTTCTGCAACCGGATATTTTGACTGGCAAAATTAACAATAAACCTTTCTAAACAAGAATCTTCACTGTCAATTTCATAAAATTAACAAAATTTTAAAATTATATGTTGTAACACATAATGGAATGACTTATATTTGCACAAGCTTTAAAATCAGGACTATGGAAGAACCAAGAATTGCTCAAAAGGGACCATATGTATTGGACATGGAACCGGGAACTTACTGGTGGTGTGCCTGTGGAAAAAGCACCAATCAGCCTTTCTGCAGCGGAATGCACAAAGGGACCCCTTTCACCCCAATTAAAGTTGAAATTACCGAAGCTAAAAAGGTGGCTTTTTGCGGATGCAAACACAGTGGAAACAAACCTTTTTGCGATGGAACACACAGAACTTTGTAAGTTAAACTTTTCCTAACAGGGACTATTTTAAGTTGTTTGATCTTTCACGAAACCCGTTCCGCGATCGGTTCTGGGTTTAGTGATTTGACTAATAATGAGTTCTAAAAAGGATTTATTATGAAAATTGAGGAGGAAATTAAAGGCAGGTTTCGCAATGATTACCACAAGGGCATTATCAACCTGACATATACTGCCAACCTGTTAAATCATGAGTTTTTGCAATCGCTGAAGGAACATGGTGTGACAGTACAGCAATATAATGTCCTTCGCGTTTTGCGTGGTTTTCGCCCAAAAGGACCATTCTCCATCGGTTTTCTGAAAGCTCGTATGCTTGACCGTTTCTCTGATGTAAGCAGGATTGTGGACAAATTGTTTATCCGTGGACTTGTGATGAGACAAGAAAATCCCAATGACCGTCGACAGAAGGCCATCGAAATAACGGAAAAAGGCCTCAAATTGTTGGCAGAGATGGACAGCATTGAAAAAAAAATGGATACCCTCCTGAATCGTTTGGATAAAGACGAAATTATTGAATTAAACCGCATCCTCGATAAGATTCGGGGATAAAACAAGGAGTAAAAATGAAAAAAATAGATAGAATATATAATCCTCCCAGGCCTCATTGGGTTGGCGACGGATTTCACGTACATACTTTTTTCCCGTCACAGGAAATTTCTATTAAGCGCATGAGCCCTTTTTTGTTGTTGGATTACAATGCTAAAATGCGAGTAGCTCCAGCTGAAAAGCAAAGAGGCGTTGGTGTTCATCCCCATAAGGGATTTGAAACAGTGACTTTTGCATTTCATGGGAAAGTTGCCCATCACGACAGTGCGGGTCATGCCGGAGTGATAGGTGAAGGCGATGTTCAATGGATGACAGCAGGCTCGGGAGTCCTTCACAAAGAGTATTACGAAAAGGAATTCAGTAAAAAAGGTGGCGATTTTCAAATGGTACAGCTTTGGGTAAATTTACCCTCCAAAGATAAAAGCGCTAATCCAAGATATCAGCCTTTGGTCGGAGACCAGATGAAAAAGTACATCCTTCCAGGGGAAATGGGAACGGTAAAAGTCTTTGCCGGTGAATACAAAGGCGTAAAAGGTTCAGCAAATACATTCTCACATGTTCAGTTGTTCGTTTTCCATTTAAAAGAAGGGGCCAAAGAGGATTTCGAAATTCCTGAAACTGAGAATACAAGCCTACTGCTACTGGAAGGCGCTGCCGAAGTGAATGGCGAGTCTGCCAACATGAATCAACTGGTACTTTTCAAAAACGAAGGCATAAAGATCAGCCTTCAGGCAGAAGAAGAAACAACTGTGCTTTTGATGAGCGGCACGCCTATTGACGAACCTATTGCCGCTTACGGTCCCTTTGTCATGAACACCTATACCCAAATTGATCAAGCCTTTCATGAATTCTCGAGTGGTAAATACGGGTATCTGGAGGATTAAAATCATACTGGAATATTTATATTTTTGGATGGCTTTATCTCGTTATTGAATAAAGCCATCCTTTTCGTTTTATAAGGATGGCAAAATATACATCATCATGAAAAAAATAATTCTAGCTATAATCATTATGTCAACAGGATTGTTCTGTCAGGCACAAACTCCAAAAGTTCCATTTGGGAGCATTAAACAAATCAACGACTTTCCATCCAAATTTGTAACGCCACGTAATGTGGATATCTGGTTACCGGAAGGATACAATCCGCACGAAAAATATGCAGTGCTTTACATGAACGACGGGCAAATGCTTTTTGACAGCACCATGACCTGGAATCATGAAAGCTGGAAAGTGGCTCAAACTGCTACCAAACTAATGCAGGAAGGGAAAGTCAGAGATTTTATCGTTGTAGGAATCTGGAACATTCCCAAACTGCGTTTTCCAAATTACTTTCCGCAAAAGCCGTATGAATCGCTTTCTACTATACAGAAAGACACTATCAATAAGGAGCTTCAAAAAGCAGGAGTTTCCAACGGAAATTTTGAGCCCAATTCGGATAATTACCTAAAGTTTCTTGTGAAAGAGCTGATTCCCTATATCAACAAACATTATTCAGTTTATAAGGATCCCCAACATACTTTCATTGCCGGAAGCAGCATGGGCGGACTGATATCCTGGTATGCCATTTGCCAATATCCCAATGTTTTTGGGGGTGCTGCATGCATGAGTACCCACTGGCCCGGCACTTTTTCCCTTGAAAACAATCCGATTCCGGATGCCTTTATCAACTATCTGAAAGAGCATCTTCCCAACCTGGGGACACATAAGATCTATTTTGATTATGGCAACAAAACCTTAGATGCCATGTACGAACAGCCTCAGAAAAAGGTTGACAAAGTAATGGAAGCAAAGGGATATACTTCGAAAGACTGGATTACCAAATTCTTTCCCGGCGACGATCATAGTGAAAAATCCTGGAGCAGCAGGCTACAGTATCCGCTGGAATTCCTGTTTGGAAAATAATCAGGAACTCTTTCTTTACTGTTTTTCCTTTTGAATCTTCAACTTCTCAGAAATCAGCATTCCACCCTGAGCCATATTTTCATAAGGATTTTCTTTTATAAAAATCACAAAAGCTTCCTGAGGAATATTGGTTATTTCACTGGCTATTTTTGTAAATCCTTTAACTAAGGCTTCTTTTTTGTCGTTTGGAAGAAAAGGACCTTCCATAGTGATAACAGGCATCGTTTTAATTTTTCAGGTTAATAATTCGGATTAATAATTCTTTCTTCTCACAATCCTCTATACGACTTCAAAACTAAAGAATTTCAGCTTATGTGTTTCTGAAATATTCTTAAATCCGATAACAGTCAGGTGATTTTTACTCATCTTAAAGGTCATTTTTATATCAAAATCGAAAATTTCAATTCATTCTTTTTATTTACGCCCGATATTCTATTTTTTGAATTATTCACCGAAGAAATTATATTAAATAATTTAACGCATTTTTCGCTTGGTAAGAAGGTGATTTTCCAAAACACTGCCTATTATTTTGAAAATCATCAATTCAACAGATACAAACACAATAGAATAATATTAAATTTGTAGGAGTCCTCTCAATTAAATACTTTTTAAAATGGCTAAAATTGTTGTTCTCGGAGCTGGAATTGCAGGTCATACCGCATCAGCCTGGCTCAAAAAGAAACTTGGTCGCAAGCATGAAGTTGTTGTTGTTGCGCCCACAAAACACTACCAATGGGTTCCTTCTAACATCTGGGTCGGCGTTGGCCGGATGACTCCTGAGCAAATCCGCTTTGAGCTGGAAAAGCGTTATAAAAGGCAAAATATCATTTTTAAACAAGCAAAAGCGGTTTCCATTTCTCCCGAAGGAGATCAAACCTCCACAAAAGGATTTGTAACAATAGAATACACAGGGCAAGGAAAAGAAGGCGAGACAGAAAATGTAGATTTTGATTTTCTCGTCAATGCTACCGGGCCCCGGCTTGCTTTTGAAAAAACACCAGGATTGGGACCTGGCCAAAACTCTGTTTCAGTTTGCTCTTTTACACATGCCGCCGAGGCATGGGAAAAGCTCCAGGAAGCAATAACCCGTATGGAGAAAGGTGAAAAGCAGAAATTCGTAATAGGGACGGGCCATCCCGGAGCTACTTGCCAGGGTGCTGCATTCGAGTACATTCTTAATGTTTATTACGAAGTCGCCCGACGAAAACTAGAGAACCTGGCAGAATTTATCTGGATTACCAATGAATATGAAATCGGAGATTTTGGTATGGGTGGCGCTTATGTTAAACGAAACGGATACATCACATCGACCAAGACTTTTTCAGAATCGTTTTTGAAAGAAAGAAATATAAGATGGATAAAACGTGCCGGAGTTAAAAAAGTGGAGCCTGGCAAAGTCTTTTATGAGTTGCTTGATGGTACTGAGCATGAAGAAACCTTTGATTTTGCTATGCTGATCCCCGCTTTCACAGGTCCCGGATTAAAAGCATTCAATAAAAAAGGAGAAGAGATTACAGAGATTTTGTTTGCTCCTAACGGATTTATGAAAGTGGATGCCGATTACACCCAAAAACCTTTTGAATCCTGGAAAGCACAGGACTGGCCATCTATTTATCAAAATCCGACCTATCCAAATATTTTTGCTCCTGGTATAGCATTTGCACCACCTCATCCTATCTCAAAACCTATGTTCAGCCCCAACGGAACAGGAATTTTTCCCGCGCCTCCAAGGACCGGAATGCCATCAGGAGTTATGGGGAAAGTGGTCGCCCAAAATATCATTGACTGGATTAAAACCGGAAAACCTTTGATGAAACACAAAGCTTCCATGTCTAAAATGGGGGCAGCTTGTATCGTTTCTGCCGGTTTTGGTCACTTTAAAGGAAGTGCCGCAACTATGACTGTTTTCCCTATTGTTCAGGATTGGGACAAACATCCTCTCTATGGACGTGATCTGGGATATACGGTCGGAGAAGCCGGATTAGCCGGTCATTGGCTGAAATGGTTTATGCACTACATGTTCCTTCATAAAGCCAAAGGCTACCCTTTCTGGTGGCTGTTACCTGAATAATCCGTCTTAACCTTTAAAAATCTAAAACCATGAATACTACAGAAGAAAGAAGAACCATTGCATATTCGGAAGAATCCTATCCACCTATGCCAACAAAAACAACTCAGTACTGGAGGAGATTTTGGCCATGGCAAGCCTGGCGCTGGTTGGTCCTGAACATTAAAATTTTGAGAATTGTCGTTGGAGGACACTCTTAATTATAGAAGAAATCAAAAACAAAAAACCCTGCTTGCAAAGCAGGGTTTTTTATTATCATTCTGAATTCTGTTAAAGAGCACTTTCCTATTTCAAATAATCATCAAAATAGGTTCTGATTTTTCTCATTAACTGAATTCTATCTTTCCCAAGCACATTGTGCGGCTGGCCAGGATATACAAAATAATCCACCAACTTATTTTCATCGATAGCTTTTTTCAGAAACAGCAACCCATTTTGCCACATCACAATGGGATCCATAGTTCCATGAATCATCAGAAGATGTCCATGAAGATTCTGAACATAATTTAGGAGGCTTGCCTGTTTGTAGCCTTCAGGATTCTGTTGTGGAGTATCCATGTAGCGTTCACCGTACATAACTTCATAATATTTCCAGTCAATAACCGGGCCACCGGCCACTGCCACTTTGAAATAGCCTGGATGACGCAGGAAAAGTGACATTGTCATAAACCCGCCAAAGCTCCATCCGTCAACACCCATTCTAGTGGTATCCACATAAGGCAACGTTTTCAAGTAGTCAACCCCTACAAGCTGATCTTTCATTTCTTCTGTACCAAGGTGTCTGAAAATTACCTGTTCGAAATCCCGACCACGGTTTTCGGAACCATGATTATCAAGCGTAAAAACTACATACCCGTCTTCTGCAAGATAATTCAGGAATAATCCAGCCCCACCCAACCATGAATCGGTAATAAGCTGATCGTGTGGTCCTCCATAAACATATACAATAACAGGATATTTCTTCGTGCTGTCGAAATGAGTCGGTTTGATCATTCTGCAATACAAAGGAGCCCCGTCAATTTTTGATTTCAGTGTGAAAATTGACATTTTCCCTAAATCGAAGCCTTTTAGAGGATCTTTATCACCAACCAATGTTCTCAGGATTTTTCCTTTATTATTCACCAAATCGTATACTCCACTAACATCAGTATTGCTGTAATGATCAATAATATAATGTCCGTCTTTGCTTACCAATGCATGATGGGTTCCATGTACGGGTGAAAGTCTTCTGATTTCTGTATTCTTCAGACTAACTGAGTAAATATTCTGTTGAATCGGGCTTTCTTTAGTCGAAATGAAATAAACTTCTCCTTTGGGATAATATCCCAGGAACTTTGTTACTTCCCATTCTCCACGGGTGAGCTGTTTAATAAGCTTACCATCGGTATTATACAAGTATAAATGGTTCCATCCATCTCGACGACTGTTCCAGATAAATTCATTATGGTTTTCGGGATTAAAATAAAGGGGGAACAACGGCTCCACATATTTTGGATTTTCTTCTTCAAACAAAGTTTTCACAAACCTACCTGTCGAAGCATCGTATTGATTCATCCAGAAATGGTTCTGATCTCGATTCAGAATAGCCGTATAGATGTATTTTCCCTCAGGACCCCAGGTAACAGATGTAAGATAATGATTCAAACCTCCAAAATGTCCGGAATCGGTATCCAGAAATATCGTTTTTCCTGTTTTGATATCATAAACACCCAGCGTAACATGTTCACTTGCTTCTCCTGCCATGGGGTAACGGATGAAATGTACTTCTGCAATACGATGATTTATTTCCACAAGAGGGTATTCTGCCACATGAGATTCATCCTTATGGTAAAAAGCAATCTTGTTACCCATTGGCGACCAGAAGATTCCTTTATCAATACCGAATTCATTTCTGGAAACAATCTGTCCGTTTACAAATCCAGGATTTTTATCATCGGTAATTTGAGTGATTTTTCCCTGATTGGCCAGATACAAATTGTTTTGCATTGTAAAAGCAATCATTTTATGTGCCGGACCCATTTCCTCATTTTGAGCAGTATCGGGAATCTGATTAAACTTCGTAATCTGATGGCCTAAATAGTCGTAATTATAATAAATACCTTTCAGGGAAAATATTGCCTGACCCGGGCTTACAAAAGTAAATTTCGCAAGATTTTTCAACGGTTCAATATTTGCCTTTTTAAGATCATTATTAAATTCAGACAAATCAAAAAGCTTGGAAACTTTTGAGGTTTTGGCATTCTCCTTCAAGATCTCTTTGTTTTTTGCATACACAAAATTATCCGTAGCTCCTAACCATTGCAACTGCTGCATGTAAGCTGGAAAAATAGCCGGATTCTGATATGCCGCATCATCTGCAGTCAGATTCTTCTCTTGTGCCGAAACCTGCAAACTGAAGGCAATTAGAAACCCTGCTGTCAAAAAAAGTAATTTTTTCATTTTTTCATAAAATTTAATTGTCCTTTAAAATTTTAACGGGCAAACTTAGAGAAAGTTTTCCAGAACCAAAGCAGTTTGTAGCGGGAAGATAGAAGAGCGAACTTTGTTTTCCCAAACTTCCATCCTTAGACTACAGATTAAAAAACAAATTTTGTTACTTTGTAAAAACAAAAACAGAACCATGGATATTGACTTTCTTTCACACGAATACTTTATGAAAGAAGCTTTAAAGGAAGCCCGTAAAGCTTTTGATGAAGATGAAATTCCAGTAGGGGCTGTGGTAGTTTGTAATAATCATATCATCGCAAGAGCTCATAACCAGACAGAAAAACTAAATGATGTCACAGCTCATGCGGAAATGTTAGCATTTACCTCTGCAGAAGAACATATAGGAAGTAAGTATTTAAAAGAATGCACATTATATGTGACTTTGGAGCCATGCATAATGTGTGCCGGGGCAGCTTACTGGACCCAACTGGGGGAATTAGTTTATGGAGTTGCGGATGAAAAAAGAGGTTATAATCTGGTATCCAAAAAACTTTTGCATCCAACTACACACGTAACAGCAGGTATAATGCACGAAGAATGCAGTATGCTTTTGAAAGAGTTTTTCCGGCAAAAAAGGATGCAAAACCAATAATAAAAGCAGTCAAAAGTTATTAACAATTGTTAATAACTTTTGTTCAAATGTTGTGTGAATCCCGGATTTACAACCCATTGACATAAGCCTACAAAATTGAGTATATTTGTGTCAGCAGGTGAAGATAAAGTGCAGGTTTTAGAAAACTACACAAAGGTTGGCGAAACAAAGACAAAAAGTAATCCGAGAGGAAAATTTGAGTCAGAAACTAAACCCCTTTACGGAAAACCGAAAGGAATTCCGGTCTTAACCACAGAGTGTAACTAAAATCGGTTGAGCACACAACGAAGTTCTACCTCTTTCGACTCATACCTGCGAGCAAGAAGCCTAGGTGGCGTGAACACAAAACTTAAGCTTTATGCAACGCAAAGTGAGTGATACGTAAAACTCAGTTAGCAAGACTTGATGAAATCCAGACCCTACGGGGAAAAGAAAGTAAACAAGCGCTGAAAATAGCCAGCCATCAATTTCAAAGCTACGGCTTAGAAAAAGATGAACCGAAAGATAATTCTTGAGAATTATCTTTCGGTTTTTTTATGGATACCCTTTTTGCTTACCAGTTCAAGTAATGAATTTTAAAATGAGTTGACCTATAGGAATTTATCATCTCCTGTCTCGATTGCTCAGCTTCTTTTTTAGTCAAGAATCCATTTGATGTCCGATGCCCGCGATCTGTTTTATTCCAATTGGGAACCAGCTTTAACAGTAAATCATTAAATCTGTAATTCAAGTTGTATGCTGACTTTTCCAAATGCACGTTGCTTATATACATATGATAATTTGGATGATTTCCCCCTGTAGGATCACAATAACATGAAGAAAAGACGTAATAATAATAAGGGCCCCTACTATAAACGGGGGTTGGGGTATCATTAAAGATACTGGTCGAATATGACGATTCTTCTTTTGGTGGATTTATAATGTTACGGTATATCGCCCCAACAAAATCGTAGCACACATCAATCCCAGAGATCAATATATCCATATCGCCGTCATGATCATAATCGCCCCAAAGTGCTTTTCCATTTACAACCCCAGGAATAGTGTTGGGAACTTCAATAAAGTTAAAATCTTTGTTATTGTGGTAAATCAGAGTATACGGGCGTTCGCTGGATTCTCCTGTCATTAAAAGATCGATTCTGCCATCATGATCAAAATCCGCCGCATCCACACTTCCTCTCATCAAAGGCCGGATAGCAATGGCAACATCTTTAAAATTACCTTTTCCAATATTTTCATACATATGACATTCCGGAAAACCATACTGATTTTTACCAGTCACAAAAAAATCTATTTTTCCGTCACCATTAAAATCGGCACAGGCAGCAGCGCTGTTTTCCAATGGAACGAACTGTTGATTAAGCAAAACATATCTTCCGTTTAGATATCGATAAATGGCTGTAACCGGGCCGTTTCCATCATCCCCTGTAATTAAAACGTCCAGATAACCATTACCTTCAAAATCACCCCAACGTGCACTCCCATCATAAACCCCAGGAATATCAGTAACTATTTTCGTAAACTTTCCACCTCCGTCATTTCTGTAAATTATCGTTGCCAGTTTATTATTTGCCAATTTCCCGGTAACGAGGATATCCAAATCCCCATCGTGATCATAATCACCCCATTCAATAGAGCCATCATATTGTCCTTCAAATGGTCCCGGGACCTGAGAAAAATGCCCTGAACCATCATCTCTGAATAAATCCATTTCAGGGACACCGTTTGAATTCAATCCGGTCATAACCAGGTCGGTCCGCCCATCTTTGTTGTAATCAGCTGCAGCCGCGTCTCCTCTGTAAAGAACAGGAAAAGGAGCGCTCACGTTTACAAAATAACGCTTGTGATCAAAATTTTTATCAAATCTGGCAATAACATAATGTTGGTTGTTTACATAATTCTCCCCAGAAAGAAAGGCATAGGAAATGGCGTTTGTATCGCTCGGAATAACCCAACTCATTACCGGATTTATCACTCCGCTAAAACCGGTTTTTACCGGTGTATATATTTGCGACTTTAACAGGCCTGAGGCCAAAAGAAGCAAAATAAACAGAGCATATTTTTTCTTCATGAAAAGATGCTTGGTTTAAACGTTAAATTTAGAGATATTTCTTCTTATGGTTTTTTTGCTATGAGCAATTAATGAACAAAAGATTGTTATTTACTATTTTGCATGAATTCGAATCAGTCATTGAGTGTCATTAATTTGACTTATATGTAGATTTTTGTAATTTGGTCAGAGTAAACAAAAGCACGAATGCGCAAAATTGTTATTTATGTATTTGTTATTCTGATAATTATAATAGCAGGATTTGTTATTTTCTGGCCTGAAGGTTATCATAAAAAGCAAAAAAAAGTTGCGATAAATCTTCTTGACAGCATTCTATCCCGAAAAAAAATTATCGCCCTCACCGACTACGGCCCAACTAATTTCTTTATTTATCGTGGGAAAACCATGGGCTATCAGTTTGAATTATTGCAGGATTTTGCAAAATCACTTGGAGTTAGCATTGATCTTAGGGTTCAGCCGAATCTGGATTCTGCAGTAAGAATGCTACGTGAAGGAAAAGTTGACATCCTTGCTATGGGACTGACGGTTACCTTAAAGCGCGAAAATGAAATGGCTTTTACAGAACCATTGTTTTATACACGACAAGTACTCGTTCAACGTAAGCCCAACAATTATGAAAATATGACCGCTGATGAGATCAATCAAGATCTAATCCGTAATCTCCTTAATCTCGGGGGAAAAACTGTGCATGTTCAACAAGGGACAATCTATACTGGACAACTTTTGGCATTACAAAATCAAATAGCAGATTCAATTCATATTGTTCATGATTATTTAGCCCCTGTACAATTGATTGCTGAAGTAGCTCAAAATAAAATTAATTACACAGTTGCGGATGAAACGGTCGCCCATATAGCCTCCAGAATCTATCCGAATATCGATGTCGAAACTCCGCTAAGCACACCTCAAAAAATCGCCTGGGGTGTAAGAAGCGATCAGCATTCCCTTTTGGACACCTTAAATTCATGGCTTTCTGGTTTCAAAAACACTCTGGAGGCAAGACTTTTGTACAACAAATATTTTAAGAATGCGGGATCCAAAAGCATCACAAATACAAGGTATTTATCTTATCAAGGGGGAAAGCTTTCCCCATACGATGCTATTATTAAAGAAGCAGCCCAAAAGCTTGGATGGGACTGGCGCTTACTTGCTTCTGTGATTTATCAGGAATCAGGGTTTAAGAAAGAGCTTCGGTCCTGGGTAGGGGCTTATGGATTGATGCAAATGATGCCGGATGCTATGAAAAATTATGACATTGATACATTGTCTACTCCGGAAGCTCAGATTATGGCCGGAACTTCTTATTTAAAGTCTTTGGAAAAACAGCTTCCAAGCAGTATCACTGATTCACTGGAAAGGATAAAATTCACACTAGCATGCTATAACGGGGGGTTCAGTCATATTAAGGATGCACGCCGTTTGGCTGAAAAATATGGAAAAAACCCAAATATCTGGACTGGAAATGTAGATTATTTCATTCTTCATCTTTCTGAAAATATTTATTATGAAGATCCTGTGGTAAGTAACGGGTATATGCGTGGTTGGGAAACCTATCGCTTTGTAAATGAAATCTTCAAAAGATTTAGAAATTATAAAAAACTGATTAATCCCAGACAACTGGTTTTAGTAAAAACAAAAAAAGCCCGATGATATTTCAACGGGCTTTTTATTGTATCATTTAATGATTAAAATTTCATTTCCTTTTTCAGTATATCGGTCCACTGTTTTGATCTTTCCAGTGTAAGATCAGGCTGTGTATCTTCATCAAGTGCTAATCCATAAAAACTATCTTTCTGCAGTCCGTCTGAATCTGTAAACTTATATCCTACTGTTGGCCATGCTCCTATGATACGAGCACCGGTTTTAGAAATTGCTTCGTGAAAAATACCCAAAGCATCAACAAAATTGGCAGGATAAAGCACCTGGTTTCCCAATCCGAAAACTGCAAAAGTAACACCTGAAAAATCCTTGTTTTCAATTTCACGGAAAAAATGATTCCAACGATTATCGTTAGTAGTTTCTTCCCAATTTTCAGCACCTACGGTGGAACCACCAAGAATTACCAGCTTATAACCTGTCAGGCTGTTGGTATTAATACTGTCTAGAGCAAACAAATCAGTCGTCTGAGGATCAAACTGATTAAAAATAACTTTTGCGGCTTTTTCTACATTTCCTCCTTTGCCCCAATATAAAATTGCAATTTTCTTCATGATACGATTTTTTTGACCCCTATTACTATCAAGGGTTCCGTTTCGTGCGTAAAATTAAAACTAATTTTTCAATCGATTGATTGATTCAATTATTTATGATCGTTAAAAATTAACATCTCATTTCCGCGTCATTCCTATAATATGCTACAGCCACCAACCCTCCCGCTAACGTTTGTTACTTAACATTCGACAGGCTATGATTTTTAACATAGTTATCAGCAATTGGTTAACACCTCTTTAATTTAGTTATTTAAAATGACTCTTAATTAATTGGTACCTTTGCAGATGAAAATTAGAGCCTGTTTTTTGACTTTGTCTTTTCAAAAAAAATAATATTAAACCATTGATAAGCAAACTATTTAAAAAACAACCTTGAATACCCTTAGATAAAAGGAATATTAATTTTGGACAATGAAACAGATAATCAATATACCACCCGCTGCAACAAAACGCGTTGTTATTGTTGGAGGAGGTTTTGCGGGAACTGAACTTGTAAAAGGATTATTAAAAACCTCATATCAGATTGTCTTATTCGATAAGAATAATTTTTATCAGTTTCAGCCACTTCTTTACCAGGTTGCCATGTCAGGATTGGAGCCCAGTGCCATCTCGTTTCCTCTTCGAAGAATCTTTCGTCATAAAAAACGATTTTTCTTCCGTATGGCAGAAGTAACAAATATCAATCCCAAACAAAACGAAGTAGAAACTAATATTGGATCCCTATCATACGATTACCTTGTCCTGTCAGGAGGAGTTACAACCAATTTCTTTGGAAACAAGGAATTGGAAAAGAAAGCTTTCACCATGAAATCCGTATCGGATGCCATTTTTATCAGAAATGCTATCCTTGAAAATTACGAAAGAGCTCTGGATTATGAAACAGACGAAGAAAGGCAACCTTTCCTGAATCTTGTGATTGTTGGTGGAGGACCTGCAGGTGTAGAACTCGCTGGCTCGTTAGCTGAAATGAAAAAATTTATTCTTCCTAAAGACTATCCTGAACTGGACTTCAATAAAATGAAGGTTTATATTTTTGAAGCCGGGCCAAAGATACTTTCTAATATGCGGGAAAACTCCTCAACAACTGCTTTGAAGTATCTAAAGAAACTGGGAATTGATGTACAGACAGGAATTGCTGTTCAGGATTATGATGGGGAAAATGTAAAGCTTTCCACCGGGGAAATCCTGAAATCAAAAATGATGATCTGGACGGCAGGAGTAACCGCAAAGAGAACCAGAGGGATGGATGAAAAAATGTTTGGCCCTGGAGGCCGCATCCTTACTGACCGTATAAACAAAGTACAGGGAGCTGATAATATTTTTGCCATTGGAGATATTTCTCTGATGCAAACCGAAAAATTTCCCAAAGGTCATCCCCAGGTAGCACAGGTGGCCATGCAACAAGCAAGGCATCTGGCAAAGAATTTCTCAAAGATTGCAAAAGGAAAACAACCAGTTCCTTTCAAATACATCGATAAAGGTATGATGGCCACTGTTGGAAGGAATCTTGCCATAGCCGATTTGCCGGGGGTCAGCTTTAAAGGTTTCTTTGCGTGGCTTCTTTGGTCGGTAGTACACTTGATTTCCATTATGGGTTCAAAAAACAAGGTTTTTGTTTTCCTGGACTGGGCCACCAATTACTATGTTTACGATCCGTCGTTGCGTTTACTTATTAAACCAAAACTCAGAAATGGAGAAGCTTGATACTAAAATAAATCAGGATTGCTGGTTTTTTATTTCTGTATTGCCTACAACAATCACAATTTCGCCTTTAATAGCCGGTTTGCTTTTAAAGTATTCTGTTACTTCAGCTATTGAACCACGGATATTTTCCTCATGAATTTTAGTCAATTCCCGGGAAACGGAAATGGGTGTCTCTAATCCGAAAAATTCCGAAAATTGCTCCAGAGTTTTAACCAGCCGATGAGGCGATTCATAAAAAATCAGTGTATATGGCATCGCTGCAAGCTCTTTCAAACGGGTTTGCCTTCCCTTTTTATGTGGAAGAAATCCTTCGAAAAAGAAACGGTCCGTAGGAAACCCCGATTGAACCAAGGCTGGAACAAAAGCCGTAGCACCCGGAAGGCTTTCCACTTCTATTCCATTTTTCAGACATTCCCGAACCAATAAGAAACCCGGATCAGAAATGGCTGGAGTTCCCGCATCGCTAACCAAAGCCATATCTTCGCCTGTTGCCAAACGCTCTAAAATTCCTGCCAAAACTTGATGCTCATTGTGAATATGAAATGCCTGTAACCGATTCTTAATCTCATAGTGTTTTAAAAGATTACCTGTAGTACGGGTATCTTCAGCAAGAATCAGGGAAACCTCTTTTAAAATTCTGATCCCCCTGAGTGTAATATCTTCAAGATTACCTATGGGAGTTGGAACAAGATAAAGCTTTGACATACTGGTATTTTTAAGCATACTTTTTATCCAACATGGCCTTCAGTTTCTGAAAAGCCATCCCAGTCTTTTGAAAGTCGTACTGAACGCTCAACTCGGACAAGTAGGTCAGTGCCCCCTGAAGATTTGAAAAATTATTCAATTCATCCAGAACTTTGTTATACTGATCCATATCGCCATTGAATAATTCATTAATAAATTGAAACTTATCATTTATCCCAATCGCTTCGCGTAAATCACCAATGTGTGAATGTTCCAGTTTTTCACCCAAATTGGTACGATTCGATTTTTGCAGTACAGTTGCCAACGTATTTTCCTGTGAATCAGTAAAAAGATCAAATGTAGTTTTTTGTTGCATTATAACAGACTCATTAGGTTTCGCCTGCGGTGGTTCCTGGGAAACCTTCTCCATAACAACATCTTCATAAACTTCCTCATGATTTTCCTCTGACTCTTCTACTACTTCTTCTTTTTCTACTTCAACAGGGAAAACCTCTGACGCTGGCTCAGCCTCAGGTTCTACCACTTCATCTATTATAAATTCTTCTTCAGACTTCTCCTCCACCTGAATATTTTCAACTACGGGCTGCTGCTCTGCAGTCATTTCAGTCTCCTGTTCAATTTCGACTTGTTGTTCAGTTTCAAACTCAGGTTTATTCTCCAGGGGAGCCGTCATTTCGTTTTTATCCCCGACGGATTCAAAGGAGACAGGTTGCAAAGCCAATATTTGTTCGTAAAGTTCCCTGGTTTTTTGTTGCAGAAGATCGATGTCTAATTGATGAATCCCCGACGATTCTTTCATTTTTTCCGTAAGGGATTGCAATGTTTCAAGAGTTGTTTCAAGTTGTGAAATCGAATCTGAATGAGTCATGTTATATTTTATTCTATTTTAAAACGGATGTTTATAAAACGTAAGAATTTGTGAAAAAATTGCCATCAAGAGCCAGCAAATCCTTCCCGGATTTGGTTACTTTTGTTTATTCAAAAGTAGCAAGAAAATTAACAATTAGCTCATGTTTCTCGAAAAAGACCGAAATCACTCAGAGCGAAGGGGGTGGATAGAAGTGATCTGCGGATCGATGTTTTCAGGTAAAACCGAAGAGCTTATCCGAAGGCTGAACCGTGCCCGGATAGCCAAACAAAAAGTGGAGATTTTTAAACCTGAAATCGACACCCGTTACGACGAAAACGATGTGGTTTCACATGATGCCAAGGCCGTTTCATCAACCCCAATACAGAATGCTTCCCAAATTCTGCTATATGCTGATGATTTTGAGGTGGTTGGAATTGACGAAGCCCAGTTTTTCGGGGATGAGCTGATTTCTACCTGCAACGATCTGGCAAACCGTGGAAAACGTGTGGTTATTGCTGGTCTTGACATGGATTACAAGGGCAATCCTTTCGGTCCCATTCCAAAATTAATGGCATTGGCTGAAGAAGTAACAAAAGTCCATGCCATTTGCATTCGTTGTGGCGATCTGGCTCAGTATTCTCACCGGACCGTAAAAAACGATAAGCTGGTGGTTTTAGGCGAAACCGAAGCGTACGAACCGCTTTGCAGAAGTTGCTTTAATAAAGCCATGAAAGAAAATAACAAAGAATAAAAAACCTTATCTGGCTCTTTATTTGTTCCCGCACTGCTCTAACGAGCTCCAATAATTTCATTTAGAATTTAATAGAAACTCTAACCGCTGCGTTTTTCAGGCAAACTCAACTGGAAGTATATGTTCTTTTTGTTAATTTTGCCGATGCATTTTTTATACCCTTCGTATGAAGCGCATTTTAGTCATTTTAAGTTTAATTTTTATAAGTACTTCACTCATGGCACAAGACACAAAGCCGGAAACATTAATTGTAATTCACACCAAATTTGGCGATATGACGGCGGTTTTATATAACGACACCCCATTACATCGCGATAATTTTATCAAATTAATCAAAGAAGGATGGTTCAACGGTTCCAAATTTCACCGTGTCATTAAGAATTTTATGATTCAGGGGGGAGCCAATAAAGACGGGCGTCAGGATCCTGGGTATACTATTCCGGCTGAAATCCGTCCGAATCATTTTCATAAGAAGGGGGCTCTGGCAGCAGCCAGAATGGGTGATCAGGTGAACCCTGAAAAACGCTCCAGCGGATCTCAGTTCTACATCGTTCAGGGAGAACGTGTAGCGCCAGCATACCTTGATGCTGTAAGCAAACATACCGGACACGTATTTACTGCGGAACAAAAACAAGTTTATGAAACTCTCGGAGGGACACCACATTTGGACGGTGGATACACCGTATTTGGAGAACTTGTAGATGGATTTGATGTGCTTGATAAAATCGCTTCCGTTAAAACCTACAGCCACGATGACCCGATAGAACCGGTTACCATGACTATTAGTATTGCAGAATAATAACAGAGAGAAAAAGCATTGTGATGAAGAATAAGATTGCTGATTGTTTAAAAGACGTTGAGTCGTTCAACGCTGCCAATATAGAAGAATTAGAACAGTTTCGTATAAAGTATTTGGGAAAGAAGGGAATTATTCCTTCGCTTTTCGCTGATTTTAAATCAGTTTCTGCCGAGGATCGCAAAGAAGTCGGACAGGAAATAAACAACCTAAAAACAGCAGTTCAGGAAAAAATTGTGTCATTGAAAGAAAACCTCGACAAAGGAGGTGAGACACAGGTTTCAGGACTCGACCTGAGTCTTCCCGGCGAAAGTCAGCTGGGAGGGCGTCATCCATTGTCATTGGTGCGTAATGAAATTATTGAAATTTTCTCCAGAATTGGTTTCTCTGTTTCTGAGGGCCCGGAAATAGAAGACGATTTTCACAATTTTACAGCTTTGAATTTCCCTGAAGAGCATCCCGCCCGGGATATGCAGGATACTTTTTTTATTGAAAGAGACCCTGAACTTGTGTTGCGGACTCATACTTCTTCTGTACAGGTACGTGTTATGGAACAATCACAACCACCTATTCGCACCATTTCTCCTGGACGCGTTTTCCGCAATGAAGCCATCTCAGCCCGTGCACACTGCATTTTTCATCAGGTAGAAGGCTTATATGTAGATAAAGATGTTTCCTTCAAAGATTTGAAACAAACCTTATTCTACTTTGCCAAAGAACTTTTTGGAGAACAGACCAAAATCCGTTTCCGTCCATCATATTTCCCGTTTACGGAACCTTCGGCAGAAATGGATATTTCCTGTAATATTTGTGGTGGCGAAGGTTGTAATATCTGTAAATACACCGGCTGGGTAGAAATTCTGGGGTGTGGAATGGTTGACCCGAACGTGTTGGAAGCTTGCAACATCGATAGCAAAAAATACACTGGCTTTGCATTTGGAATGGGAATTGAGCGTATTACATTGCTCAAATACCAAGTGAATGACCTGCGATTGTTTTTCGAAAACGATTTGCGTTTTCTGAAGCAATTTCAGGCGGCTCGTTGAGTTTCCGGAATACTTCTGAAACAAAATCAACTGAAAATCCAAATGAAACCAGTTCGAAATTTTTAAATTTTTGACTGATTTTATCCTTGCCTAATGGCAATAAAGAAAAAGAATAAACGAAGTTTCTCTGATTGGCTGCTTCTGATGAGCAGAAAAGTCTCATCCAAACGGTTGATGATTGCCCTGAGTATTGTAGTGGGGTTATTGGCCGGGTTTGTAGCCGTGCTGATGAAAACCGCTGTATTCATGATTCGTCGGTTATTGACAGGCGGGTTCGAAATCAATTACTCGAATTATCTTTATGTTCTCTATCCCGCAGCAGGAATTCTGCTTGTTTTAATCTTTATTAAATACATCCTAAAAAAACCAGTTCGCGACGGAATTCCAAATGTATTGTATTCCATTTCAAGAAATCACGGGATTATCAATACACACAACACCTATTCATCTGTTATCACCAGTGCATTGACAGTTGGTTTTGGAGGTTCTGTCGGATTGGAGGGGCCAACTGTAGTGACAGGTGCAGCTATCGGTTCTGTTCTGGCTAAAAAACTTGGGTTAAATTATAAACAGGTAGTTGCTGTTTTGGGTTTTGCTTCAGCAGCAGCCATGTCAGCAATCTTTAAAGCCCCGATTGCTGCTATCGTATTCGCTTTGGAAGTCATTTTGTTCGACATGACTATGACTGCACTGGTCCCGCTTTTATTGGCTTCCATAGTGGCAGCGCTGGTTTCTTATACATTTTTGGGGCAGGATTTACTTTATCCTTTTCAGGTACAATACAGCTTTAACCTTTGGGAAACTGTCTACTATTTCGGATTTGGGGTATTTGCTGCATTAATCTCGGCATACTATATCAAAGGCTATGTCTTCATCGGAAAATTGTTTGACAAGATTCCGGGATGGTTTGTCAAGTTTTTGGTAGGAGCTATTGCTTTAGGAGTTTTGATATTCCTGCTTCCGTCCCTTTACGGGGAAGGGTACGGCGCCATTAAATCTGGATTAAAAGGAAATCTTGACTTCATTTTCGACAACAGTATTTTCTACACCTTGCGAAAAAATGAAGGCATTGCTTTAATATTGCTCTTTGCCCTAATCATGTTAAAAGTAGCGGCAACATCACTCACTTTCCGCGCAGGAGGTATCGGAGGTATTTTTGCTCCGACACTTTTCATCGGAACCATGACCGGATTGTTTTTTGCATTGACAATGAATTATCTGGGGCTTGCCAATTTACCAGTAAGCGATTTTGCCCTTGTCGGGATGGCTGGATTATTGGCAGGAGTCGTGCATGCACCTTTGACGGCCATTTTCCTTATCGCAGAAATCACGGGGGGTTATTCGCTTCTTTTTCCGATTATGATTGTGGCTACTGTTTCATACGGGCTTACAAAACTTTTGTCTCCTTTGTCTATTTATACAATTCAGCTATCCGGACGTGGCGACATGTTGACACACCACAAAGACAAAGCCCTGCTGTCCATGATGAGTATCGGAAATCTCATTGAAAGAAATTTTAAAACAGTTTCTCCCGATGACACTTTAGGCGATTTAGTTAAAGTCATTGCCGATTCCACTCGAAACCTATTTCCTGTGGTTGACAAAGAAAACAACTTTTATGGCATCATCATCATGGATCAGTTGCGCCACATCATGTTTCAGCCAGAATTATACAACACAACTACGGTACGCAGTCTGATGTTTCATCCTTCTTCCATTGTGGAACTAAGCGATGATATGGAAACTGTCGCTGGGAAATTTCAACATTCGGGGAAATACAATCTGGTGGTCCTTAATAAAGGAAAATATGTGGGATTTGTCTCACGAGCCAATGTTTTTTCTCACTATCGCCAAATCTTAAAAGAATTTTCTGAAGATTAATTCTGATCTTTCTAATGGACGTTTTACACTGTTAGGGAAACGTTTGCATGAGTCACTTTAGAAAAAAGTTTTATCAATTTCGTAAAATCAAAAAAGATTATTTGATTTTGAGTACGATAGAATAGAATTTAGCTACTTTTGCAGCGATTTTAAAATAAAAAACCGAGGTGTCTATCTACGGAAATTTGAGAACGAGATATTCAATGAAAGTTCTGAAACCTGAGCAGCATGCGAAGGTTTTGTTTTTAAGTGTAATAATTGGAGTCTGGGGCGGTTTGTCTGCCGTCATTTTGAAGAACATCGCTTTCTACACCCATAGCTGGGTAACGCAAGACTTCAACTTCGGTAAAGGAACCTATCTTTATTTCGTACTCCCTCTTGTCGGTCTAACCTTAACAACCCTTTTTACGACTTACGTTGTTAGAGACAACCATTTAAATCATGGGGTAAGTGTTGTGCTTCACTCTATTTCCAAACGTTTTGGAAGGATTCACAATCACAATCTTTTCTCCTCAATGATTGCCAGTTTGTTGACCATCACCTTTGGTGGTTCTATGGGATTTGAAGCTCCTATTATTCTTACAGGAAGTTCCATAGGTTCTTTTCTGGGAAGAAAGTTTCATGTCAACAGGAAAACGTTAATCATTTTAGTGGGAGCAGGTGCAAGCGGTGCCCTTTCGGGGATCTTTAAAGCACCAATTGCCGCCGTTGTATTTTCGCTCGAAATCCTTATGATAGACCTCACCATGGCCAGCCTGATACCTTTGCTTGTGGCTTCCATGTCAGGAGCATTTATGGCTTATCTTTTTATGGGAAATGGGGTATTGTTTTCAATCCACATTGATCATGGTTTTCAGTTGGGCAATCTTCCTTTTTATATTCTTTTGGGAATATTCACCGGGCTGGTTTCATTATACTTCACAAGAACAACTTTCTACATTGAAGATAAAATAGCAAAAATCAAGCGCAAATCAGAGCAGATACTGATCGGTGCTGTTGGACTTGGAATTATGATTTTTGCACTGCCGTCACTCTTTGGTGAAGGTTATGAATTCCTTCGTCAGATTGTCAGCGGAGAAACAGTGGATCTTGTTAACCAAAGCTTAATTCCTTCATCTACTGAAGTATGGCATCTGTTGCTGTTCATGGCCTTAATCATGATGTTTAAAGTAGTTGCCACAGCCATAACCGGTGCCAGTGGAGGAGTCGGTGGCGTTTTCGCTCCTTCTTTGTTTATGGGTGGCGTTAGTGGTGTTTTCTTTGCCAAACTGATCAATTTGCTGCCTTTTGTCAATGTTTCTGAAAAGAATTTCGGTCTTATCGGGATGGCTGGCGTCATGGCTGGCGTCATGCATGCGCCCCTTACCGGGATTTTTCTGGTGGCTGAATTCACAGGAGGCTACTCCTTGTTTACTCCTTTGATTTTTACAGCTATTTTCTCCTATCTGACTATCAGCATTTTTGAAAAGCACTCGATTTATACCAAACGGCTTGCTGCCAAAGGAGAACTGATGACGCACCACAAGGATAAAGCTGTACTTCAGATGATGACCGTCAACAAGCTGATTGAAAAGAACTTCAAAACCATCCACAAAGATGCCATGCTGAGTGACCTGGTAAAAGTACTCGCCGATTCAGAACGTAACGTAGTTGCCGTGGTAGACGAAGAAAATAACTTCCAGGGCATAATTTTCATGAATGATATCCGAAACATCATCTTCAAACCGGAACTGTACGACAAGATCCGCGTCGATGAGCTGATGTACATGCCTGAGCCGTTGGTGGAACCCAGCGATCCCATGGAAGAGATCGCCTTGAAATTCCAGGAATCCGGAAACTACAACCTGCCGGTGATCAAAGACGGAAAATATCTGGGATTCGTTTCTCGAGCCAGGGTGTTCTCACAATACAGAAAATTACTCAGAGAATTTTCCGACGAATAACCTCCAGCTTTTACAAAGCAACCAGCTTCATAATCATATCAATCAACCATCCGGGATAAACTCCTAAAATCAGGATACTGATTGAAATCATAGTCAATGCCACATTACCTATAATTGACAACGATGGTAATTTAGTGGTTTCTTCACCAGTAGAAAACATCACCGCAATCACACGGATATAATAGTACAAACCGATTACACTGTTGATAATCATCGAGAATACCAGAAGCATTAATCCGGATTTCACTCCTTCGAAAATCACATAGAACTTGGCGATAAATCCTGCAGTTAAAGGAATTCCGGCCAGAGACAACAGTGAAAGGGTTAATACTATTGCTATCCAGGGTCGTTTCCAGAAAAGCCCTTTGAAGTCTTCAATTTTTTCGGCTTCTCTATTTTTTGTCGAAAGCAAAGAAATAACGCCAAAAGCACCAATGACAGTCACAAAGTAGGAAAGCATATAAAAAATGGCAGCCCGGGCTCCGTCATTGTTTCCTATCAACAAAATGATAATGAGATAGCCCATATTGGCGATAGAAGAATAACCCAGAAGCCTTTTCAGGTTTTGTTGCCTGATAGCGAGTAGGTTTCCTACAAACATAGAAAAGATGGCAATAGCTGAAATAACGATGAAAAAATCCTGATTGCTGAATCCTTTGATGTCAAAAAAGAAACGAATAAAGACAGCCATCACGCCACCTTTTGATACAGTTGCAATATACCCGGAAACCGGTGCCGGAGCTCCCTGATAAACATCAGAGGTCCACATGTGGAACGGAGCTAATGCCAATTTAAAACCTATTCCAACCATCATCATTCCAAATCCAATAACCAATATTGGTGAGGCCACTCCCATCTTGCTGATAGCATCTGCAATCCCCTGAAATCCCATTGTACCTAAGGCAGTATAAATCAAAGCCATCCCAAACAATAAAAAAGCCGATGAAACCGAGGCCAGAATCAGGTACTTGATTCCTGCTTCGAGAGGATAGTCTTTCTTTTTCTGAAATGCTATTAATATATAGAGTGAAATACTCAATAATTCAAAACCCAAAAAGAATATGATGAAATGGTTTGCTACTGCCAACAAAGAAGCACCAAGGGTAGCCGTAAACAGAATGATAAAATATTCTTCCCTGAAACCCTCGAGATGCTTAAAATAATCATGCGAAAGGAGCATGATCAGGAACGCTGAAAAGAAAATAATTCCAAGGAAAAACAGACTGTATAAGTCAAATACCATCAAATGATCAATCCGATGGGGAAGTAACGGCTGAACAATAAACAGGGATACAAATGCGGTCAATAGAGAAACCAAGGAAAAACCAAAAATGATTTCATACTTTCTGTATATCGAAATAATAAGCATAATCACCACCGGAGCGATGGTAATAATCAATAATGGGGTCAAAGACAAAAAATCTGTTTCAGTCATATTCCATCTATCGGTTTAAAGGTTTTAAAAAGCAGGTATTCTCCGCCATGACTTTGGTTTTACTTTCCTGAGATTTCAGAAATGCACTATCGTTTTGTGTATTTAGTGACTTCAATACCACAGGTTTGGCAATATTTAAAACTGGTTTCGGGAAAAGGCCCATCCCTACGATAATAATTATCATGGAACCTGCAACGAGCTTCTCACGAATTGAAAGATCATGGATTTCCCAGTTTTTACTTTTTCTTCCATAAAAGACTTTTTGAAGTATCCTTAAAGAATAAATTGCTGCAGCCACCAGTCCCAGACTTGCTAAAACAGCGGCGGTAACATTAGTTTTAAAAACTCCCAAAAGGACCAATAATTCCGCAATAAAGTTTCCGAACCCGGGCAATCCCAATGAAGCCATTGTAAAAATTAATCCAATTGTGCCCATGATTGGAACTTTTTCCCAAAGTCCGCCCATTTGATTAATGTCTCTTGTATGTAAGCGTTCAGAAAGTTGTTCTGCCATAATAAGTAGCGCTCCCGTACTGATTCCCTGGGTAAGCATCTGCATTACAACACCCTGATAAGCAATTTCATTAAATGCAAAAATTCCCAATAGGATAAATCCGACGTGGCTTACACTGATATATGCAATCAGCCGTTTGAGATCTGTTTGCGCAAAAGCCAGTTTGGCGCCATATAAAATTGCAATAACACCTAATACCATCCCTACAGGAGCAAAACTTCTTGCTGCAAAAGGGAACAAAGGCACAACAAATCTGAACAATCCATATGCGCCAGTTTTTAACAGCAATGCCGAAAGTAATACTGCCGTAGGTGCTTCAGAATATACCTCAGTCAGCCATGTGTGCAGGGGGATCATGGGTAATTTTACGAGGAAAGCTGCCAAGAACCCAAGCATCAATAAAAACGCAACAGAAGCAGGCATCTTTGTACCTATTAACTGTAAATAATCAAACGTATAAACTCCTGTTGTCTGACCATGAATAAAATACAGAGCCAGTATAGAAATAAGCATTAAAAGTCCACCAGCCTGCGTATAAAGAAAAAACTTGTAGGCAACAGCTGTACTATTTTTGTGCCCCCAGATCCCAATCATAAAATACAAAGGAACCAGCATCAGCTCCCAGAAAAAATAAAACAGGAAGAGATCAAGCGAAAGGAAAACACCCACAACTCCTGTCAGGGTCATTAAAAGGTTAAAATGAAAGAATCCTACCCTTTTATTGATTTCTTTCCAGGAAATAATAACTGAAACGATCCCCATGAAAAAAGTAAGCAAGAGCATCATCAGACTGAGTCCGTCAAGTGCCAGATGAAGATTAATACCAAAAGCAGGTATCCAGGATAGATCAATATCTACAAGCCATTTTGTCTGATTTGTAGCAGCCCCTACTACTTCAGGAATGATCAAAAATAAATCAACAACAAGAGCTGCCAAAGAGATAATCCGTGGCAAAACAGAATTCCATTTACCTGTGATCCAGGCCAGAATGGCCCCGATTAACAAAACTATTATCAGATCAATCAGTATCATCTATAAATCATATAAGTGAGTATCAAAGCTATTCCAATGGCAAACGACATCAGATACCATCTTAGTTTTCCGTTTTGAGTCAGACTCAAAACACGATTACCGAAAAGTGCTACCTTTGATACACCCGTGTTAAACCAATTGAAAAAATCCTTTTCATCTATTTCTGCGAGCCAGACAATGGGTTTCACAAGTAAAACATCATATACTTTATCGAAATCCCATCCTCTGTAAAAAAATTCATTCAGTCTGCTATGTTCGTATGATTTCACCAACCAAGGTTTTTTGATGTAAAACAGATAGGCCAGATATACACCTATCAAAACTATTGTTGCAGAAATCAATTCAAATACAACTTCCAGACCTTCTTTTTTGTGAATTGTAGTTGCAGGTAGCACATTGTGAAGCAAATTGGAAAATGGACGAAAGTTTCCCCATGCTTGAGGAAGTTCGACAAGACCACCTAAAACAGACAATACGGCCAGAACGACGAGTGGTATAAGAATAAGTTTTCCAACCTTCATAGAGGGTTCTGTTTTGGCTTCACCGTAAAAGGTAATGAATACCATCCTAAATGAATAAAGTGCCGTGAGGAAGGCCCCAAAAATTCCGGCAATCCAAAGCCACAGGCCACCCGATTGTGAAGAAAATGAATACCAAAGAATCTGATCTTTGCTGTAAAAACCGGCAGTAACCAAAGGCAATGCCGCCAGTGAAGCAGAAGCCACAAGATAAGTGATAAAAATTACCGGCATTTTCTTACGCAAACCGCCCATTTTAAATATATCGTGTTCCTCATCTAATGCCAATATAATAGCTCCTGCTCCAAGGAAGAGTAGTGCTTTAAAAAAGGCGTGAATCATGAAATGGAAAACCGCTGCCGACCAGGCGCCTACACCCAGTGCCAGAAACATATAACCTATCTGGCTGATGGTCGAATACGCCAGAATTCTTTTAATATCATGTTGAGCCAAAGCACTAAATCCTGCAATTAAGAGTGTTGCAGCACCGATAACAGCAACTGCTGTCTGTACAACCGGAGCCAGTGCAAAAAGGATGTGGGTACGGGCTATAAGGTAGACTCCTGCTGTCACCATTGTAGCAGCATGAATCAAAGCACTGACTGGCGAGGGGCCAGCCATGGCATCCGGTAGCCAGGACTGTAACGGCAGCTGTGCCGATTTACCCAAAGCACCCCCTAACAGCAAAGCAGCAGTAACCGTAGCAATTGCAGAACCTGTCATCCACTTTTCTGGTGCCTGTTGCATGATTTGATGAATGTTCAGTGTACCGAAATTCAGGAACAACAAAAAGATTCCCAAAATCATTGCGGTATCGCCAACACGAGTAAATATAAAAGCCTTTCTCGCTGCATATCCGTTTTCAGGCTCTTTGTACCAGAATCCGATCAGCAGATAGCTACATAAACCAACTCCTTCCCAACCCATGTAAAGGACAAGCATATTATTTGCCAGAACCAATACCAGCATGGAACCGACAAAAAGATTCATATAGGCAAAGAACTTTGAAAATCTTTCATCACCAGCCATGAACTCAATGGAATACATATGGATCAGAAAGCCAACAAAAGTGATCACAAAAATGAAAATCAACGAAAGGGCATCCAGGCTGAATGAGATATTTACGTTTAAATTTCCTGCGCTTATCCATTGCCACAGAGTTACTGTATATGATTTAATTTCCGGCAATCCATTCAAATAACGAGCAGCTACCATAAAAGTCAGAAAGGCTGAAATACCCACTGCTCCGGTTCCTATGTATCCTGCTATTTTTCCATGCATCTTCTGCCCGTAAAGACCCAGTATCAAAAAACCTAAAAATGGTATGGCTGGAATAAGTCCGATGTAAGTTGTCATAACCGTCTGTTTTTAATTATGGTCTCTTAATTTACTTATCGCATCCACATCTAAGGTTTTATAATGATGATAAACCTGCAGAATCAATGCCAGGCCTATGGATACCTCAACAGCAGCCACAGCCAGAATAAATATAAACATCACTTGCCCGTCAGGTTGCCCCCAGTGCCTACCTGCAGCTATAAATACCAGTCCGGCACTGTTAAGCATAATCTCGATAGACATCAGCATAAAAATGATGTTTCGTCTCACTAGAAGTCCTGCCAGCCCCAATAGGAAAAGAGTCCCGGCAAACAACAATAATATTTTTAGTGGTACTGTCAGCATATTCTTATTTTTTTTCCAAAAAACGATGCATAACTTTCTTCTCTTGACTTCCCAAATGAAATGCTCCAATTATACCTGCCATCAATAGTACAGCAGCTATTTCCACAGCAAGTAAGTATGTAGTAAACATGGAAATTCCCACCTGCTTGGAGTGAATAACCTGCGCTGCTACAGGTTGGATTTGTGCATTTTTTACTGCAAGTATCAGATCCAAAAAGAGAATCCCGGCAAAAAAAGCCGCAACGAACCACATTCGTGGGTTATACCATTTTTTCTCCTGTTTATTCTCCAATCCAATATTGAGTATCATGGTCACAAAAATGAAAAGCACCATAATAGCTCCGGCATAAATAATAACCTCCAAAGCCGCAATAAACTGAGCATCTAGCAAGTATAAAACAACCGATATCGACAGTAACGACAATATCAGGTTAAGTAATGCATGAATTGCGTTTCTGCGGGAAATTGCCAGTATTGTTGTGGTAATGGCAACTGTAGCTGCTATGTAGAAAAATATATTCATCTTTACTGTTTTATGGCATCAGACTTTTTACGTCTATAGGCTTTTCTTCCATTTCTCCTTCACCTTTTCCCTTCACCCCCATGTCAACACCGGCTTGCTTATAGAAATTATAATTATGATATTTTCCTTGTCCGCTAATGAGCAGATGTTCCTTTTCGTATACCAGATTCTGACGATCATATTCTCCCATTTCCGTATCGGGAATTAATTGAATTGCATAAGTCGGGCAGGCTTCTTCGCAAAAGCCACAAAAAATACATCTTGAAAAATTGATTCTGAAAAATTCGGCATATCGCCTGCCTGATTCATCTTCAGTAGCCTGCAGTGAAATACAGTCCACCGGACAAGCTGCAGCACATAGGTTACATGCCACACATCTTTCGTTCATATCAGAATCCCGTGTAAGAACGATTCTTCCTCTGTAACGAGGTGCCAGATAAGGCTTTTCTTCCGGATATTGCACCGTCTCTGCCTTATGAAAGAGGTGAAGAAAAGTCAACCAAATTGTTTGAAGTATGCTGAACATGTTATTTTCTTAAATCATTAAAGTCATTTTAAAAAGATCAGGATAGCTCCTGTAATCAATAAATTAAGTAGTGCCAGCGGAAGCAGTACTTTCCATCCAAAGGTCATCAGCTGGTCATACCTTGGTCTTGGCAATGAGGCACGCAGCAAGATGAAGATGCCGATGAAGAAAAACGTCTTGATCATCAACCAGACAAAAGGCGGCAAAAATGATGGTCCCAGCCATCCACCAAAAAACAAGGTAGCAATAAGTGCCGAGATCAACGTAATTCCCAAATATTCACCCACAAAAAACATCCCGAATTTCATTCCGGAATATTCAGAATGATATCCGGCGACAAGTTCTCCTTCTGCTTCAGGAATGTCAAACGGAAGCCTGTGAGTTTCTGCAACTCCGGCGATGAAAAACACCACAAAGCCTATAAACTGTGGAATAATAAACCATCCTCCTTTTTGAGCTTCAACAATCGTATTTAGATTGAAACTGTCAGCCATCATGACCACTCCCATAAGGGAAAGTCCCATGAACACTTCATAAGTAAGCATCTGAGCTGAAGCACGCATAGCGCCAATCATCGAATATTTATTGTTGGAAGCCCAACCGCCAAGCACAATACTGTAGACCCCAAGCGATGAGTTGCCCAGGAAAAACAGGATTCCGATGTTCGAATTAAAAACATAAAAATGGGGACCAAAAGGAATTATGGCAAAGGTCAATAAAATAGTAAGTACCAGAATTCCAGGTGCCAGCACAAATACAGGTTTATCAGCAAAAGGAGGAATCCAGTCTTCCTTAAAGAATAGCTTGATCATATCTGCAAGCACCTGTCCCAGACCCAATGGGCCGACACGATTCGGTCCGAGCCTGTCCTGCCATAAAGACAGAAGTCTGCGCTCAACCCAAATCAATCCGGCAGCTATGGTCAGAGCCAGTACAAGAACCCCCACTATAATCAATATATGATTCATAATTAGCTGTTTATTTTTTTAAACCGGCCATAACCCGGCAACATTACAAAAGGCATTTCAGGGAAATTTTTTGCCATTCCTACTACACCTTTTGGTAAGCTATTTTCAATTTTTACCTTGATTTCCAGTTTATTATCGTCTATCTCCAGATGTACCAGTTCATCATCGTCCACGCCGACTGCTTTTGCATCTTCTGGATTCAGATAAATAAATGGATCCTTGATGCGTTTCGCCAAAGCAGGACTTTTTGTACTCAGCTCTTCACTTCCAAAAATCTGGTAAACCGGAACAATTTGCAACTCTCTTTCATGATTTTCAGAAGTTGATGACATTTCCTTAAAATACTCCGTATTGTCATTCTCGGCAGGCTCAATAAGACGAATACCAGGATCACCACCTTTCATGGAACCGTTGGGTTCATCCAGATAGCCATACAACGCCTGAACAGAATTCCAGCCTGGCGTCCAGTAAAATGGCGTCAATGAGGAAGGGGGCATTTCAGACTGCCCCTCCATACTGAAAGTTAACGGTGAATCTTCATCTAAAGTAATTCGCGTTTCACTGACGGCAACTTTCGCATTCATAGAAGTACGACCGCTATAACGCAAAGTCTGTCGCGGAACCTTTTCATTGAGCATCCTGAAGTCGGCATCAGGCATATGCTTCTCCAACCCGTCAAAAACAGGCAGTTCATGAGTCAATGAAGCGACTAAATCGTCAAATCGCTTCCAGGTAGCCTCTTGTTTTTGCTCCTTAGCCTGTATCATTTCACCAATCCAACGCCAACTTTCCATAACGGGCTCTTTGTCAGGCAAGGCTTTGTAAAACCGTTGCGCCCGGCCCTCATGGCTTACCAATGTGCCTTCGGCTTCAACAAAAGTGGCTGCAGGAAGCAAAAGATCGGCTCGTTGCGTTGTTTTATTGATCAGATGATCAAGCACAATTACTTTTTTGCTCTTTTCAAATAAAGCGTTCACTGATTTTTCAGAAGCTCTTCTATACAAATCATTTTCAAGAACAACCAATGTATCAATTTCTTCAAGTGAAGCCAAATCATCCAAAGATTTTCCAGGCATCATAGCTAATCCCATGCTGTTGGATTCCGGCAAAACCATGCTGAGCATACAGTTTTTATTGACAGATGACAGCGCTTTAGCCATATTCAAAGCTGCCTGCACCATTCTTTCATCACCGGAATGAACTCCTGAAACGATCAATGGATTCTTTGCATTTTTCAGTATAGTGGCAATTTTTTCAGCCAGATTCTGATGTTCCTTGTTCAGGTTTGAAGGAGATGGAGCTTTTGTATCCAAAAGGCCAGCCATTGCAAATCCAAGATTTGCAATTCCGTCATAAGATTCTCTGATGGAATTTTCGGCAATTTCATCCAGACTGTCTTTGAAAGATGTAATAACAAACAACGGGCTTTTTTCATCCTGTGCTAATTCACGCAAAGGAGCATCATTCCACGATGGAATTCCGTTTTTCTCAGCGGTTTCAAAAGACTTATTTCGGGTTGACTGACGCAATGCTAAAGCCACCATAGGAGCCGTATTTACCAAATCTTCTCCCAAAACCAACACAGCATCTGCCTTTTCCATTTGTTTTAAGGAAGGCGTACGGATGCTGCTTTGTTTCATAAAGTTAAGGATAGTGTCAGTCAGCAGATGTTCTTTTTTGGAAATTCCATGATAAAAATTCTCTTTTCCTACCAAAGTAGACAAAGCAAAATTCGATTCGATAGAGGCTCTTGGAGAACCAATTCCAATGATTCTTTTATCTTTTGACAGTTCGGTTTTCAGAAGTGAAATCAAAGTCTCATTTTCAGCTTCTTCCTGATTATCATTCTTTTTATGGCGAATTTTAATTGTCCTGATTCGTTTCTCATCATTAACGAATTCATATCCGAACCGCCCGCGATCACAAATAAAATAACCGTTTACCGCACCGTTATAACGGTTCATAACTCGTCTCAGAGAACCATAGCGTTCACTGACTATTATATTACATCCCACACTACATCCCGTGCAGACGGATGGAGCATTTGAAAGATCCCATTTACGGGTAAAATGCTTATGGAAGGTTTTGTCTGTAAATACACCAGTGGGACAGACCTCTACCAGGTTGCCACTGAATTCACTTTCAAGCGTTCCCTCCTCATGTCTGCCAAAATAGACATGATTATGAGATGAAAAGACATTTAAATCTTTCCCTCCGGCATAATCTCTGTAAAACCGCACGCAGCGATAACACTGGATGCAGCGGTTCATTTCGTGAGCAATAAATGGCCCGAGGTACTGATTATTGTGGGTTCGCTTCTTAAAATCAAAATGCCTGTAATTGTGGCCGGTCATGACGGTCATGTCCTGTAAATGGCATTCGCCACCTTCATCACAAACCGGACAATCGTGGGGATGGTTAGTCATAAGGCCTTCAACCACCGATGCGCGAAAGTCTTTGGAAGTGTCATCACGGGTTTCGATAATCATGCCTTCAGTAACCGGCTCCAGGCAAGACATCACAATACGACCCTGTTTATCATCAGCGTCCCTGAATTTCTTAACTGCACAAAGTCTGCATGCACCTACGGAACCCATAGCAGGATGGTAGCAAAAGTGAGGAATGTCAATTCCAAGAGTAAGTCCAGCCTCCAGAAGGTTTTTCCCCTGCTTTACCTCGTATTGTTTTCCGTCTATCTGAATTTTAACCATTGTCATTTCCAAGGGCATTTTTTATCGTGAATATGCTGTACAAAATCATCATGAAAATATTTGAGTCCGCTTTGCAGAGGTTCCGCAGCACCAGGCGCATGGGCACAAAACGTGTGGCCGGGAGCCAAATATTTTGTCTGGGATTTCAATGTATCCAGATGCTCCATTCTGCCTCTGCCTTCCTCAATGGCAGTCAAAATCTTCTCGACCCAGGGCAAACCTTCACGGCAAGGAGTACACCATCCGCAACTTTCCAGAGCAAAAAACCGTTCTATGTTTTTAAGAAAAGCCACCGGGCAGGTTTTATCATCCAGAATAATCATCGTTCCGGTTCCCATCCGGCTTCCGGCAGCTGCCACCGTTGCGAAATCCATTTGAATATCCAAATGTTGTTCTACAAGGAAATCTGTTGAAGCACCTCCGGGCAATGCACCACGGAAACGATAACCTTCAGTCATACCTCCTGCATGTTCCTCTAATATCTCACGCACTGTGGTTCCCATAGGAAGTTCCCACAAACCGGGATTCTTCACCCTTCCGCTAACACCGAATATCTTGGTGCCTCCCGTTTCTGTCAGACTCAGGCTTTTAAACCATGCAGCTCCGTGACTTACAATATGAGATGCCCAGGAAAGTGTTTCCACATTATTTACCACTGTTGGCCTGCCAAACAAACCACTGGCAGCTGGAAACGGTGGTTTTGTGCGGGGGATGGCTCTTTTTCCTTCGAGAGAGTTGAGTAAAGCTGTTTCCTCACCACAGATATATCTTCCGGCACTAACGTGTATATTGAGGTCCAGATTAAAACCCGACCCAAGGATATTTTCGCCAAGGTACCCGGCTTCGTAGGCTTCCGCCAGAGCTTTTCGCAATGCTTTTTCGGCTTTTTTATATGCCCATCGAAGAAAGATATAAGCTTTGTCTGCCTGTATGGCATAGGCAGCAACAATCATTCCTGCAATCAACTGATGAGGATTTCCCTCCAAAAGATAGCGATCCTTAAACGTGCCAGGTTCCATTTCATCGGCATTGCATACCAGATATTTGGGTTTCGACCGATCCGGTTCCATGGGCACCAGACTCCATTTTACGCCCGTCGGGAATCCTGCACCACCTCTTCCAAGCAGCTTTGCATCTTTTATAAGATTCGTCACCTCCGTTGGCGACATTTCCTTTAAAGCTTTTCGCACGCCCTCATAACCGCCTGCTTTTCTGTATTCTTCAAACGTCAGTGGTGGAGCACCTGGTTTAATATGTTCTGTCAAAGGCCTTTCCATGGTGCACTATTTATAATCATCAAGCAGTTCAACAACATTTTCTATCGTCAGATTATTATAATGATCGTTGTTGATCATCATAGATGGGGCATGATCACAATCACCGAGGCATGAAATAGGAAGTAACGTATATCTTCCATCCTCAGTAGTTTCTCCAAAACTTATCCCAAGTTGCTTTGAGATATGTTCATAAATGGATTCATATCCCATTATCATACAACTAATCCCGTCACAAAGCAGGATAACGTTACGCCCAACAGGTTTACGATAGATGCGGGGGTAAAAAGTCGCCACGCTGTCTACCTCTTCATTCGACATCTCTAATATCCCAGCAATATCTTTCACCGACTCATCAGATACCCATCCACGATGCTCCTGCACTACTTTTAAAGCGTCAATACAAGCTCCTTTTGGGGAAGGATATTGTTTTACCTCTTCAAATATTTCTTTCTTTTCTTTATCAGTCAACATTGTGATTTGTTGTTTTTAGTTTCTTATCTATCCAAATCTGCCAACACGAAATCCATCGCTCCCAAAATCGATAACAGATCCGGTATTGTGTATCCTTTGCTAATAAATGGCAACATCTGCATATGCGGAAAAGATGGAGTCCGTATCCGTGCACGATATGCTGATGTACTTCCGTCACTGATCAAATAGTAACCATTACTACCTTTTGTAGCTTCAATCGGGACCATGGCTTCTCCTGAAGGGAAAACCGGTCCCCATGAAACACCCACAAAATGTGTAATAAGCGTTTCTATATCTGTCATTGTTTTATCTTTCCGGGGAGGTATTGCCAACGCATGATCCGATTTGTAATGTCCGGCTGGCATATTGTTGATACATTGCTGAATAATTCGCAGGCTTTGACGCATCTCTTCCATACGAATTATTGCCCGGTCGTAACAATCACCGTTTTTCCCTAAGGGGATATCAAACTCAAATTGATCAATACCTGAATAGGGTCTTGTTTTACGATAATCCCAGTTGTAACCTGTTGCGCGAAGTCCTGCTCCGGTTACGCCCCATTCAATGGCTTCTTCAGTGGTAAAAACTCCGATACCGACTGTTCGGGCCTTGATGATCCGGTTTTTCATGATCATCTTATCGAATTCTCTCAGCCGTTTAGGGAGATAATTCACTAAATCCTGCATAAGCTTTTCCCAGCCATCGGGTAGATCATGAGCCACACCACCGATTCTGAACCATGCGGGATGCATCCTGGCTCCGGTAATAGCAGAAACAATATCAAAAATACGTTCCCTGTCACTGAAAGTATAAAACACCGGCGACAACTGTCCCAAATCCTGTGCAAACGTACCCAGCCAAACCAAATGACTGGCGATCCTGAAAAGCTCGCTCATCATGATACGGATCACACTGGCTCTTTCAGGAACCTCAATTCCACCCAACTTTTCAACAGAGAGTAGGTAAGCCAGGTTGTTCATCACCCCTCCAAGATAATCAATTCGATCAGTATATGGAATAAATGTGTGCCAAGATTGGCGTTCACCCATTTTTTCCGCACCGCGGTGATGGAATCCGATATCAGGAACAATATCAACGATATCTTCCCCATGCAGCTGAACCACTAGTCTCAAAAGCCCATGCGTTCCGGGGTGCTGTGGTCCCAAATTAAGGAACATGAAATCGCTGCCATCACTTTGCCTTTTCATCCCATATTCTTCAGGACTAAAAGTAAGATTGAGTTCTTCATCCTCGCGGATTTTGTCAGTCAACGAGAACGGGTCGATTTCCGTGGCCCGGGTATGATGGTCTTTTCTTAATGGATGCCCCTGCCAGGATTTAGGCATTAAAATTCTTGTCAACCTTGGATGTCCGCTGAAAATGACGCCAAACATGTCGTACACTTCGCGTTCATACCAGTTAGCTGATTCCCAAACTGATGTAATACTGGGCAGGGTATAATTATCTTTTAGCGGAACTTTTATGCGAAGATCTTCATTTCTTTCTAATGAAGTAAGATGATAAACCACCGTAAAATCACTGGGTGGCTGGCCTTCACGATGAGTTCTTGTCCGTTCGTCAATACAGGTGAGATCATAAAGCATTTTGAAAGGACCGGAAATCTCGTTTTTCAGATATTTCAATATCGGAACCAGATAATCCTTACTGATCCAAAAAGTCGTTATTTTGTCTTGTGTTAGCTGCTGGGACAAGACAGCCTGTCCACCAAATTTTAATGCCAGCTCATCAATTATTGTATTTCCGCTAAAACTCATATAATTCCGGATTTGAATTCCTTTCTATATCTCATTCATTGGGCGAATGTCTCCCATATTGTTCCTTTCTTCCTTTTTCAAATCCCGCATGCTCACTTTTTCCATTTTCTGTACACCATTAGGACCAATAACCCAACTCAGGGGACGTTGCTCTTTTCCAATGGATTCTCTTAGTAAAAGCAAGCCTTCCAGAAAGGCATCCGGTCGTGGCGGGCAGCCTGGCACATACACGTCCACAGGCAAGATTTTATCCACTCCCTGTACAACGCTGTATATATCGTACATACCTCCTGAATTTGCACAAGAACCCATGGAGATAACCCATTTCGGTGCCATCAACTGTTCGTATAATCTTACAATAACAGGTGCCATTTTTAGAAAAACAGTACCTGCAATAACCATCAGGTCAGCTTCGCGTGGTGTATTTCTGATTACCTCACCACCGAATCGGGCAATATCGTAACGACTTGTGAGCGAAGTTGCCATTTCCACAAAACAACAGGAAAGGCCAAATCCGAATGGCCAAATGGAATTTTTTCTACCCCATGCAATCATTTCGTCCAGCTTCCCAAACAATACTGATTTGTACAGGTTTTCTTCCGACAATTCATTTTGTGGGATAATATTCCCACTGCCTGGTTTTTCAATGGTATATTTCATGAAGTCTTGTTTTTATACTTTAAAATTTTTCTCCCCTTCGGCCCAAAATCAAGAGCTCCGGTACTTAATTCATAAATCAGGAGTATGATCAGCATTGTGATAAATATCGCAATACCGATATAGCCGACAAGTCCGACTTCCCGAAAAGAAACTGCCCAAAGCATGATGAATGCAGCATCCAAATCGAAAATCACGAAAAACATGGCTATCAAATAAAAGCTCGAGGAAAAACGTATTCGTGCATTACCAGTAGGTGGAATGCCTGATTCATAGGGTTCTCCAGTGGCTTTATCCTGGTGGCGCTCCCCGAGGACAAATGAGAGCCCTATCATCGAACTCACAATCACCACCACAAAGCCAACAAAAATTACAAATACCCAGATTGCACTATTCGGTCCTGATAACATTATATTCTGTAG